>NC_012782.1 GCF_000146185.1 [Eubacterium] eligens ATCC 27750 | reverse complement strand
ATTATATAGGGGTTATCTAAATATATTTACCTCCTGTGATTAAGTTATATAAAGACTAAATCACAGGAGGTTTATTTTTATGATAACAGTAGAAAAACTGGAAAAAGGTACTTATTTTGATGATGCTTTTAAAATCTCATTTAGATACGATCCCACTACTGTAGCTAAGGTAAAAGAGCTGGCAGAGCGGAGATATTTACCAGAGGATAGAGCGTGGGAGATCCCAGCACATGAGCTACCAGCTCTCATAGAGAAAGTAGGGCTTAGCAATATCAAAAGTGAGGAGGCTGTAGTACAAGCTCTCAATACTAAGGAGATCGAGGATAAAAGGGAGGCTACACAGGAGAGGCTAAAGGGTATTAAGCCTGTAAGAGATTTTGATTTTAAGACAGCTCCCCTCCCTCATCAGATCGAGGCTTTTAATTATGGAATGGAGAAAAACTCTTTACTTATCGGAGATGAGCAGGGCTTAGGCAAGACAAAGGAAAGTATTGATATTTGTGTAGCCAGAAAGAAAGAGCTCATTAAAACCCTTATTGTGTGTGGGGTAAATTCTGTAAAATATAACTGGGAGAAAGAGATCCAGATCCACTCTAACGAGGGCTGTGTAATGGTAGACGGTAAGACAATGGATGTTAGAGTACAACAGCTAAATGACTGGTACAGAGGCTCCTCTTATTTTGGGGTTATCAATATTGAGAGCCTCAGAAATGAGAAAATACAAGATGCTCTCTATCTGGGGATTAAGGATGGCTATATAGGGGCTATTATTGTTGATGAGATCCATAAGGCTAAAAACGGAGGCTCTCAACAGGGAAAAGCCCTTAGATTTTTGAAAGCTCCAGTTAAGATAGGATTATCTGGTACTCCAATGAATAAAGCGGAGGATCTGTGGAATATCCTTACATGGTTGGGAGTAGAGAGGAGATCCTTTTATAGTTTTAGAAATGCCTATTGTACTATGGGAGGTTTCGGAGGCTATAAAGTAATCGGATATAAAAACTTAGATAGCCTCAATGCTGAGTTAAATACTGTAATGCTTAGAAGAAAGAAAGAGGAGGTACTAGATCTCCCTCCTAAGCTGTACAGTACTGAGTATGTAGAACTTACCACAGCTCAGAAAAAACAGTACAGGGATATTAAAAATGGCATTGTAGCGGATATGGAGAATATCTTAGCCTCTGTTAATCCTCTTAACTGTACTCTCCGCCTCAGACAGCTTACCAGCGGTAATCCTAACTTAACAGATGATAGCCCTAAGCTGGATCGTATTAAGGAGATGCTGGAGGAGGAGATTATCCCTAACGGTCACAAGGCTATCATATTTTCTCAGTGGAGCACGATAGCTAAGGATCTGGGGATAGAGCTTAGTGAATATGATCCGATTGTAATTACAGGAGAGGTACCTCCAGAGCAGAGGCAGAGATTAGTAGACAATTTCCAGACTAACCCACACTGTAAAGTAGCTATAGGAACTATCGGAGCTATGGGTACTGGATTAACTCTAAATAAAGCCTCTTATGTATTCTTTATGGATAAAGCATGGAATAGCGGAGATAATGCACAGGCTGAGGATAGAGCCCACAGAATAGGTACCGTAGGGGCTGTAAATGTAATCTCTATGGTGGCTAAGGGTACCATAGATGAGGCGGTAGAGGATTATCTGTTAGAAAATAAAGATCTCATTGATCGAGTAGTAGACGGTAAAGGATCTAAGCAGGATATTAAAACCATCCTTAACAAATTACTTAGCATTTAATATACAGGTGTGGTATAATAACTCAAAATGGAGGTACATAATGAGAGCGATAACAATAGATGCAGATACAGGAAAAAGAGTATACACAAGGAAAGAGGTAGCGGATCTGGTAGGAGCCTCTACTCAATCTATCCGCCTCTGGGAAGATGCTGGAGCTATTCCAGCCAGTGTAAGAGATGAGGGAGGCTATAGATACTGGTATGAGGAGGATCTGGAGGCTATAAAGGCTTATGCCTCATTACCGAGAAAAGCAAAACTTAAAAAGTAGCCCTAAGTGTGAGGAGAGTGTAACAGCTCTCCTCTTTTTTTTTTGCCCTTAATTTTGAGGGCTATCTAAAAATTTACCGTTTGTGTGATTAGGTTAAGTATCAAAAGAAAAGGAGGTAAGCAGGATGCTTAAAATCAGTTTTACAAATGCTGAGGTATCGGATCACGGATACGGTTTAGAGGTAAATGGTAAATCCTTAGAGGATATTATTTCTACCGCCTTAGGAACTAAACTTAAGGGTAATGGTGGTTATGGATCTGGATTACCTAGCTTTAGCTCTAATAGCTGTGATGTAACGGTTACTATCAATCCACACGATAAAGAGTGTGAGATTGAAACAGGGGATAACGTGTGGCACAGCGTAGAGGAAATGGAGGCAGAAAAGAGTGAGCAGTTTCAAGAGGAAAATGCAGAGGCAGATCCAGAAAAATAATGGTACCCTCCTCCACAAAAAGGTAGTAGCTAGAAAGATGGGCTGTAAATCCGTGGAGGAGTATAACCGTAGAATGGCACGCAGAGAAAAGAATTTAAAAGAGATGGAGGATAACAAAGATGGCAAATGATTTTACAGCAAGGGTAGCAGGTATCAGCGTAGAGCTGGGTATGAGTGTACAGAATAAGAGTGGTATCTGGTGTAAGCCTACAGTAAAGATGGATATTAAGATTGATGGAGGTACGAACCCTCAGCAGAGAGAGGCTATTATTAAACAGGCTTTTGATGAGGTTTGTGATAACATTAAGAAAACCATCTCAGAGATGGAGTAATACTTACAGGGGGGGGGAGTATCTCTCCTCTCTCCTTAACTGGAGGTAATTATGGCAAAACAGATAAAAGTAAGAGAGGATAATTACTTTGCTGTACAGGGCTGGATGGTAACAGAGCTAAAACTAAAGGGTAACGCACTTATGCTCTATGCGATCATCTACGGATTTTCTCAGACTACTAACACAGCTTTTACAGGGAGTGTAGATTACCTCTGTGAGTGGCTGGGTGGTGTATCAAGACCTACGATAATTAACACTTTAGATAACCTAGTTAAGCAGGGGCTCCTCACTAAGAGTAGTACCACTAAAGGAGCTCTCATTTACAACAGCTATACAGCTTTAAGACCGAGTAAAAAAATTTTATCCGATGAAGATCCAACGAGTAAAAAAACTTTACCCGATACGAGTAAAAATTTTTTACTCAATAAAGATAGTAAAGATAATATAGAAAAATCCATCTCTAAAGAGATGGAGGGCAAAGCCCCTAAAAAGAGATCTTATAGTACTATCTTAGAGGATCCTGTTAATAAGTTTGTGAAAGAGGCTCTTAGTAAATTTATACAGTACTGTAGGGGTAAAAATTATACTCCTAAAGTAACTACGGTAGAAAAGTTTGCTAGTACTCTTAGAGATAATGCTGGAGAAGATCCTGTAGTGGCTCTGGCTATTGTGGATCAGAGTATAGATAAGGGATGGAAAGATCTCTATCCACTTAAGAACTATGGTAGACAGGGAAAGCCTACAGCGATCAGTAAAAAATTTAGTGGTAATACCCTTAAAGATGCTGAGGGTAAAGATATTGTGTTTAAGTAATCTGGAGGAGGGTGTAAAAGCTCTCCTCTAAATTTTTACCTCTTTTGTGATTAGGATTACTCAAAAGGAGGTAAAAGCGGATGAAATGCTATGCAAGTGATTATTGCCAGAAAGATAAAAGCTCCTGTAGTGATGTATGCGGAGGCTACAGAGTACTTAGAGCTTTATACAATTTAAGCAGGATCCCAGAGAGATACCGTTATACTATCGCTCTTAAGCCAGAGAATGGAGAGGATCTGGAGGCGTTTACAACTCTGGATAATTATAAAAATGATGTGCTCAGTATGGTAGATGAGGGCAGAGGTTTATATATCTGGGGAAAGAGTACAGGGAATGGTAAAACCTCATGGGCTTGTAAAATTATGAGTTACTTTTTTCGGAAGATAGCTTTTAATACAGGGCTGGAAAATGAGGGGCTATATATATTTCTCCCCACTTTTTTAGAAGATCTCAGAGATAATTATGATAATAAAGATCCAGAGTTTGATGAGATCCTTAGAATGATAAAAACCTGTAGGCTCCTTATCATAGACGATATAGGAGCAGAGAGGGTAACAGATTGGGTAAGGGAGAGGATGGTAAGTATTATAAATACCAGAGTATCTAATAACCTCACTACGATCTATACCAGTAACCTCTCTCCAGAGGAGCTTAGGGGCGAGTTAGGGGATCGGATAGCCAGTAGAGTATTAGGATCCTCACAGGTAGTAGAAATTACAAGCGGAGATAGGAGGGGGATTATAAATGGCTAATATGATTGAGCAGAGCTTACTCTGTAAGGTATTAGATGCTCCAGATCTGGAGATCCTCCACTCTAACGGAGTAATAGAGGAGATGTTTCTTACCTGTAAGGATGAGATCCATTTTATCATAGAGCATTACAACAGCTATAAGCAGATGCCAGATAAACTAACCTTTTTAGGCAGGTTCAAAGATTTTCAAATGCTGGAGGTTACAGAGAGTACAGATTACTTAGTATACAAGCTCAAAGAGGCTTATACATATACTAAGTTGGTGCCTCTGATTGAGGATACAGCAAAGGTAGTAAAAGAGGATAGTATTAAGGCGATCCAGTACCTCAAAGAGGAGATAGAAAAGCTGGAGAAATCCGTACCAGTGAGCAGGAATAAAGATGGCTATGATATTATCTCTAACGCTGGAGATCGCCTTACAGAGTATAAAAAGCGGTGTGAGGTAAAGGGGCTTATAGGTATTCCTACAGGTATCCCTAAGCTGGATGAGATTACTAATGGCTGGCTCTGGGGAGAGGATCTGGTAGTACTCACAGGGCGTACTAACGTAGGTAAAACATGGATTGGAGAGTACTTTGCTACGATGGCGTGGAACATGGGTTATAAGATCCTTATGTACTCTGGAGAAATGAGTACCGCTATGGTTGGTTTTCGTTTTGATACTCTCAATAAGCACTTTAGCAATATGGGGCTCCTTAATGGATCTGGTACTCTGGGAAAGAAACCAGATACAGACGGAGCAAAGTACTTACAGGAGGATTATGAGAAGTACATAACACAGCTCCAGCAAAAGAGCGGATTTATCGTAGTTACTCCAGATGATTTTGAGGGGCGTAAGCCTAATGTGGATGAGATCAAGAGCTTAGCTATTAAGCATGGGGCGGATATGATTGTAATAGATCAGCTCTCTCTTATGAGTGATAAGCGTAGGGCAGATATACCTAGAATAGCTTATAACAATATCTCAGAGGATCTCTTTTTGATGAGTAAGGAGCTCAAAAAGCCTGTACTCCTTATGGCACAGGCTAACCGTGAGGCAGTTAAGAACCGTAAAAAAGGAGAGAGCCCAGAGCTCCACGATCTGGCAGAGAGTGACGGTGTAGGACAGAACGCCACAAGAGTATTATCTTTATCCGTGATAGATGGCACTCTTAAGATCAGTGTTAAGAAAAACAGATATGGTATCAATAACAAAGAGGTGCTTATGATCTGGGAAGTAAACACAGGATACCTTAAGCCTCTCCTTAGTGAAAATCCAGAGGAGAGCACAGAGGATAAAAAGGATGATAAACCAGATGGAGAAAAGGATAAAGGAGGAGAGAAAGATTATGGTTTCTAAAGGTGGAGTACCTAAGGGGAGGATCATCCCTGTATATCTTACAGATGAGGGAGATGTCTACCCTATTTATTTACATGAGATGGGAGAGTTAGAGATTATACAGAGGCTTGTAGCAGGTATCTTAGATAATAAAATTGTGGTGGATACTAATACCAGAATTAACTCAGAGAATGATAAAATCTCTATTTTTGATTTAAGTAAGAAAAAATAATAAAAATTTCTCTAAATGTTACCTCCTTTTCTGATTAGGTTAAGTAAATCGGAAAAGGAGGTACTTTTTTATATGACGATTACAAGTAAGGAAGTAGCGGAGATGCTGGGAAAGAGGCACGATAACCTTTTAAGAGCGATCCGCAAATATATTACACAGTTAGGAGATGAGGCTCCTAAGTATTTCTCAGAGGATCCAGATAAGGGTGGTAGATTGTACCACATTACTAAGGCTGGCTGTGATCTTATGGCAGGGCGTATTATCGGAGCTCAGAGTGAGGCTTTTAAGACTAAGTATGTTCCAGTGTTTGGAGAGGAGGCTCCTGTAGAGGTGGTAGAGGAAAAGCAGGAGGAGCCACAGGAGAAAGCCTACACAGTAGAGGAGGTAGCCCAGATCTTAGGCTGTAGTGAGAGAAATGTATACAGAAATATCCAGAGCGGAAAGCTGGAGGCTGTAGAGCGTGAGGTAATGATCCCTACTCTTAAGAAGTTTGTAACAGAGGAGGCTCTGGAAAAATATAAAGCAGGGAGGGCTAGTTAATGAACTACTTTGAAATGAAATGGAGGCTCTCCGCTTGCAGGATACAGGCAGGATACTCACAGGCAGAGGTAGCAGAGATCTTAGGTTGTAGTGATAAGACTATTGTTAGCTGGGAAACAGGTAAGACAGCTCCTAAGATGGAGAAAGCACAGGAGCTTAGTGATCTGTACGGTATCCCTCTGGCTTATATGGATTTTTCAAAGGCTGGAAACTCTACACCTCTTAGAGAGCGTGAGAGTGAGACACAGATCCCAGCTTTTTAATTTATAGGAGGAAAAAAAGATGATTAAAGGACAGTTTGCAAAAAATTTACACAAAGCAGTTTCAGAGAGAGGGATTAAGCAGGTAGAGCTTGCTAAGGTGCTGGAGGTACCGCCTACTACAGTAAATGGGTGGATGAGAGGAGCCCATTTACCAGACATTGAGAAGTTAATGGAAATTTGTGATTATTTGGAAATGCCTGTAGGAGAGATGTTAGGAGATCATAGACATATTAACGATTTAGACGAGGTTAAGCATCTTATGGATGTATCGCTTAAACAGAAAGCCTATATTGAAAATTTAGAGGCGGAGCTTAATGAGTGTAAAATGTTAAATAATCAGCTTATGAGCGATCTGGATGCAGATGAGGGGCTTGCAGAAATTTGTGTGAATGAGTTTATTGCAGATACCATAAAGGCTGTAAAAGACGCTGGCGTAAAGAAGATTACGGTTGAGTTTTGATAAAGAAAAAGAGCCAGCTTTTGCAGGCTGGCTCCATCCAGAGGATTACTCCTCTTTAAGATTTTGTAGCTCATTGATGCGTTGAGCTAATCCCTTAAGTAGCTCCAGATCCTTATCTGATAGTGAGATAGATAGCTTAAATAAATCGTATAGAGAGGGCTTACTCTCTAAGATCTTTGAGATTAAAGCAGGATCAGTAGAAAACTTTTCCTGTGAGAAAATCTCTGGATCTCTTAGGAGATCCGTAGCATCTATCCCTAGATAAGTTGCTACAGCCTCAATCCTATCCATTCTAGGAGTGTTCTTTCCAGTACACCATTGAGAAACTGTAGAGGAGCTGTAGTGGAGATCGTTGATTAGATCTTGCTGAGTTTTACCTTTTACCGCTAGGTAGTAGGTAAGTGCTTTAGCAAATGTACTCATTGTTTTTACACCTCCTCTCCTTTGAGGGATAAGTTAATTATACAGTATTACAGAGAAAAAGTAAAGTAAAACAGAGATAAAACTCTGTAAAACAGAAAATTAGGTATTGACATCTCTGTAAAACAGGATTATATTATAATTGTTCTCTGAGAAACAGAGAGAACACAGAGGGGGTACTCCCCTCATATATTTTTGCTATCAATCTCTATTAAACAGAGAATGATATACAATAAAACAGAGATAAAGGAGGTACAAGCTAATGAATTTAGCAGAGTTAAAGGAGGCTTATAAAGCCAGAAAGTTAGCCTTAGACAGTGCAAAGAAAGAGGAGGAGAAATACAAGGCACTCCTTAAGGATGCGATGTTAGAGGCTGGAGAAAGTGATTACACGGATGAGGCTGGATACCGCTTTGAGCGAATTGTGCAGGAGCGTAAGAGCATGGATGAGGAAAAGCTCTTAGCAGAACTCCATGAGAGAAACCTTACTAGCTGTATCGCAACTAAAGAGGTTGTAGATGAGGATGCAACTCTTAAGGCGGTAGAGGCTGGAGAGTTGCCACAGGAAGTATTAGCAGATGCCTTAAAGGTAACAGAGGTAGTAATGCTTAAGCTCACAGCTCCTAAAAAGGCAAAGGCTAAAAAGTGATAACGATCTGGAAAACTCCAATAGTAGCCACAGTAGAGCAGGTACTTAAGGATCTTAAGCTCCAGCTCTACGGAGCAGGGCTACTTAAGGAGATTAAAAACACAGGATCGGATCTTATGTGTACTTGCCCTTTTCACGCAAACGGTAAGGAGCATAACCCATCTTGCGGAGTGCTCCTACAGCAAAAGGTAACAAAGGATAAGACCTACGAGGCTGGTACGGTGCATTGCTACACCTGTGGATACACAGCGGATCTACCTCAGTTTGTAGCAGATCTGTTAGGGCTGAGTAGCCCAGTAGAGGGCTTTAAGTGGCTAGTAAATCAGTACAACTACCAGACGGAGGAGAGAGAGCTCCCAGATCTGGATATGTACAGAGGATCCATAGCTAAATCCTCAGTACTGGAGGAGAGCTTAGTAAAGCAGTACACACAGAACCTCCTACAGAGTGAGGAGGCGTGTAGGTACTTACATAAAAGGCGGATAGCTAACTGGGTGTTAGAGGCTTATGAGCTGGGGTTTGATCCAGAGGATAAAACAGTACTTTTCCCTGTAAGGGGCATGGATGGGAAAGTGATCTTTTACAAAGGCAGGAGCATAGCTGGAAAGCATTTTTATAACGCAAAAGAGGTAGATAAAACCTCCGTAGTGTTTGGGCTCTGGGAGATCCTTAACGGATCTTTTAGCTGGGGTACAGCGGATCAGATAGAGGAGGTTTGGATTACAGAGAGTGAGATAGATGCTCTCAGCCTTATCTCTTATGGAGTACCAGCGGTAGCCATCATGGGATCACATATCTCAGAGGAGCAGTGTAAAGAGCTGGAGCGTACACCTTTTAGGCGGTTCGTACTTGCCACAGATAACGATGATGCAGGGAGAAAAGGAGCCTCCCAGATCAAGAGGTTACTGATACCTAAAGGTTTTCGGTTTATCAACCTCAAATGGCATACGAGCCTAAAGGACATTAACGATCTTGTCAAAGAGTACGGAGATGGCTGGAAAGACCATCTCACAGGATATTAAAGGAGGAAAACAGGATGAGTAAAGGATTTATTACAGGAACAAATGAGGAACTTATTAAAGCGTACAAAGAGAGTAGAGATGAGAGCTATCTTAAAGAGCTCATAGAGGCTAACAAGGGGCTTATTAACCTTTTGGTATCCCCTTATTTAACCTCTATCCCTAATTCTGAGTTAGAGGATCTTACAAGTGAGAGTTATATACCGATGCTTAGAGCTATAGAGGATTACGATCCAGAGCAGGGAGTAGCTTTTTCTACTCTCCTTAAGGTTTATGTACGTCAGCACCTTAACCGTTTATACAACGAGGCTACACGCCAGAAAAGATTTACAGGTACCACTCCAGATAGCTTAGATCGGTTATCTGAGATCAATAAAGAGGGTGGTACAGAAACAGATAGCACTTTTGAGGTAGAGTGTAAGGATTTTAGCTCTGTAGAGTTTATGGATCTCTTAGATAGTTTACAGCTCAATGATAAGGAGCAGGTAGCGGTAAATATCCTCATGGCTGGAGGAGCTAAGGGAGAGATTGCTAAGGCTCTTAATATTACTAATGCTACCGTGAGCTGGCATATCAAGAACCTTAAAAAGAAATTTATTTTAGCTGGTTATCAATATGCTGTCTAAATAATCTGGGCGGATGTGATTAAGTTATTTATCACGAAAAGCGAGGAGGTAAGCGGTATGAGTAGTTTAAGAACCCTGTTAGCCATCTTAAAAGGAGAGGCTGTAGTGCTTACTAAAAAGAGTGAGCATAAGGCGGATGTGCTGGTAGGAAAGAATGTGGATAAGCGTTTTGCTATCAACAGCATGGTAGGAGCTGTAAAGGCTTTGATGCTGTAGTTATAGAAAAAAAATAATCAAGGAAAAACAGGAGGATACAGAAATGGGATTACAGGATCTTATTAACAAGTATGACAATGGAGGATTTTCTAAAACAGGCTGGTTTCAGTTAAAGGATGATGGAGATACAGCTACAGTACGCCTCCTCCATAAGGGCGAGGTAGGAGTAAAGGATGGAGAAACAGATTATGATTTTCCCATCTACGAGGTACACAAATTAGATGTAGACGGTAGCGGTAGAGATCGTACTTGCCTCTGTAAAGGAGAGAGCTGTGAGTTTTGTAAGAGTGGTAATAAGCCTCAGCTTAGAATGTTCTTACAGATGATTAACAAGGATGAGAAAGATAAGGATAAGCAGGTACAGCTCTGGGAGAGAGGCTTAACAGATATTAAGAACCTTATCGGCTTAGCTGGAGAGTACGGAGATCTCACTAAGAGAGATATTAAGATTAAGAGATCTGGAGCAAAGGGTAGCCTTAAGACTACATACCAGTATTTCCCTAAGGATCCTAGTGAGATGGAGATCCCAGAGCCTCAGAACTTAGTAGGCTCACTTATCTTAGATCTGGATCGTGAGGATCAGATTAAGGCTATCGAGGGTAGATTACAGCTTAACAAGGGTAACAATAACGATAGTAACAATGACAGCGGAGCAGGAGCTACAAGAGTATTTTAAGTAAGTTGTAATCTCTTGGCAGACAAAACATAAAGGAGCGGATTGATAGGTATAAGTGTGAATGTGAGTGTTTACCGCCTAAATATATCCTAACATACAGAAAATGGGCTCATTGAGAGAGAACCTCTATAAAGCTGGGAAATGAGGTAAGAGTGAGGGGTAAAATTAAGAGCCCCTCACGTTTTTTTTTTAACAGGAGGATACAGGATGGCAAGAGAGATAAAGGTAGATATGAGTAGAGAGAGCGTGGATCTGGAGGATCTTAGTAGTAGATTAGCTCATAAAAAAGTATGTAATATAAATTTGAAAAGAAACCAGAATACCTTACTTAAAGGGCTGGAGGTAATAAATGAGCTGGTAAAGAGCGGTAGGCTCCATGCTGAGGGAGAGTATGAGATTATCCGTACTCCAGAGAGGCTTAAGGAGGTAATGGAAACCTACTTAACTGGAGTAAGTGAGTATGTACTGGATGTGGAAACTACAGGGCTGGATGTGTATAACGATATTTTAGTAGGTATCTGTTTATATAATCCAGATCTCCCTAGTTTCTATGTACCGTTTAATCATACGGATCTCCAGAATAAGAGAGTTGAGGGGCAAATGACAGAGGAGGAGTGTAAGGCGGTTATGCTCCCTTATCTGGCTAACGGATCCCTTAAGTGCATCAATCATAATATTAAGTTTGATGATAAAGTAGTTACTTTCCAGTGGGGGCAGAGGATCGCTAATGTATGGTGGGATACTAATATAGCTGGATGGGTACTCAATGAGAATGAGAAACACGGATTAAAACCGATGTATAACAAGTATATCCTCAATGGGGAGGGCTCAGATGAGGATTTTGGAGATCTCTTTGAGGGTATCCCGTGTAACTATATTCCTATTGATATTTTTGCTATTTATGGAGCTAACGATGGTTTTAAAACATGGGCTCTGTATCAATTCCAGAAAAAGTATCTTAGAGAGGATCATCCGAGAGCAGACTACAGAAAGCTCTATCATGTGTTTAGAGATATTGAGATGCCTCTTATTGATGTTTGTATGGATATGGAGCTTAGAGGTGTAGAGATCCGTGAGGATTATGCTAAGGAGCTCTCTGTAAAATTTAATGCAGAGATGGCGGAGAAAGAAAAGCTCTGTGATGAGTATGTAGCTAAGTTTGATAAGTTTATAGAAGAAAATCCTACTCTTATGAGATTAACTAAGGGTACTAAGAAAATCAATTATAACAGCCCTCAGCAGGTGGCTTGTTTATTCTATGATATTTTCAAACTGAAAAGCGTATCCAGAAAAGAGCCGAGAGGCACAGGAGATAAGATAGTACAACAGCATAGAAACAAGGCTAAAAAGGCAGGTACTAAAAAGGGAGAGGAGTTTATCCAGTTTTTAGATAACTACCAGAGATACAAAGAGTGCGGAAATCTCTTAGGAACTTACATAGATAAGATCCCAGAGGTTAAGTGTGCTAAGACTAATGCAGTACATACCACATATAACCAGTATGGAGCTAAAACAGGTAGATTTAGTAGCTCTGATACAGTTACTAAGATCAACCTCCAGAACATCCCTAGCCATGAGAAAAGCATCCGTAAGATCTTTAGAGCCAGAGATGGTTATAAGTTTGTGGGAGGAGATTTTAGCCAGATTGAGCCACGAGTACTCTCTTATGTATCTGGAGATGAGGCTATGCAGGAGGCATACAGAGAGGGTAAAGATCTGTATGCTATCATGGGATCTAAGGTGTACGGTGTGCCTTATGAGGATTGTAGAGAGTTTTATCCAGATGGTACGGTAAATGCTGAGGGTAAACACAGGCGTACAACTATGAAAAGTGTACTCTTAGGTATCATGTATGAGCGTGGAGCTAAAGCCATCGGAGAGCAGTTTGACAGATCCGCAGAGTGGGCTCAGAAACTTATTGATGATTTTTATAAGAGTTTTCCTAAGATCCAACAGCTCCGCCTTAAGGTAGAGAAGATGGCGGAGGAGTACGGATATGTAACTACTATACAGGGCAGAAAGAGAAGATTGCCAGAGATGCAGTTACCAGATCACGATGATTACCGCTATCAAGAGGCTCACAGGCAGAGCCTTAACGCTGTAATACAGGGATCCAGTGCGGATATTATGAAATTAGCTATGATTGCTATTTACAATGATCCACAGTACAAGGCTCTGGATTGCCACATGGTAATAACCGTACACGATGAGTTAATCATGGAGGTACCAGAGGATCATATTAAGGAGGGAGCAGATCTCTTAGTAAATACTATGAAAAGAGTAGGACACAGCCTAATAGATCTCCCTATGAGCGTAGATGCTGAGGTAAATGATTATTGGTACGGAGAAAACTTAGCGGATGATTATTTAGAGGAGGAGTAGAGCCTATGGGATATTTTCCTTTACCAGAGCTAAAGGGTAAGCCTAACAGGATCTTTGTAGATGGTAAAACTCTAAATCAGATAGCTAAGGAGAGCGGTATAAGGCTGGATACCGTACAGCATAGATATAGCAGAGGTATAAGAGATTATGAGGGCTTAACAAAGCCCTCTCATATCAGAGTAGAGCACGAAAAGACACAGAGGAAAACCTACTCTATAATGAGTGCTGGAGAGAGAGTAATGGAGAGGATCTGGGAGCTGGATATACCTCTCCAGACTATCTCCGATAAAACAGGGATAAGTAGATCCACAATATACGCCTTTTTATACAACGGTACAGATCTTAGCAGTATGAGGCTTGCTAAGATCTGTAGCCTTTTAGGATTATCAATGGATTATGTGATGGGATTAAAGGAGAAACCAGATGGCAAAATGTAAATACTGTGGAGCTGAGGTAGCAATAGGGGCGAGATGTACATATTGTGGCAGTAAGGCGGAGAGCTGGTACTATTCTGGAGAAGAAAAGAAACAGGAGCCTAAAAAGAAGAAAGCCTTACATGATAGAGTAAGAGATTTGTTTAATGGAAAGATCTATATTGTAAAAAAGGGAGATTGCCTCTGGAATATCGCTAAAAATTTGTATGGATCTGGAGCAGAGTATTACAGGTTAGTAAAGTTAAATAATATACAGGATCCTAACCATATAGAGGTAGGCTGGAAACTGTATTATTAAGGAGGATAATTAAGATGAGTGTGTTAAGTAACAGAGTTGTTTTTAATGATGAGTGGGATGACATACAGAAAGATCCACTTTTTGAAAAAGAGATAAGTAAGAGAGTTGGTGTTATTGTTAAAGATGGGAGAATTTTAGAGGGGTGTAGGTATGAGTTTGATACTAATAGGTGGATGTATGGGTTATATCAAATTCCTAATACTCAGATTGTAAAATGGTTTTATATGGAGGAGGAAAATATTGAGGTATAAAGTATATGATGAGGAAGATAAGAAAGAGAGAACTCTGGAGGAGTGCGTAACTCCGTTAGAGGTAGGATCTGTAAGGAGAGTACAGGTTAAAAAGGGAGATACAAGAGAGGTACACCACTTTAGAGTACTGGAGGAATTAAAAGCATGAGAGTGTATATAGCTGGAGCTATGACAGGAGTGTTTAAGTATAAAGAGAAATTTATTGAGGCTGAGGAGTATATAAGAGGGCTGGGGCATATAGTACTTAATCCCTCATTTTTACCAGAGGGGCTCTCAGATTATTACGAGATCAATAAGGCTATGATAGATCAATGTGATGCTATTTATGTTCTTTTGAATTATGAAAACTCTAAGGGTACAAAGAAAGAGATTGAGTATGCAGAGAGTACAGGTAAGCAGGTAATTTATCAGAATAGTACAGAGGTAAGAGATCAGAACGGTAACTCATGGAGCTGGGTAAATAGACCTTTAGGGTATAGTGATTATCCTATAGGATATGGTAATTACTGGGAGTATCCGTGGAGAAGATGTTGGTAAAAATTTAATCTAAAGAAACCTCCTTTATGTGATTAGGATCGATCAAAACATAAAGGAGGTTTTTCTATTGAAAGTAGATATTTTTAACACAGAAAACAAGTATAAGATAATCTATGCAGATCCAGCATGGCTGTATAGAGATAAGGCGGTAGCAGGAGGGAGAGGGGCTGGATGCCATTATACAGTAACCAGATTAGAGGATATAAAGGCTCTCCCTGTAGAAAAGTTAGCAGATGATGATAGTGTGCTTTTTATGTGGGTTACAATGCCATTTTTAGAGGAGGCTTTTGATGTGATGAGATCATGGGGATTTGAGTATAAAACCTGTGCTTTTACATGGATAAAGCAGAATAAGAAAGCAGATACTCTCTTTTGGGGTATGGGTAATTGGACTAGAGCTAATGCGGAGTTATGTTTATTAGGTGTAAGAGGAAAGCCTAAGAGAATGGATGCAGGAGTACATAGTGTAATTATGAGCCACATAGAGGAGCACAGTAAAAAACCAGCGGAAACAAGAGATAGAATTGTAAAGTTAATGGCAGGGGGGGGGCTACCTAAAATAGAGCTCTTTGCAAGACAGTGTATAGATGGATGGGATTGTTGGGGAAATGAGGTATAAGAATTGTAGGAGGTGTAAAAAGCCTCCTCTTTTTTTTATCTAAATTTACTTACCGTTTGTGATTAGGTTACTTATCAATCAAAACAGGAGGATCAAGGATGGTAAGACAGATTAAAAGAAAATGGAGAAGATTTTACAGAACTCATAGAGAGGGCTGTGAGTTGGTAGGAGATTTTATTGGAGCTGTAAGTATTTTTGTAGTTTTATTTGAGCTCTATATCATCGGAGTTATGTTAGGAGGTCACTAATGGGATTAAAGAGCTTAATAGCAGTAGCACAAGGAAAAAATGCAGAGAGCGTATCCTTTGAGGATAAGTTTCTTAAAAATTATGAGGAGGCTGTAAAGGCTAAGGAGCTGGAGGAGAGGCAGATAGCCCCATCTGAGTATATCCGCCCATCCTCTATGTATGGCTGTGAGCGTATGTTATTTTTCCAGAGAGTACATGGAGGCTCCCAGAATGGAGAGCAGAGTGAGGTAAATCTTATTGAGATATGCCAGAGCGGTACAGATAGGCACTTAGACATACAGCACATAGTAGAGCGTATGGAGGGTGTAGAGTGCTTAGATCTGGAGGAAATGGTAAAAGAGGCACAGGCTAAAGGCATTAAAACAGAGTTTGTAGGCTGGAATGAGGATCACACAGAGGGCAGATGTAAAAATGATGAGCTTTCTATTTATTTCCAGCCAGACGGAGTTATTAGATTTAATGGTAAGGATGTAATCTTAGAGATTAAAACAGAGAGTACTTATCAGTTTAGTAACCGTTATGAGCCTAAGGCGGATCATAAGTGGCAAGCTACTTGTTACGGTATGGGGCTGGGGATAGATTATATCCTTTTCTTTTATGAGGATAGAAATTTCTGTAAAAAGAAACCGTACCTCTGGAAAATAACCGATGAGATGAAACAGGCAGTACTTAACAAGATACGAACTGTAAACAATGCTTGTAAAACAGGGATCCCTCCAGAGAAAGATGATAGCAAGTGTACATACTGTAGATATAAAAATGAGTGTGCTTTAGTGGATGCTGGTAAGTGGGTACATCCTAACCCTCCAGAAAAGCCTCAGACAGCCAAGAAAGATACAAACAGAAAAAAGGCTAATAAGTCTACAGGTAAAAAGAAAAAAGCCTCTACAGGGCAAAATACAGCGTTGAGAGCGGTATGTGGTAACTGTGAGCATTGTGGTAGAGAGATAGGAGCTTACTACTGTAGCATTGATAGAGAGGGATCTATGTATGTAGATCGCAGAAAGAAATGTAAGTTTACTCCTAGCAGATTTAAGGGGGTACAGGATGGCAAGTAATAACATCGGTAAAACCTTTGAGCAGGAGTTTAAGGAGTGTGTACCTCCAGATTATTACCTGTACCGCCTAAAGGATGATACAAGCGGATTTTATGGAGTATCTAATCCATGTGATTATATCCTGTTTAGATCTCCTTATCTCTTTATGGTAGAGCTTAAAACCCATAAGGGAAAGAGCATACCGATAGCTAAGATCAGACCTAACCAGATACAGGGGATGGAGAAAGCTACTCACTATGAGGGAGTGTATGGAGGCTTTTTAATCAACTTTAGAGAGCTGGAGGAAACATATTACATAACCGTACAGGATGTGATCCAGTTTACTCAGGCGGAGGAGAGAAAGAGCATACCTGTAGAGTGGTGCAGGGATCACGGAGTAAAGATAGGACAGAAAAAGAAAAGAGTGAGATACAGCTACGATCTGGAGAGCTGGTTAAGTAGATATTTTGGAGGTGTGAAATGAAAGTAACTCAGTGTACAGGAGAGGGGCAGGGATCATGTAAGAGATGCTCCGATAAGGGAAAGTGGAATAGAAATTGGATGTGCTTTTTATACAAGATTGAGGGCTATGAGGGTTGTTATTGCTCTGATTGTGTAAAAGAGATCAAAGCAGAGGCAGGTGTAGAGGATGGTACAGAGCGATAAGTTAAAGAAAATCATAGCAGAGGTAAAAGAGGAGAGCTCCCCTGTAATAACCCTCTCAAATGAGTTAATAGCAGATTTTAGTAAGGAGCTTGATAGTGCTATCTCAGAGCTGGATATGATTATGGAAAGCATCGGAGAAAACTCTATAGAGGATATACCAGATAGCCAGATAGAGTACTACTGTGTTAAGATCCCAGCTCTTATGTACTATGCAGGGCAGAGAGTAGAGGAGCTGGGTATGCAGGTAGATCTAGCCTCTAACGCTAAGAAAAGTGCTCAAAATGAGGCGATGGTAAAAGTATCTGGTACTGTGCAGGAGAAAAAAGCCAGAGTAGAACAGCTCACGGAGGATAAAGCCTTAGTAGAGGCTATTTACCGTAGAGCTTATAACAGCCTCAAAGTTAAGTTAGAGATGGCTGAGAAGATCTACAGCGGATTAAAGAAATCTCTCTCAAAGAGGATAGCAGAGGTAGATCTGGATAGATTTAGTAAGGATAAATATACCAGAGAGCCAGAGGATCCTATGGAGGATTAAGCCTATGGAGCGGTGGGCTTATGAGTACTTTAGGAGACAAGCCATAGAGGATAGATGTAAGCAGGAGGCACAGTGGCTAATAGATAATCCTAAGGACAGTATCCGTAAAGTGGCTAGAGAATTTTGTATCAGTAAGAGCCAGTTACATAGGGATCTCCATGAGCTCAGAAATATAGATGATGATCTCTATGTACAGTGTAGAAATATTTTAAGGAGGCACAGAAGAAGTGGAGGAAAAGTTAGATAAGTTTTTAGCATATCTGGAGGAGAACGGAGTAGAGATCTCTGGAGAAACAGCTTTTAAGTGTGATGATGGGATTGTACTTTTTAGCCCTAATGAGGGAGGCGGAGTAGATATAACCATTATCAGAAATGTAGTTGATTTAAATTATAACTTAGGTATCACGGATGCGGATGTAAACCTCTTTAATACAGAGGTAGGGATTATGCAGGAGTTAGGAGGAGAGCAGTAATGGAGTGTTGCGGTACTTGCGGTAATAATTGTTACGATGGTGGAGAGTTTGTATGTAGCTGTGAGGCTAGTGATGCTTACGGATGCCCTACAGCTTATAACGATACTTGTAATGAGTGGTGTGAGAAAGGAGATAATTAAAATGACAGGAAAAGAGTATGTAGAGTTAGCTATGAGAACTAATGACGGTAACGCAACAGGTAGGATCGAAAAGGCTATTGAGCTTTTACATAGACCAGATAAGCCTAAGTGCTTTAAGCCTGTAGTAGAGGATCTGGGAGGAGTGCTTAACGGATGCTTAGGGCTTGCAGGAGAGGCAGGAGAAACTCTGGATATGATTAAAAAGTGGATTTTCCACGAAAAGGATCTTGATAGAGAGCATCTTAAAAAAGAGCTGGGAGATGTAATGTGGTATATGGCTATGATCTGTTATAGTTTTGGTTTCGATTTGGATGAGATCCTCCAGATGAATATTGATAAGCTCAAAGCCAGATACCCAGAGGGATTTGATACAGAGAGAGAGCTAATCATAGAGCGGAGGGAGATATTTAATGGCGGAGATAGATAACCTCATAGCTGAGGTAAATAAGAAATACAAAACGGATATAATCCGTAAAGCATCGGATCTTAAGGGGATAGAGTTTATCCCCTACACCTCTCCTATGATGAATTACTTAACCAGAGGAGGAGTACCTGTAGGGAGGATCATAGAGCTAGTAGGATTGCCTCAGAGTGGAAAAACTACTACAGCTCTGGATATTATCTCTAATTTCCAGAAAAAGTATACAGATAAGTACTGTGTATATCTGGATGCAGAAAACACGATAGATAAGGAGTGGGGAGAAACTCTGGGGGTAGATTGGAGTAAGGTAATACTTATCCAGCCAGAGAGTGAGTACGGAGAGGAGCTCTTAGATATGCTCTTAGACTACATAAGATCTGGTAAGATCGGCTTAGCAGTATTAGATAGTGCTCCCTTTATTATCCCTAAAGCAGTACAGGAAAAAGGCTTAGATGAGAAAAGCTATGGCGGTAACAGTGCTCTTATGAAAGCCTTTTGTGATAAGGCGGTACCGCTTTGTAAGAAAGTGGAGTGTACTTTTCTCCTCATCAATCAGTTAAGAGAAAATATAGGAAATCCATACAAGCCTTTTAAGATCCCGTGTGGTACAGCTATAGCTCATGCGTGCTCACAGATCTTATGGTTTACAAAGGGATCCTTACTGGATGAGAAGTATAAAGAGGTAAGTAGCGGATATGCTAACCCTAGTGGTAATCTGGTAAGCGTGAAAGTGGAGAAAAATAAGGTTACTAAAAATGATCGTAGGCTCCAGACTTACACACTTAACTATAGTACAGGAGTGGATGAGATTAAGGATACCTTAGATCTGGCTATTATGCTGGGGATCATCTCACAGGCTGGGGCGTGGTTTAAGGCTATTCTTAAAGACGGTAAAGAGCAGAAAATGCAGGGCTTTAATGGAGTGCAGGAGTTTTATTATAACGATCTGGAGGAGCTGGAGTATCTTAGAAAACAGGTATATGAGGCAGGGATGGTATGAGAGAAATAGAGGAAACCTTAGCACATAACCTTAGAGAGGTAAGAGAGAAAAAGGGCTACACTCTAAAAGATGTGGTAAAAGGTACAGGATATACAGAGGTAAGTATAAGTAGATGGGAAACAGGTACACGGATCCCTAAGGCTACAGTACTTTACAATCTGGCTAAATTCTATGGAGTATCTGTAGATAGATTTTTCTGGAAATAAGAGCAGGAGGAGGCAGTAAAAAGCCTCCTCTATTATTTTATACAGGGGTTATATAAAAAGTAATTGACATTATTATATAGGGGGGTGTATATTATAAGTGAGGTAAGGAACTAGATACGAACTGAAAGAGAGGTAAACAATATGAGATATAAAAACAGTGATGATAACAGATACAGAGTACAGTTTATGAGATCTACAGAGGAGCTTATGGATCAGCTTACAGTTAAAGAGTTTATCTCTTATCTGGAAGAAAACGCAGAGTTTGAAGATTACACAGTAGAGTACATTGATAAGAAATGTGTTAAGTGTAGAGCCTATGATCTCACAGAGGAAAACAGCAAGCTCCATAAGGAGTTTTTAGTAACAGAGGATGGTAGAGTATTTTACTGGAGATCCTTAATCAGCAAGATTGAGCTGGTAGATGCTGAGGAAGAAAAACAGGAGGTAAGTAAGATGGTTATTAAGAGATTAAAAGGAGCTAAGTTTGGTACAGATAGAATAGCTAGAGTAGTTACAGGATATGCCCTCTATGAGGAGGGCAAGGGCTACATAGCTTTTAGCTCAGATAGAGATGAGTTTGGTATTTTAGCTCCATATATTCCCTGTGGAGGGAAAAGAGCTTTACAGAGTATTTTAGATGCTGGAGGCTTTTGTAGCTTTGATGGTATGGAGTATGTACAGGAGTTGGGAGCCTAAGGGCTCCCAGATCGGAGGGAAATATGTTTACAGTTTATCTTAAGAGTGCTGGAGGCACAAAGAAATACTTTACAGAGTTTGAAACAGAGGCGGAGGCTGAGAGCTTTTGTAGAGAGTATGGCTGGGAGTGGGTAGATGAGAATGAGTTTGTATGGGATATGGATTATGAGGAGGCGTAAAGATGGCTAAGATCGTTTATCTGAGAACCGATAAAAACGGTACTAAGTATTATGCTAATTACACTTGCCCTAGATGTGGAGGAGCTGGAGGATCTGATAAATGGGCTTTTACAGGCTGGACTTGTTATGAGTGCGGAGGAACTGGAGAAAGACCTACTCCAGTTATTGAAAAAGAATATACTCCAGAGTATAGAGCTAAGCTGGATGAGAGAGCTAGAAAGAGAGCAGAGGCTAAGAGGGCTAAGCAGGTAGAGGAGTTTAATAACAATCGTTTAGCAATAGCTGAGAAATACGGATTTAATCCAGAGGGTAAGATCTATGTAGTAACAGGTAACACCTATGAGATCCGTGAGGAGCTTAGGGAGGCAGGAGCAAAGTATAGAGGAGGGATTAACTGGTATTTCTTAGAGAAACAGGATAGATACCCTACAATAGAGCTTAGTTATGAGGAGTGCCTTAATATCTATCCAGAGTACGGTACAATGAGCTGGAAAGACCTTACAGAGGTACAGGCAGTACTTAACAGTAAGATCCCTACAGAGGAGGATCCTAGCCAGTATGTGGGGCAGGTAGGAGAGAGGTTAGATCTGGTAGTAACTTTTAAGAAAAGATCTACTTATGAGATCCCTAGCTATGCAGGATGGGGTACAGATACGGTAGGGATCAATGTATTTAGAGATGATGCTGGTAACTGTTTTATCTGGAAAAGCACCTCAGCATTTTTCAACATAGCGGAGGGATCACAGGTAAGATTGAGAGGAACTGTAAAGGAGCATAGCGACTATAAAGGCACTAAGCAGACTATATTACAGAGATGTAAAGTGGGTGCGGTAAAATTATAAAGACAAGGGAGGAGTTAATTAACTCCTCCATAAGGAGGGCTAAGAGATGAGTATACACGGAGTAAATGCTAGACAGCTCCAGATAATAAGTATCCTTAAGGAGGCTAAGTGTACAAATACAGCGGAGCTACAAGAGGAGTTAGGAGTATCTAGGAGAACACTTAGAACGGATATAGCGTATCTAAAGAGAGTGTATCCAGATAAGTTAATAACCCACAGAGGCAGGTATACAGGCGGTTTAGAGTGGGTAGAGTAGGAGGAGCATATGGATCTAATAGAAAGAGTAGAAAGCTATAAAGTGTTATTTAAGGAGTGTAAAGCTTTGGAGCCTGTTAGTATGGCTCTGGCAAATGGTTATAAATCCGCTACACCTCTCCAGAGATTGGAGATAATCAGAGAGCTAGATACAGAGCTAGCGGAGGTATATAGCGTAGAGATCCCTGTTATTACAGCGTGGGTAAGAGATGATAACTATGTACACTCTACAAAGGAGATTTTCTTAGGGGAGCCATCCTTAGAGGGTTTTCTCCATCAATTTAGGCACCACTTACAAAATAAGGCAAGGGAGCCACAGTATAAGTATTTACTGGTAGAGAATGATCCTAAGGCGGATTACAGGATCCCTTATAAGGATTGTGTGTACAGGATGTATGGGGAGGATGATGCTAGAGCATGGGCTAGGATGGTTATTGAGTTAGCCTCATAAATGAGTTATAATATAACCACTATATAAAAAGGTAGGTGGTTACATGATAAAGAGATTGAGCGTAATAATAGCTTTAGGTATTGCACTATCCTTATCAGCCTGTGGAAATACAGCTAAGGTAAATGAGCCCATAGAGGCGGAGAAAGTAACGGAGGCTATAGAAAGTACCCCAGAGGTAACAGAGGAGCCAGAAACAGCTACAGAGGAGGCGGAGGAGCTATCTGTAATCTATGCAGACGATGAGGAGATCAATTTATATCTGAATAGGTATAATGAGGTTAATGTGGGGCAGGAGATAACAGCGGATCAGTTTGAGCCCTATAAGCATCATGGTAGTGTACATAAAAATCAGATAAAACTCAAAACAGAGGAAACTACTATATCAGCTACAGGAACTAAGGTAACAGTATACTTAGAGTGTAAGGATCTGGAGCAGTATAAGGAGGCGTTTCTGAGATTTGTAAAGCCTTTTAGTGATACCGATATAGAGAAATGCTGGGAGCAGGTTTTAGCGGATGCTACAAGGGTTATAGAGTTTGACGGATTTAGTACAGAAACCAGTAAATTTAATGGAAATATAGAGTATATGAGTATCTATGGATCTATAGAGTAGGAGGCGGATTATATGAAAATCGGAGTAAGAAAACCTAGCCTTAAAAAGGCTATCAAAGCAAGTACTACAGGTAAGGCTAAAAGAGCGGTAAAGAAAGCAGTCAATCCTCTGTATGGTAAAAAGGGTGTAGGGCTGGCAAAGAACCCTAAGAGAGCTGTAAAAAATGCTGTATATAAGAAAACTACAGTAGGAGTAAAAGATTTACTCAAATAGGAGGGCTTAATGGATGAGCGTATAAAAGAGCTGATAGATTATATAAAAATGTTACAGGTAGCCTTAGAGTGTAGCACAGATCCAGAGGATATAGAGGCGGATAATCTAGTGGATGCTATTTGGGAGAGTAAGATGGAATTAAAAGAGCTGGGATATGTTGGATGGGAGGATTTATAGGAGGTATATATGGATAATGAAAAGCAGAAACAGGAGGTAATAGACTTTCTGGAGAATACCTACACAGGGGCTAAAATGATGGGAGATGAGGAGGTAATGCTGAGAGCCTCCAGAGCACTCTTAGCATTTAAGGCAGATGTGCATAAGGATATTTTCATAGAGGAGAATGTGCTGGAGTTTTAATACCAGAAAGAGAGAGAGGATCTTAGGATCCTCTTTTTTTTTTATTCTAAAAATACTTACCGATTGTGATTAAGTTAAGTATCTGAAAAAGAGAGGAGGATCCGATGAGGAGAGAAGATTTAGAGGAGCGTTTGGATACTGAGGTAACAGTTACGCTTTTTGATGGAAGTGAGTACACAGGAGTACTTAGACAGTGCGGAACAGATTATGTAAGAGATAATGATAATTTATTTCTGGTAGGTAGAAAGTATTACTTTGTAGAGATGGATTATGGTATTTCCTGTATTTTTAGATGTTCCCATGTAAAAAGATGCAAGTATACAGGAGGAGCAGGATGATAAAAGCTAGATACATAGGGGTAGAGTGTGAGCTCCAGAGCGGTAAGGTGTATCCGATTAAAACCAGATGCACAGGAAATAAACTGGTGGTATCGGTAAGAGCTTATAAGTTTGAGTATAACTCTCTGGAGGAGTTTCTTAAGCGGTGGAAAGTAGAGGCGGTATATCATGGGCAGAGCTGAGAGGCGTAGGCTTGAAAAGCAGAAAGGTAAGCAGGTAAAAACCTATAATCTAACCAGATCACAGCTCCATAATGCAGTAAGGCAGGTAACAGAGGAGGATCTTAAGAGGATCAAACAGGAGGCTATGGAGGATGCCATAAATACAGCTATGACATTATTCTTAGTACTCCCTATGGAGGTACTCATGGATCATTACTGGAAAAAGACCTATGCAAAGAAGATACCAGAGTTTACAGAGCTGGTATTACAGTACTATGAACGCTGGCAAAATGGAGAGCTAGATATGGATGAGATGAAAAAGGATCTCTGGGAGTATGGCGGAGTGAGATTAGAAGAAAGAGAGGCGGAGTAATGTTTGGATATGTATTACTTGTGATTTTAGTAACAGCAGGAGTAACTCTAGTAGAGAGCTTTTTAATAGCTTTTGTAGCTGGATTGTTAGGGATTGGAGTTTCTTTTAAGGTTATTTTCTTTGTGATGTTTGTTATCAATTTCTTTATAAGGGGAGGCAGTAGTAAGTAAATGAAAAAGAAAATTAAGGATTGTACATTTAAGGAGTTTACAGGGTGGGCTAACGCTAGAGCCTGTGATGGTAGATGGAGTATGTTAGATGCTATGAATAGTATAAGTGTAATTAGTATGGTATATGAGGTAAAGCCTCTTTTCTTTAGAGGCAGGGTTAGAGAGGCTTTATGGAGAAAACTTAGGGATCAGTATTTAAACATGGAGGCAGAGATAGAGATTGAAAGATAGTACAAGAGCTAAGAGCTCAAAACAGGAAAAGCGTATAGCTAAGGCTATAGGAGGTAGGCAGGTAGTAGGATCTGGATCTACTCCATTTTTAAAGGGGGATGTAATAGCAGGAGATCTATTTATAGAGGCAAAAACAAAGATGAACCCTAGCCAGAGTATTACAGTAAAAAAGAGCTGGATAGATAAGGCTAAGGAGCAGAGCTTAGCTATGAGAAAATCCGATTATGCAATAGCTGTATCTTTTGGAGATCCTAAAGATTATTACCTCATTGAGGATAGTTTTATGGAGGAGCTCTTAAAGGCAAGAGAGGCAGTAAAGCAGGTACAGGAGATCCCTTTTGAGGATATTCTAAACGGAGCAGTAGGAGATATAGAGTTAGGCTGGAATAGAGCCATAGACAAAGTAAGAAGAACTATAGAGGAGGTATATGAGTAATATGTGTAAAATTAGAGAGATGAACTTAGAAACAGCTAAGTATTATGGATATGAGGCACAGAGTAACCAGTTAGTAGAGGAGTGTGCAGAGCTTATACAGGCGGTAAACAAGTACCGCAGAGTAGAAACAGGCTTAGGACAGCCTGTAGCGGAGGATAAAAAGGCTATTGCCAGAGATAACTTAGTAGAGGAGATCGCAGATGTAGAGTTAATGCTGGAGCAGGTAAAGTATCTCCTCCAGATCCCAGAGGATGAGCTCTTAGCGGTTAAGACCTTTAAGGTAAACCGTACTAGAGAAAGAATGGAAAACAGTAAATAAAATATTTTTCAAAAACTATCTAAATTTTCCTCATATTGAGGATTAAGTTATTTATCAATAAAAATAACACACACAGAAAAGGAGAAAAATCTATGAGAGCATTTAAAGGATTTAACAAGGATCTTACCTGTAGAGGTTATCAGTATGAGGAGGGTAAGGAATTTCACACAGAAAGAGCGGAGTGCTGTGATACAGGTTTTCACGCTTGCGAGTATCCGTTAGATTGTTTTGGATATTATGATCCAGCACATAGCGTATACCATGAGGTAGAGTTATCTGGAGAGATGGATAAGAGCGGAGATAATACTAAGGTATGTGCTACTGATATTAAGATCGGAGCTAGATTATCTATTGCAGGATTTGTAAAGATGGCTATTGATTTTACTATGAGTAAGGTAAACAAAGAGGCAGGATCAGACGAGCGACACGGTTTTGCATCTGCTACAGGGGATTATGGAGCCTCATCTGCTACAGGGGATTATGGAGCCTCATCTGCTACAGGGGATTATGGAGCCTCATCTGCTACAGGGGATTATGGAGCCTCATCTGCTACAGGGGATTATGGAGCCTCATCTGCTACAGGGAATTGTGGAGCCTCATCTGCTACAGGGTATAAAGGAGCCTCATCTGCTACAGGGGATTATGGAGCCTCATCTGCTACAGGGGATTATGGAGCCTCATCTGCTACAGGGGATTGTGGAGCCTCATCTGCTACAGGGAATTGTGGAGCCTCATCTGCTACAGGGGATTGTGGAGCCTCATCTGCTACAGGGGATTATGGAGCCTCATCTGCTACAGGGGATTGTGGAGCCTCATCTGCTACAGGGAATTGTGGAGCCTCATCTGCTACAGGGGATTATGGAGCCTCATCTGCTACAGGGGATTGTGGAGCCTCATCTGCTACAGGGGATTATGGAGCCTCATCTGCTACAGGGGATTATGGAGCCTCATCTGCTACAGGGAATTGTGGAGCCTCATCTGCTACAGGGGATTGTGGAGCCTCATCTGCTACAGGGAATTGTGGAGCCTCATCTGCTACAGGGTATAAAGGAGCCTCATCTGCTACAGGGGATTATGGAGCCTCATCTGCTACAGGGAATTGTGGAGCCTCATCTGCTACAGGGTATAAAGGAGCCTCATCTGTTAGTGATCCTACTGGTGTAGCGGTTGCATGGGGGCATGAGGCAAGAGCTAAGGGCTGTAAGGGAGCTCATCTTATCCTCTCTGATTGGAAATATGTAGGAGCCAGATATAGCGATGGAGATTATATGGATCCTTATGATAAGGAGAGTTGGGAGCTCACAGGAGCTAAGATGATAGTAGTAGATGGAGAGAATATTAAAGAGGATACATACTACCGCTGTATCGAGGGAGAAATTGTAGAAGTAACAGAAGATGGAGAGATCGTAGAGGAATAATACAGAGAGTGGTACATTTTGTAAGAAAAGATGTACCACTTTTTTCTATTTTATCTAAAAATCCTCCTCAAAAGTGATTAGGTTATATATCAATTTAAAAGGGAGGTAAAAACCGTGTCAGAGGTAGGATGTGATATAGTTGAGTACCTTAAAGAGTTTCATACATCGGAGGGAAAAGCGGTAAAGGCTAGAGAGCTGTGTGTACTGTTTAATGTACATGAGAAACAGCTAAGAAACATTGTAAGCGATCTGAGGCAGAATGGAGAGGCTATATGTAGCTCTACTTATGGTTACTGGTACTCCAGAGATCCAGATGATATATCCACTACCCTAAGCAGGTTAGTAGGGCAAGTGGATAATATGCAGAAAGTAATAGCAGGATTAAACAGGATCTTACAGGAGGTGCAGGATGAGCAAAAGGAGAATTAGAAGAAAGAGGAGAGCCAGAGTAAAAATATTGCCTTTAATACTGGTAGGAGCGGTAATAGCAGGAGTAATTACTGTGATAATGAGTGTAAATCTAAAGGGAGCAGATAAAGAGCCTCCTACTGAGGAGATTTATATTACGGAAACTCTACAAGCTCCGCAAGCTGAGAACACAGAGCCAGTAACGAAAACAGAGCAGGAGGCAAAGCTGGAGCACGATCTTAATTATACATATCCGTATAATACGATGAGTGCAGACTGGGGATCAGAGGTATACGAGGATGGATTTAGATATTATGAAATCCAGCAAGAGTATAAGGATGCTGGAGGATGTTTTCCAGAAATAGTACAGGTTTACCTCTGGTGTGAGTGTAAAGAGTACGGAGTAGATTATTATACGGTACTAGCCCTCATAGAGAGGGAGAGCGGTTATCACTGGGATAAGGTAGGAGATAACGGAAATAGTAAGGGCTATATGCAGATATACGAGAAATGGCATACAGAGCGGATGGAGGCGGAGGGAGTAACAGATCTCTTTAATCCATATCAAAATATCAGAGTAGGGCTTAACTGTTTAAGAGAGATACAGGATAAGTACTTAGCATCCAGCGGAGAAAATTGTGTACTCATGGTATATAACATGGGAGAGAGCGGAGCTAAAAAGCTGTGGGCTAAAGATATTTATAGCTCAGCATATAGCAGAGAGGTAATAGCCAGAGCACAGGAATTAAGACAGGAACTGACACAGGAATAATACAGGATCAAGCAGGAGTATAGGAGAAAAACTATACTCCTTTTTTCTTGTTAAAAGGGAGGTACACGATGTTTAAGGTAGGCGATGCCATTAAGTGGATGTGTCCTCTGGATAATGATTATACCTATGGAGAGATTACAGCTCTTAGAAAGAGTGTAGCTACAGTAAAAGGCACTGGGTTATACAGCGGTATTACAGCGGAGGTACACCTAAGATACATAGAAAAAGCAATGAGAGGAGGCGGTAGCGTTGGGAGCGATTGTAAGAAATGTAGTAAACGATCAATTACTAAGGCTGAGCTATAAGGATCCTAAGAATATAAAGAGATTTTTGAGAAATTGGGGAGGCTTAGAGGGCTTAAGTGAAAAAGGAGATACAGTAGCTACCTGTATCCTCACAGATCTTAAGACAGTAACAGGTATTGATCTGGATAAATACCATAAAAGTGATAGAGCAGAGTTTAATAAGGCATACAGAAAAGGAAAGTTAAGCCACTATCAGTATATGAGTATAGCGTATGTGCTGGTACTGGGATATACACAGGATGAGTTAGCGTTTGTAATGGGCGTGGATCAGAGTGTGATTAGTAAGAATATAAACAGCGGTATAAAGAGAATACAGAGAGAGCTTAGAGCTTATATGGAGGAGGATTAGATGAGTTTAATAAAGTGTGGAACCGATGAAAACGGATCCTACATAGAATTGAAAAGACCGAGAGGAGAAACACCTCTATGCTTTATAGATGAGTGCGGAGTAGTACACGATACCATAAGGATTTATGAGTACAAGGCAGTAAGGAGTAAAGAGATCCCTACAGATAGCAGATGTGTAATGTGTGGGGAGATAATACCAGAGGGCTCTATGGTGTGCGATAGATGCAGAGAGGCGGTGGAGGGATTTGAGTAAGTTTAGGCGTGAGGAAGATGAGGCGGATAAATGGCTAAGAGAGCACGATCCTTACTATACATCATCAGATAGGGATAAGAGGAAGAAACTGAGTAATCCCTATGAAACTCCAGAGCAGGAAAAGCGGAGGAGAGAAACAGAGATCCCCCTTAGTAACCTCAATAGCTATCAGAGAGTGCAATTTAAGCAGGTAGGAGGCTCTTATACAGAGCGTGGAGAGTTTGATCTGTAAAAGGGTGCATAAAAATTACAGATATGTACCCTAACTAATGAAACAAAATTACATAGCTTAGGAAATAAATAGAAAGAGAGGTACATGAGGCTATGAAAGATTTACAAGTAAAGTACACAGATCCGCTGGATCTTATCCCTTATGAGAATAACCCTAGAATTAACGATTATGCAGTAAAAAAGGTTATGGAGAGTATTAAGGAGTACGGATTTACTAATCCGATTATCGTAGATGCAGATATGGTTATCATCGCAGGGCATACGAGGAGAGAGGCTAGTATCTTAGCAGGGCTGGATAGAGTACCATACATAGTAAGAGATGATCTCACTCCAGAGCAGGTAAAGGCTTATCGTATTGCAGATAACAAGCTGGCAGAGTTAAGTAACTGGGATGATGAGTTACTCAAAAAAGAGTTATTTGAGTTACAGGCGGTAGATTATTCCTTAGAGGTAATGGGCTTTACAGAGATAGATCTTAAAGAGATCTTTACAGAGAAAGAAGTACCTAAGGAGAAAAAGAAGAAAGAGGAGAAAACTACTCTCCCTATGCTCCGTTTCGGATCAAACAGTGTAAGGATTACAGAGGATGAGCTGGTAATGCTCAGTAACCGATACAATGAGTATGTAGAGAGTACTCCAGATGAGGGCTTTATTACATGGCTACTAAAGAGAGGCTTATAGCAAAAACATCTTACATGGATGTGCTGGAGAAGATGCTGAGAAAGAGAGGCGGAAAATTGGTTATGAGCGGTGTAAGAGAAATGACCTTAGCAGAGGAGATAAGAAATCTGGTAGATCTGGGAGTAGATCAGAATGTTATAGATAGAATGACACAGAAATATAACAAGATGCTTACAGATCATGGAAATACCTGTAATAAGATCCGAGATGAAGTATACAGAGAGGTAAGAGGCGTAAAGGCGGAGCTGGCGGAGAAAGAAACTATCATAAGAGTATTAACAACTCATATAAGAGAGAAAGAGCTACTGTAAGAGGTAGCTCTATTTAATTTCATTCTCCTTACTGAAATTCCTATGAAATGAGGAAAAGGCGGAGGAGGGCGGAAAAGAGGCTTAAATAAAGCAATAATACTAAATAAACATATAAGAGTAGTTAATGTAATAATACAAAGAAATATAAAAACTAATTTCAGTACTATAAAAGAAAACATAGTAAGGAAGATAGATAGAAAGAAAATAGAGGGAATTAACGGACAAATACAGGAATGTAAGTAAAACTGTAGAAATTCCCTCCTATTCACAAAGAGCAAGGAAAGGAGGCGGATCGAGGGTGGCTAATACATTGAGTAAAGAGAATGAGCTCCAGAGGAAAGCCTTTGAGCTGTATTATGGCTTAGGAGATAAGAGATCTCTTAGAGCGGTAGCAGAAACCATAGGAAGAACGGAGAGAACCGTAGCAGGATGGAGCAGGGCTTTTAACTGGGTAGCCAGAGTAACACAGAGAAATATAGAGAACGCTCAGAACAGTAACGAGGCTAAGATCACAGCGGAACTAACGGATGTACGGACTAAGTACCGTATCCTTATCAATAACCTTATGGCTGATTTTAGTAAGGATATTGCACAGGGCAAGGTAAAAGTAAAGAATATCAACGATTTTGAGAGGCTGGTTAAGCTGGATATGCTCCTTATGGGAGAGGCTACAGAGCGTGTAGAGCGTGGCGGTACACAGGAGCTCTCACAGGATGCTAAGGATCGCTTAGACGAGATCGCTCAGCTTATGAAAAGTGCTAAGAAGTAGTGCAGATTGCACAATGGGTATAAGGTTTTTCCCTATGGAAAATACAGAGCCATTTGTAAGAATTGCACAAAGGAAAAGAAAAAAGGTAAATAAATCTAACTTTTTAAGGTTTATGTGATTATGTTACTTATCAAACATAAGGAGGTAAGCATAATATGAGTAATGCTATTAACCCAGAACACTATAACAGATTGAACCCACAGCCTAAGGATGTAATCAGAGCGTGGGGCTTAAATTTCAACTTAGGGAGTGCTGTAAAGTACATCTCCAGAGCAGGGCATAAGGACGATATTGTACAGGATCTTAAGAAAGCACAGGAGTTTATCCAGTTTGAGATTGATGCTATCGAGGGAGCCAGAGCGGAGAGAAAAGACAAGCCTAAGCATGAGGATTTTATGGATGCTTTGTTACATGGCTTGCTGGGAGTAGGACATATTGAGATCACAGGTAAGAGAAACGGTAAGACCGATGAGGAGATTGCTGAGATCGTAGATAAAACCATTAAAGATATTATCTCTGGTATGGCAGGAGTAGAGCTGGAGGAGATCAAAGAGGGAAACGGATACACAGAGGTACATATTACAGGTAATGCTAATCCGATTGAGGTAAGAGAGTACATTGAGAAAGAGCTTAAGGATCGCTTAGCTATGGTGCTGTAAGGAGGGCATAAGATGAGAATTGTAGATGCAGGATATGAGATCTTAGATCCCCTCAATGGTGAGGAAATCTTAAAGAAGATCGAGAGAGTAGCCAGAGTATGTTATAAGAGTGAGGATAAAATCACGGAGAGATCCGCTGAGAAGATGGTAAGAGCTCTCATTAAGAGTAATCACATGGCGATGCTGGAGCACTACTCTTTTAGTGTAAAGTTTATCTGTGATAGAGGTGTATCCCACGAGATTGTACGCCACAGAGTAGCCAGCTATGCACAGGAGAGTACAAGATATTGTAATTACAATAAGAGTGGAGATGTAACTTTTATCCGCCCTGTATTCTTTGAGGAGGATACTCCAGAGATGGATAATTGGGTAGAAAGCTGTATGAGAGCTGAGAAAACCTATAACTATCTGATTAGTGAGGGAAGAACTCCACAGGAGGCAAGATCTGTATTACCTAACAGCCTCAAAACAGAGGTAGTAATGACAGCTAACCTTAGAGAGTGGAGGCACTTCTTAAGCCTCAGAGCTTGCGGATCTACAGGAAAGCCTCATCCGCAGATGTTAGAGGTAGCAGTACCGCTCTTAAAGGAGCTTAGAGAGAGAGTACCTGTGGTATTTGATGATCTGGAGCCTATGGAGTGGGAAACAGTTAAATAAAGGCAGAGGTTAGGGAGGGAGAGCTGTAAAAGGCTCTCCTTTTCAGTTAGGAGGGATTATATGATTATCTTAGTAGGGATCGGATGCTTTATGGCAGGAGCAGTAGTGGGAATTGTTATGATGAGCCTTTGTGTGGCAAGCCATAACAGTAGCTTAGAGCTGGAGAACAGGCAAAAGGAGGATAAAGAGTAATGCAGATAGTAAGCGGAGATATAACCAGAGATATTACTGGAGAGATTGTATATCTTAAGGCATATAAGCAGATGGTAGGAGAGGTAACAGGGTATAGCACTGAAAAGGGTACAGCTACAGTAAAGCTCTGTGATACAGGGCTGGAGATAACCGTATCTTTAGATGATATTGAGAGTACAGGCAGTACACAGCCTCACAGAGCTTTTAATAGTGAGGTACATATTTTAGGAACCAGATACAGTATCTGTATCATAGATGAGGATGATTACAGATATGATAGAGAGGCGGATGGATGGTGTGATCCTAGTGTAAAGGAGATCCTCATTTTTAACTATAAGCAGAGTGCAGAGAGTGTAAAGGATCTGATAGCATATCAGAAAAAGGTACTCCGCCATGAGATAGTACACGCTTTTCTTTATGAGAGTGGTTTATGGCAAAATGCCTACGGTAGTAAGTGCTGGGCTGAAAATGAGGAGATGATAGATTGGATGGCTATACAGATCCCTAAGATCCAGAGAGCATATAAGGAGGCGTACTGTGATGAGTGATTTAGGAAGATGCAAACATACACTCTATATCCTTAAGCATAAGCCAGAATATACAAAAGGCTGGGGCTGGAGGTGTAGATACTGTGGTAGGACTTATAAAGACCTCAGAGAGGAGGCAGAGTATAAGGAGCGTGAGAGGAGGAGTAGAACATGGTAGCAGGATTATTAAAGCTGGTATTTATTCTCTGTACCATAGCGGTAGTAGGATTATCGGTAGTAGATACTCTCTGGTTTAATGCTATGCCAGAGAGTAACCGTTATAAGAATGTACAGGCGTTTAATGTGGTTACGCTGTGGATCGTAGCTATAGTACTTATTATCAAACTGGTAACGATGTAGGGAGCTAACAGGCTCCCTTTTATTATGCGTAGAAAGGAGGTTAGGCGGATGTGTTAGATTATAAAGTAGTATCCCTAGTAGAGGATAAGCTAGGGGAGGTACAGGATCAGAGAGAAAGAGATGCTATGATAAAGTACCTCATACAGGAGGCAGATTTTGAGATAGCGTATTATCTGGTATGCACCTACATTACTAAGAGAAATGTAATGGATCTCCATAAGAGTATTATCTCTAACATATCGAATAGTAAGAGCACGCTGGATCTAGCCCCTAGAGGTTTCGGTAAAAGTACTGTAGGCGATGTGGATTATTGTATTACAAGGATCCTCAGAGATCCTAATATCCGTATTATGATAGGATCCAAAACACAAACACAGGCGGAGGCGTTTCTTAAAGAGGTTCGTACTCACTTTGAGCAGAATGAGGATCTTATTAGAATTTTCGGAGATTGGAAAACCAGTAAGGATAATGTATGGAATGATAGAGAGTTTACTGTAAATAAGCGTACCATAATCAAAAAGGAGGCTACTCTAACAGCACTAGGAGCCTCTGGAGCGGTTATTTCTAAGCACTTTGATGTAATTATAGGCGATGACTTAGTAGGGCTGGAAAACGCCAGAACAGAACGCCAGAGGGCAAACCTAAAAGAGTGGTTTTATAGCTCTCTTTTTCCTACATTGGAGCCGGATGGAGAGATCCATATACTAGGTACACGATATAACCCATTAGATCTGTATGAGGATCTGATAAAGAGCAGAGATTACAAGGTAAACACTCAGAGAGCTATAAGAGTGGTAAACGGCAAAAAAGTATCTCTCTGGGAGGAGAAATTTAGCTTAGAGAGGCTGGAGGCTATCCTTAAGCAGTCCGGTAAGATTATCTTTAATATGCAGTATCAAAATGATACAGAGCTGGCTAAGGGTAAGATATTTAAGGCTCAGTACTTTAGATATTATGAGGAGTACAAGATTGATTATGATTTTCAGACCGCTAAGGTACGAGTTAAAACAGAGGATGGTATAGATCAGTGGATCAAGGTAAGGCTTTGTTTTGGATGCGACTTAGCAATATCTGAGAAAGAGCAGGATAAAGGAGATTATTTTGTACTCATGGTAATAGGGGTAGATGCAGATCATAATGTGTATGTACTGGATTATGTGAAAGAGAGATTAACCTTTAATACCCAGCTTAATACCATTATTGACTACGGTAGAAATAAGTTTCCGATGGTGGAGAGAATAGGCGTGGAAACGGTAGCCTATCAGAAATCCTTAGCACAGGAGCTTAGGAGATTATCCTTACTCCCTATTATCAATATCAATACCTCTAAGGACAAAGTAACAAGAGCTATGAGGAGATCGGCTAACTTTGAAAATCACAAGGTATATTTCAGAGAGGGTATGGATGATCTGGAGGAGTGCTTACTGTTATTTCCAGAGGTGGATCACGATGATTTATTTGATGCCTTAGATTTTGCTATGACTATGGCAGATGGCGGTAATGAGATCAGAGTACTTAAAAGAGAAGATTTTAGAATTTAGTGTAAAAGCCCTAATAAGTGAGGGCTTATTTTTATGCAGAAAAGGAGGATATAAGCAATAATGGCAGAGCTTAGTAGACCGATAGATAAAGAGTTTAATGTAGAAGTTGAGGGAGGCAGATTTAGTACAGAGTTTCTTAATGATCTGGTAGATACTCATGTAAATAAGATCGCTCCCAGATATATAAAGTTTCAAAAACTGTACGAGGGTAAGCATAAGATCCAGAACAGACCGAGAAAAGATAAAAACAAGCCTAATAACAAGCTGGTAAATGACTTTTTTGGACAAACGATTGATAACACAGTAGGTTATTTTCTGGGTAATCCTATTGTACTTAACTATACAGAGCCTAAAAAGGATAAGGCACCTGTAGAGGCAGATCCAGCGGATGTAGGAGTAGACCTTACAGAGCTGGAGGATACAAAGGTACAGGATGAGTTAGATAAGATTTGTAGCGATAATGATAAAGACGATCTTTTTATAGAGTGGGGTAAGGAGGCTATGATTAAGGGCTTATCCCATATTTTAGTATATCAAGATGAGGAGAGCCACACTAAGATGATGAGAGTATCCCCAGAGGATCTTATTGTGGTGTACAAGAACAGCTCAACAAAGGAGCCAGCCTATAAGATCCGCCTGTATGATATTGATACAGAGGATACTAAAAAAACTACCCACTATGCAGAGGTGTACAGCCCTACTAAGATAGAAACTTTTAAGTGTGTAGATGATGGATCCTGTGGGGCTACAGGTAAGGGCAAGGCTAGACAGTTTGCAAGCTATGAGTTTGTAAAAGAGGAGCCTCACATTTTCGGTAGGATCCCTATTATCACTGTTTATAACAATGAGGAGCAGATGAGCGATCTTGAAAAGATAGAAACTCTTGTAAATGATTATGATAAGGTGCTCTCCGATGTGTCTAATGAGTTTGAGGCATTTAGAAACGCCTATTTAATGCTTAAAAACATGACAGCGAGTGGGGATAATATTCAAAAACTCAAAGATGAGGGCATTATTGAGGTAATGGAGAATGGAGATGTTAAATTTATCACTAAGGAGATCCAGACGGAGGCACTAGAGAACCATCTTAACAGGCTGGAGAAGAATATCCACAAGTTTTCCGCTGTGCCAGATCTCTCAGATGAGAACTTTGCAGGAAATCTTAGCGGTGTAGCTATCAGATTTAAGCTCTTTGGGCTGGAAACTAAGTGTATTATCAAAGAGAGAAAGATGGAAAAGGCTATAAAGGAGCTGGTAAGAGTGCTTAGTGTGCCTATCCGTGTAAATACAGGGCGTGAGGTGGATGTACTTAACCTCAAAGTGGAGTTTAGTAGAAATGTACCTAACAATCTTACAGAAATTGTAGATACAGTAACTAAGCTGGATGGAAAAGTGGATAAGGAAACGCTCCTCAGCTTACTCCCATTCATTGATAACCCTAAGGAAGTGCTGGAAAAGCTGGAGGCAGATAAGGAAAGAGATAGACAGAGTACAGATCCTTACTCTATGCAGAATGTTACAGAGGATAGCAATAATTTATTCCCTAACCTTAACGCACAGAATAGCCCACAGGAGGCTTTAAATGCACAGGGGGCTACAATTCCTCAGCCAGAACAGTAAAAGGGCTATATGAGGCTGTAAGGAGGTGTAAAGAGTGGCTAATGTAGGCTATATAAATAAAGAAGTAGCGAAAATGTACGGTATCCCATACTCAGAGCTTACTCCAGAGCAGAAAAAGATCCTCCATGAGGACAGTGTGAGGAGAGCTAAGCTCATTAAGGAGCGTGAGGATGCAGTACTTAAAAATAATCTCAAAGCGTTTGAGGATGAGGCTAAGATGGAGAAAGTCTTAGCCTCTATTTACGCTAGTTGCCAGAAAGAGATCCTTGCCAGCGTAACAGAAACTATAGCAAAGGTACAAAAGGCTGGGGGAGAGTGGAGTTATGCTAATCAATCAGCACTCACACGGAGTAGAGGATTATTTGAGCAGATCGGAGAGCAGATAAAAGCCTTAGGACAGAAAGAGCAGATTACTTTTAGACAGGGGCTTAGTAATATCTATACGGATCAGTTTTTAAGACAGGTGTACGATCTGGGGCAGAGCATAACAGTAAAGGCTAATTTTAACAGGCTTAATCCAGCTCTGATACAGAAAACCTTAGATTATCCGTGGAGCGGTGCTATGTTCTCAGATAGGCTCTGGCAGGACAAGGAGAGGCTGGGTAGAAATCTCCGTGTAGGACTTACTCAGAGCATGATCTTAGGAGAGGGAATACCTCAGATCACGGATAGGATCAATAAGGGCATAGATACAGCTAGATATAACGCTGAGAGGGTAGCAAGGACAGAAACAAAGAGAGTTACTTACTGTGCTCACGATGATGTATATAAAGATACTGGAGTAGAGGAGCTTAAATACCGCTGTGCTAATGGTGGAGATAGTAGAACTTGCCAGTATTGCAGGGCGGATAATGGTAAGGTATTCAAAAGGGGAGAGGAGCCTACTCTCCCACGCCATCCTAACTGTAGATGTGTGTATATTCCTGTAGTAAGTGATACCTTTGAGGATAATGAGCTTAATGAGCTTACAGGATCCGTTAGAGGTGCTGAGAACTATGAGAAGTGGAGAGAGGCAGAGGCTAAAAAGCAGGAGGAGGTAAAAATTGTAGAAAAGGTTAATACAAAGACAGTAGAGAAAGAACTTAAAGAAAATCCTACTCCTGTACCAGAGCAGATTAAGCTCACAGATTACCCACAAGTTTTTTATGCAACTAAGCCAGAGGCTAAAAATACACAAGCTCTATTAGATTATATGAACTCTAAAACATCCGTAGATCCTAATGTGGTAGCACTATATACTAAGATGGATAAATTGTGTGATGGGCTATCCGATGAGGTAGTATTAAAGGTAACACATGGAGAGCACAGGGTTAAAAGATCATGGAATAGAAATTTTGAATATGTTTTTGATGTAGGTATCCCTAAAATAAATCCTAATTATATCGGCACCTATGATACTAACCTACATGAGGAGATGCACTTTTTAGATATGCTGATAACTGTTAAGGATAATAAGGATAGGTTACCTAGTAAAATGTTTTCACAGTCTTATAAACCTCTTGTAGAGGCGTTTGATAAGGCTACTCCAGTTATCGGAGATAAGGCTAAAAAGCTCTTTGAGGATTTTGCCAAAGAGTGTGATATAATATATAAAAAGCAACAAGAAACCTTTAATACACAGCATGAGGATCTTAAAGAGCAGTATAGATCTGGAAAGATTGATTGGAAAAAATACAATAGCCTTTATAAGAAACTCTCAAAAGAGGTTAATGAGGAGGCAGATAATGAGTGTAGGGCTCTTTTTGGAGGCGGAGTATCTGGATTACAGGATATTTACGATGCAGTAAGTAAGGGAACTTTTAGAGATACTGGACAGGTTACATGCGGTCACGGATCCGCTTATTATACAGATAGGCGTAGGACTAATCCTAATTGCTCAGAGAGTTTAGCTAACTATGCCTCTCTTTGCGTAGGACATCCAGAGCTTATAGATATTTTAGCTGAGGATTATCCAGAGATTGTAACAGCATTGAGAGGATGCGTGGAGGCTATGTTAAAGGAGGTGCCTAAGTAATGGAGGAAAAGAAAATACAGATTATGGATCTTTTATCTTATGCTATCGGTATTCCAGAGATGAAATATTTTAATCTGGATAGTGATGAGCTCTTAGATGAAAAGATAGAGGTACTTACTCAGATTAAAGAGGGTAAGACGATAGCAGAGATCCCTAACTTTTATAAAGTGCTGGAGGATTTACCAGAGGATGATATGTGGGATTAACTCACAGGAGAGGCTAACAGGTGTAAAAACTTGTTAGCCTCTTTTTTTTGCTCTGAAATAAAAATCTAAAGAAACTGAAAAAAGATTACATAGTAAATACATATTTTCTCCAGATATTTACCCTAACTTATGTAGAAACAGTAGGGATATTTTGCAGATAACTTACGAGGGATCAGCATTATATAACTCATTTTAAGGAGGATAACAACTATGGCAGATGTAAACACAAACACAGCTACACAGACACAGGAACAGGGTAACGGTACCCAGACTAATACCACAGCTAACGCTAACACTACTGGAGCAGGTGCAGATAGCACTCCTAAGGTAAAGACAGAGGAGGAGATCAGAGCAGAACTCCAGAAAGAGTATGAAAAGATGGCAGATAAGAGAGTAACGGATGCCATTAAGAAAAAGGAAAAAGAGTGGGCGGATAAGCAGGCTAAGGAAAAAATGACAGAGGATGAGCGTAGACAGGCGGAGGAGCAGGAACGCTTACAGGCACAGGCTAAGAGAGATCTGGATCTTACTATCAAGGGTTTAAAGCTGGATGTAGTAGATGCAGTACAGGAGATGGGGCTGGATGCTGGCTTTAGAAACCTTATCGCTGTAGAGGATTTAGCAACTATCACAGATGAGGATGAGCGTAAAACTAAACTCACTGAGAGAGTAAAGGGTATGAAAAAGCTCTTTGATGCTGAGGTGGCTAAGGAAGTTGCAAAGGCTAAAGCTGAGTTTCTCAAGGGATCCACTCCAGCTACAGGATCCTCATCTAACAAGAAAGATGAAACTAAGTATGATGAGTACAAAAAGGCTGGAAATGTAAAGGGCATGATTAGTGAAAAACTCAATGCCTACAGAAACAGAGATGAGGAGTAAGCCAGCTCCTCAAAACAAATAACTCAAACAGGAGGTAATAAGAAATGGCAGACATGATTAAAAGAAAAGATTTTCTTGAAAATGAGGTTGTAGACCTCACAGAGGAGATTAAGCAGACATCTCCTACAGATACTCCGCTTACTACTTTGCTTATGAGTAGAGGGCAGGTAGTACCAGCAAAGGATATTACAGTAACATGGAGAGAGAAAGAGCTTAATTCTGAGAGAGGTACTCTTAAATTAGAGGGCTCTGAGGCAGGGGAGGTTATCACTTCTAGCAGAAAAACACTCTCTAATGTGTGTCAGATTATCGAAAAGGTAACACAGGTATCTGGTACAGCTAGATCCCTCAATCCTATGGGTATCAACGATGTATTTAACGCTGAGGTACAGGATCGCTTAGTAGAAACTAAGAGAGATATGGAGTGGTACTTCCTTAACGGTACTAAGGCTCTGGAGAGCGGAGCTACTCCTAGACAGATGAACGGACTTGTAAATCTGGTAAATGCTAACAATGTTGTAGAAACAAAGGGAGCGCTTACGGAGGATCACTTCTTAGATGCACTCCAGAAGATGTGGGATCATGGAGCACAGGGAGAGTATTTCTCTTTTGTAAATGCAAATATTAAGCGTATGATTAACAATCTTGCTAAGGCAGGTAACAATGTACGTTTCTTGGGCGATAACGGATCTATGCAGAATGTACTTGGTATCGGAGTACAGAAGATCGTAACAGACTTTGGAGAAATCTCTTTAGTACTGGATCGTTACGCTGATACTAAGACTATTCTTACAGTAGACTTAGGAGAGGTACAGATCGCAGAGCTTAGAGGTACTTTCTATGAGGATCTCCCTAAGGCTGGAGATTATTTCAAAGGTCATGTACTTAATGAGAGTACAATCAAGCTCCTTAACAGCCATGCAGGATCTAAGATCTCTATCACAGAGGCAAGTCTTTAATTTTTGGTAAGGAGGTAAAAGGATATGCCTAGAAAAGCACAGAGTACTCCAGAGCAGGAGGAAAAGAAAGATGCGGTAAATGCTCCAGCCGATGAAAAACAGGAGCAGGAAAAGGGTACAGAGGGTGCTGTATCCCCAGAGGTAACTCCAGAGCAGGAGGAAAAGAAAGAGGATAAGCCTAAAAAGGTGTATCACTTTACCTCTGAAAATCCTTACTTAACTGTATCCGCTGTAGGCGTGTATTTCAGTGATGGTAAGGCTAGTACAGACAATTTAGCAGTAGCTAAGTATCTGGCTGGATTAGAGGGCGTAGAGCTTGTAGAGGAATAAGGAGGGATCTCCTATGGATAGCTTAGAGCGTTGTAGGATCCTTTGTGGAATATCAAAGGATAACACAAAAAAGCTGGGGCTATTGAGTGTGCTCTTAGAGAAAGCAAGAGAGGATATAGAGGCATTTTGCAGAGATACCTTTATAGAGGCTCTTACTAACGATGAGGGCATTATTACAGGGTATGCGGATGTATTCCCTAAACAGCTTAGGAATGTGCAGGAGGATTTAGCTATCCAGCGATTTAGAAAGCTGGGGGCTGAGGGGGAGAGCTCTTATACCTTAGCGGATGAGAGTGTAACCTTTGATGATCCATTACCTGTATCAGTAGAAAAAAAGCTGTACCCATACCGTCAGCTATTCCCTAGATCCTATACGCTGGATGATCCAGTAGGCGGATATAAGGAGGGCTAAAGTATGCAGTTTCTCTATGATAAGCAAGTGGTAGTAAAAAGATACTCCTCAACTTTAGGAGAGTTTAATCGCCCTAATAAAACTCTTGTAGAGGTTGGTACTTATGAGTGCCATACCGCAGAGAGTAGTACTACCACAGCACAGCTCCAGCCACAGAAAAAGAATACCACAGATCTTACACTCTACACAGATCCAGAGGCTCCTATCAAAAGGGGAGATATTTTATATATCTATGAGCTGGATGAGTACGATAAGCCTATTATGAGTACGGAGTTTAAGGCTATTGCAGATAAGCCTTACAAAAAGCGTACTCAGCTCATTGTATCGCTCCTCAGTGAGGAGGAGGTATAGTGGAGGGCTTTACTATCGAGGGCTGGGATGATTTTGTAGAGAACTTTAGTAAGTTTGTGGATAAATGGGCGGATAAGAAAAAGATCCTACTCCAGAGGATGGCTAATATCTATCATGGCGAGGTTATACCTCATGTGCCAGTAGATACCTCACGGTTAGTAGATAGTATTACCATTTTCGGAGATGGGATACCTCACGATTTTGTAGAGGTGGGAACTAATGTAGAGTATGCTCTGTATGTAAATGATGGTCATGTACAGCATAAGAGATTTTTACCAGCGGATAAGCTGAGTGTGGGCGGAAAAGCTAAATACCTTAAGAACAGGAACCAAAAAGGGATCATGTTAAAAGAGCGCTATGTAAATGGCTCTTTTTTTATGGAAAAAGGTATGCATGATGCTAAGCCCAGACTTAACAGGCTGGTAGAGAGCTTTTTACAGCAAATAGGCAGAGAGATAGAGGGAGGTAGCTTATGAGATTGCTTAACAGCGTATGCAGGGTTATAGCCTCCGCTTATTCTGGGGTGCCAGTGCATATAGAGGAGGTTCCTAATAACTTTGAGCGTAACAGCTTTTATGTAACGCTGGCTACAGGCAGTAGCGAGCTAAAAAATATCAATGTGTATGAGGATGATCCGATATTTCAGATCATTTACTTTGCAAAAAGAAGTGAGGCTAATCAAGTGGTAGCGGAAAAGCTCTATGAGGTAAAGGAGGAGCTTAAAAGGCTTTTCCTCCTTAAGAGGGTTGTACCTGTGATCCCTTTAGCTGGAGTAAAGGAAAAGCCTAGATATGCAAAGATAGAAAACTACTCCGATGATGTGAGGGTTAGTGAGGGAGCTTTATATGTAAAGATCACTCTCAACTTTACAGAGGATGTACCTGTAGAGGATAACTATGAGCTTATTGGAGATGTGGATATTGAAACAAAGACAGTAACAAACGGATAGGAGGTTAAACAGAATGGGATTACCAGATATTATTATTGAGTTTTCCAAAAAGGCAGTAACAGCCATCCAGAACGGATCTACAGGCATTGTAGGTATTATGCTTAAGGATGCCAAAAACAAGGGAGCTATGGTGCTCCGTAGTGTGGATGAGATCCCTACTGGAGATAGTGCTTTTAGTGAAGAGAATACCGCTTATATTGAGAGAGCGTTTATCGGCTCTCCATCTAAGGTAATTATCTACACGATGGATACAACAGCAGAGAGTTACGATGAGGCTACAAAGTATTTTGCTACACAGAAAGTAAATTACATTGTAGGAGCTCCAGATCTTACCACAGAGGAGGCTACTAAGCTGGCTACATGGGTTAAGGGTATCAGAAAGAACTCTGTACGCAGACCTGTAGCAGTACTCCCTAAGACCGCTGGAGATAGCAGGGGCGTTATTAACTTTGAGGTAGTAAACAGCTCCGCTACAAATAAGATCGAGGTAGGAGAAAAGCAGTATACAGAGGCGGAGTACTGTAGTAGAATTGCTGGCTTGTTAGCTGGCTTAGATCTCAGAGTATCGGCTACCTATAAGCCTCTTACTGAGGTAACAGCTATCCCTCTGGTAGATAGCGATGAGGAAGTAGATACCGCTATTGATGCCGGTAAGCTCACTCTCTATAACGATGGAGAGCGTGTTGTAATTGCAAGAGGTGTAAACTCCCTCACTACAGTTACAGAGGTAGAAACAGCGGATCTCCAGAAAATCAAGATCAATGCTATACAGGATCAGATTGAGGGAGATATTTACAGCACTATTAACAAGAGCTACATCGGTAACTACAGTAACTCTTATGATAATAAGTGCTTACTGATTACAGCTATCAAGGGCTACCTTAGAGGGCTGGAGGCTACAGAGGGTGGTAAGGGCTGGCTTAAGGCTGATAGCTCTACTATGGAGATCAATGTAGCTAAGCAGAAACAGTACTTAGAGAGTATCGGAGTAGATACCTCTGAGATGGATGAGCAGGCTATTAAGGAGGCTAATACAGGCTCTCATGTATTCCTTAAGGGTACTATCTCTATCTTAGATGCTATCGAGGATGTAGATATTTTCATCAATAAGGATTAAGGAGGTAATTACAGATGGCAGTAGAAACAAAGCGAATTTGTAACGGTACCTTTGGAGAGCTCTGGTTAGACGGAGATTATGTAGGAGAGTGTTATAAGGCACAGGCAAAGGTAGAGTTTACAAAAGAGGAGATTAAACAGTGCGGTACTTTCTTCACTGATAACAAGGTTGTCGGATGTAAGGGTACAGGATCTCTTACTATGCACAAGGTAAATTCCAGAATGGCTATTAAGGTAGCTAATATGGTTAGAAATAAGCAGGATGTACGCTTTACGCTTATCAGTAAGTTAGCGGATCCAGATGCTTACGGTGCAGAGCGTGTATCTATCACAGGAGTACAGATGGATGATCTTACTCTCTTTGATTGGGAGGCTCAGAAACCTCTTGAAACAGAGGCTCCGTTTACCTTTACAGGTTACGAGTACTTAGATCAGATTACTCCTCAGTAAGAGTTATAAGAGTGCAGGTTGGGGAGGGTAAAACCTCCCCTTATTTTTATTATATGAAAAATTAAGGAGGGCTATAACAATGGCTACAAAGAATGTAAATGTAGAGGCAGTACAGGCAGAGGAAACAGAAAAGAAAGAGGCGGTTAATATCTTAGATCTCCTCTTAGGATCTGATGTAGGAGAAATTAAGCTCCCTACTAAGGAGGTAGAGATTACCAGATTATCACAGGTATACGGTTCTCCATTTATCCTCACAATTAAGGCGATTACTCCAGCTAAGTTTGAGGAGATACAGGATATGAGCATTGATGTAAAGGGCAAGGATGCAGATATTGATATTACACAGCTCCAGCTCTTTACAGTAATTGAGGGAGTTGTAGATCCTACAGGTGCTCCGATGTTCAAAAATAAGGAGCTTATGAGTAAGTTTAAGGTATCTACTCCTAAGGATCTGGTAAGAGCGATCTTACTTTCTGGAGAGATCGCTAAGATTTACGGAGAGATCTCTGAGCTGGCAGGTTTCGGAGATAATGCGGTTAAAGAAGTAAAAAACTCATAAGTACAGATGGGCTTACCCAGATGATGTATTACTACTGGAAACACGGTAGAGTACTCCCATCTGTATTTTATAAATTGCCTAGAGGAGAGCTCTTAGTATTACAGGCTTTTTATGAGCAGGAGATAGATGATAATAACAAAGAGCTAGAGAGGGCAAATAAGAGTAATAGTGTTATGTACAATATCAATCTACTCACATAGAGGAGGTGGCATATATGGCGGTAGAGTTTGGTGCAAAACTTTATTTAAAAGATAATATGTATGCTACCCTTAAGAAAAATCTAGGTTTACAGCGTGAATTTTCGGAGCAGATAGATAAAACTAATGCGAGTATGCAACAGATGGGGCGTACAAGGGTTAATGCTACTATCAATGCTACGGATAACGCCTCTGGAGTAGTAGAGAGCGTTAGACAAACTGTAGAGAATGTAGGCAATACAACAGTATCCCCAGAGGTATCCTTACAGGATAACGCCTCTGGGGTTATTGGTGCTATACAGGATACCTTAGATACCGTCAATACTACCACAGCTACTCCAGAGGTGGAGGTAGAGGATAATGCCTCTCCTACTATCAGCGAGGTAGAGAGTAGAGTGCATAGGCTGGGGAATGTGAGAGCATTAACCAGAGCGGAGGTAGACGATCAAGCTACAGAAAAGGTAGAGAGAATAACCCAGAGGATCAAGGATCTTACTAAAAAGGTATTCTCTCCAGTGATTAAGCTAAAGGATCTCACGGTTAGTACAGTGGGAAAAATTAAGCAGAGGCTTAAAGAAATAGCCACTACTTTTACTCCTATTGTAAAGATCCGAGATCTAGCCTCACAGGGCTTAGCTAAGATTAAAAATACCTTAGGGGGGCTACGAGATAAAGTAACCTCAGTAGCGGTAGGAATCCATGATAGAGCTACATCTGGATTAAATAAAATAAGGGTAGGTGTACGAACAGTAGGAAAGCTAGTGGCTAAGCCTTTTATCTCTGTTAGGGATGGAGCCACTAGAGGGATCACAAAGGTTAGAAACTCCCTAAAATCCGTAGGGAAAACAGTAGCTAAGCCCTTTGTTACTTTGAGGGATAAAGCAAGTGCTCCTCTGGGTAAGGTAGGCGGTGTACTGAAATCCGTAGGAAAGACGGTAGCAAAACCTTTTATAGCAGTAAAAGACAGTGCTAGTAAGATCCTCCACGGTATAGGCAGTAGCTTAAAATCCATCGGTAATATGTCTGTAAAGGCTATGGTAGCTGTAAAGGATGGAGCTAGTGCTGTACTGGGTAAGATCAGTAGTACACTTAAGAGCCTTGCAAAAGGCGTAACAATCGCTGTAGGAATTGCAGGAGCAGGAGCTACAGCTCTTATGGGTAAATCCTTAGGAGAGGGAGCTAAACTACAGCAAAGTATAGGCGGTGTGGAAACACTGTACACAAAAACTAATAGTGACGGTAGCACAGATACCTCAGCGGTAGATAAGATGTTACAGTATGCTAATCAAGCGTATAAAACAACAGGCTTATCCGCTAATGAGTATATGGAAAATGTTACCTCATTTAGTGCCTCTCTATTGAGTGCGTGTGCAGGGGATACAAATAAATCCGCTGAGATTGCTAACAAAGCTATGATAGATATGGCGGATAACGCTAACAAGATGGGTACTGATATGGGATCCATCCAGAACGCTTATCAAGGCTTTGCAAAGCAAAATTACACGATGCTTGATAACCTTAAGCTGGGTTATGGTGGTACTAAGGAGGAGATGGATAGGCTCCTTAAGGATGCACAGGCTATCACTGGTACTAAGTACGATATAAACAACTTAGCGGATGTATATACAGCTATCGGAGTAATACAGGATAAACTAAATATCACAGGAACCACAGCAAGAGAGGCAGAGCAGACCTTTAGCGGATCTTTTGCGATGATGAAAGCCTCAGTTACTAACCTCTTAGGTAATTTATCTATAGGGGATGGAGAGGCAGTAGCTAGAAGTATGGGAGAGCTGGTAGAGAGTGCAAGTACCTTTTTCTTTGGTAACTTTATACCGATGCTCCAGACGATTTTTAGCAACTTGCCTACAGCAATAGGAACAGCGGTAGAAAAGGTAGCTCCTCAGATTAAGGAAAATGTATTACCACTCCTTACATCTATCAAGGATGCAATCTTTACAGGGCTGGGTAATATCGGTATTGATACTGGAGCATTGCAAGCTATTTTCGATCAGCTTTTTAATGTAAAGGTAGACGGTGGCGGTATTGCTAGTATGTTCTCTGGGCTTAAGGATGGAATAGTACAGGCGATCAATACGATCTTACCTATCATCCCTCCGATTATCTCAGCGGTACAACAGATAGCTCCTGTAGTAGGGCAGGTAATTAGTACGATTCTGAGCGGTGTATCTCAGATCATCCCTTATATTGTGCCAGTGATCCAGACTATTACTAATATCATCGTAACAGCTATGCCAGTGATCCAACAGATCATTACAGTAGTGATAAATGCGATTGTAGCTATTATGCCTACATTGAGCTCTATCTTTACTTTTGTGGGAAATGTGATCCAGCAAGTACTTACAGTGATCGGAAATCACATGGGATTATTTCAAACTATTGTATCTGTAGTAGTAACAGTAGTATCTACTGTATGGCAGACTTTAGCCCCTATAATCAGTGCAGTAGTAGATGTGATCCTTACTGTAGTGGATGGACTTCTTACAGGAATTGAAACGGTATTCAATTTCTTAGCTCCATATATCTCTCAAATCTGGGGTAGTATCTGTGGATTTTTCGACAGTGCAAGCTCTACGATTACCACTATCGTAGAAACCATTAAGAGTGTATTTCAAGGCTTATTTGATGCGGTATCCACTATTTTCGGTGGTATCTCCAGTGCTGTATCTACAGCGATCGGAACCGTAACAAGTGTAATAAGCGGAGCGATAGATGCTATCAGTGGTTTTGTTGATAAGATTGGTGGTGCAATCTCAAAGGCTAAGGACTTTGTAGGAGGTATCGGAGGCAAGGTTAAGAGTGCTTTAGGTTTTGCTTATGGTAAAGACAGAGTACCGTATGACAATTACCCAGCTATCCTCCATCAAGGCGAGAAAGTCTTAACAAGAAATCAAGCGGATCAATATGATAGGGCTATGAGCACAAGGGGCGTACAGCTTAGCGATGTTAAGCCTATAGATAGAGATCCAGATCCACAGGATGATAAAGGCGGTACAGGAGGTACAGGAAATCCACAGGATGGAGATACGCCTAAGAGCGGTGGTATCGGATCCGTAACGATTGAAAAATTGGCGGATACGGTAATCATTGAGAAAGAGGCAGATACAGATAAGGTTGTTTCTGATATGGTGGCAAAATTCAAAAAGTTGTTACCTAATATGACTTAACAGGGAGGAGGATACTTAATGGAATTTTGGTTACAACAGAATAGCGATAAGTTTCAACTCCCAGTTAAGCCCTCTGATTACACGGTGTCCGTAGCTCATAAAAATACGGTTGTCAATGTAATACAGGTGGGAGATGTAAACCTTATCGGTAATACAGGCTTAAGAGAAATTTCTCTTAAGTCTTTTTTTCCAGCAAAAGATTATAACTTTAGCAATAATGCAGGGCGTAAACAGCCCTTAACTTATGTAGAGAAGATCGAGAGCTGGAGAAAGTCTGGTACTCCTATTAGGGTTATCATTACAGGCACTCTTAACATGGAGGCTACAGTAGAGAGCTTTGTGTGGGGAGAGCAGGATGCTACAGGAGATATTTATTATACCTGTAATATAAAGGAGTACAAAAAGATAAAGACAAAGAGAGCTACCGTTACTATAGCTACTGTAAAGCCTACAGTAAGGGCTACAAAGCCACAGGCTACTAATACAGCCAGAACCTACACGGTAAAGCGTGGAGATTGCCTCTGGAAAATAGCTAAACAGTTTTACGGTAGTGGAGCTCAGTACACTAAGATCTATAATGCTAACAGGGATAAGATAAAAAATCCTAATCTTATCTATCCTAATCAAGTATTAACGATCCCTTAGGAGGTGGTAAAGAGTGATAGTAGTGCATAAGAATACAGACATAACAGAGTATGTATCCTCTATGAGCTGGGGCGGTAGTAAAACAGAGGTAGCCAGAAAGTTAGAGCTACACATTGTAAACGCTCCATTAGATAAAAATATTACTCCTCTTACCATAAACTTAGCGGATCCTGTTTATCTATTTGAGGATGATGGAAAAACAGAGCTTTTTAGAGGCTATGTAGTAGAGAGGGAGGCAAGCAGTACCACAGGTACAGTTACTTATACCTGTTATGATCTTCTTTTCTATACCATCAAGAGTAACGCCACTTACAATTTTAGCTCTAAAACAGCGGAGGCGATAACTCAGATGGTGTGTGATGATATGGAGATCCCTGTAGGCTCCTTAGCTCAGACAGGGCTAACACAGAAACTCATAGTACAGAATGTATCTATCTATGAGATTATTATGAGAGCCTATACACAGGCATATCAACAGAACGGAGTAAGCTACAGGGTGGTAGCTAAAAAAGGCTACCTCAATGTAGAGGAAATGGGTAAGGTGGTATGCAGTATTGAGATCACAGAGGATAGCAATATTACCAGCTCTAACTATAAAGAGAGCATTACTAACATGGTTAATAAGGTTCGTATTTATGACGGAGAGGGTAAACCACAGGGAGTAGTACAAAATGATGCAGATGTGAAAAAGTACGGTATATTCCAGCAGACTTACACTAAAGAGGAGGGCAAGGATGCTACTACCACAGCTAAGAGTATGTTTAAGACGGTTGAGAAAACCTTTACTCTGGAGTGTGTAAACCTCAATGAGGCAGTAACAGGAGCAGGGGCGGTAGTGAGAGATAGCTCTACAGGGCTCAGCGGTGTAGTGTGGATAGATGCAGATACTCATACATGGCAAAATGGAGTAGCTACCATGAGCTTAACAGTAACTCTAAAACAAATGATGGATACTAAGGAGGGATAGCATGGCTGGTACTGGGAATAACATGAAAAACGATCATCAATATGCAGAAGTGCTAGAGATGATGCGATCACAGGGAGCTAAAGATAATCCTACCTTAGCCCAGCTAGGAATAATGCAAAGCTCTAACAGCGTAAAGATAGATGATCTGGTACTCAATGCTGAGGATCTGTATATAGCAGATTATTTAGTAGCAGGGTATACCAGACAAATAAAAGTACCTTATGTATCTGGAGTATCTGTGGATACTACACAGAGTAACGGTTTTGCCAGTAAGGATAACCCAGATCCAGATACTAGGGCATGGAAACAGAGCCAGATAACCTATACTGATGGGCTTAAAGCTGGGGATATGGTGCTGGTACAGAAACTTAATGATAATAACAAGTATGTAATCATAGCAAGGGTGGTGGAGGCGTAAATGAGTTTATTTCCTTTTGCAACAACAGAGGATCTTACTCTAGCGGATCAAGAGGTAACAGCCTCCTCTATCCGTGAGTATGAGATCGACTTTGAAAAAGGCACACTCACAGGGAGGATTGTAACTGGTGTAGATGCTCTTTGTGTGTGGGCTTACTTAGCTCTTAAGGCTAAGAGATACCGCTGGATTATATATAGCTGGGGTTATGGGGATGAGGTTTATGATCTCATCGGATATAGCTACAGTGAGGAGTACCTTAATAGCGAGGTAAGGCGGTATATGGAGGAGTGCTTATTTGAGAATGAGCACATAACAGGAGTACAAGATCTGGAGGTATCCCAGATTAAAGATGTACTCCACATAAAATTTACTCTGGTAACAGATGTAGGTAGTAAGGAGGTGGAAATGGATGTATGAGGATCAGACATACGAAAATATATTAGATAGATCCCTAGCAAGGGTGGCAAGTGATGTAGATAAGCGTGAGGGCTCCGTTATTATGAACGCTATAGCCCCTGTATCCGCAGAGCACGCAGATGTATATATCCAACTAGGTAATATCGTAAATAATGGGTATGCAGATACCGCAGTAAGAGAATTTCTAATCCTCCGATGTAAGGAAAGAGGTATTATCCCTTATGAGGCTACTAAGGCTACTCTAAAGGGTAAATTTAATATGGAGATCCCTATAGGATCCAGATTTAATCTGAATGAGCTTAACTATGTAGCCACAGCATTTATAGAGAGTGCCGATGGCTATTTTTATTATAAGATGGAGTGTGAAACAGAGGGTACTAATGGCAATAAGTTTTTTGGAGAGCTTAGCTCCATTGAGTACATTGATAAGGATCTTACTGGAGAGCTTACAGAGCTCCTTATCCCAGCGGAGGATGAGGAGGATACAGAGGCTCTAAGGACACGATACCTTAACTCCTTTGATAGTAACCCTTTTGGCGGTAATAAGCAGGATTATGTAGAGAAAACCGATGCTCTGGATGGTGTAGGCGGTACAGTGGTTATCCCTGTGTGGAATGGGGGAGGCACTGTTAAGTTAATCATTATCAATAGTGATTTTGGAGTAGCATCTAGCACACTGGTAAAAGCGGTGCAGGAGGCTATAGATCCAGATCCACAGGGTACAGGTAGTGGCATAGCTCCTATAGGTCATACCGTAACAGTAGTATCCGCTGTGGGTAAGACAGTAAGCATAAAATCCAGAATAACTCTAAATGATGGCTACCAGTGGTCACAGGTAAAACCTAAGGCGGAGGAAACTCTGGAGGCGTATTTCTTAGAAATGCGTAAGAACTGGGAGAAAGGTAACTTAGTAGTGCGTATCTCTCAGATAGAAAACAGGCTCCTTAATCTGGATGGGATCTTAGATGTGGCGGATACACAGCTAAACGATGTAGCCAGTAACTTAGCCTTAGCACAGGAGGAGATACCTCTGTTAGGAGGTGTTTATATTGGCTAGAGAGATTGATCTATTAGGCTATTGGATGCCTGTACTCCGACAGCTTAAAGAGTTTAAGGAGATAGCAAAGGCGGAAACGCCAGAGCTTAAGTACATCCTAGAACAGATTGAGCGTACTCTTAACAATATGTTTATTGAAACAGCGGATGAGTACGGTATTAAGCGTTTTGAGGATATGATGGGTATTTACCCAGAGGCAGGAGCCAGCCTAGAAACAAGGCGTTTTAATGTGCTGGTTAAGTGGAATGATAAAGTACCTTATACGGAGAAAGAGCTTTATAACAGGCTTATTAGTATCTGTGGAGATGATAACTTTAGCGTTAATCCAGATTATAAAAATTATTTTGTAGAGATTATAACTCATTTAGGGATAGAGGGGGCGTTTGATACGATCTCCTCTATTTTGCAGGATATGATCCCCTGTAATCTGGTGCTGGATCTTAAAAACACTCTGGAGGAGGGAAATACAACTCCTTTTAGTGTGGCGGTAGTATCCTGTGTGGCTATGAGGTATCAGATCACAAACGATATTAACCCTAAGATAGCTACAGAGAGCCCTATGTACTACGGTGTAGGCTTAGGCAGAGCTGGTACTCACATTATCACTCACGATATAAAGAGTACTGTAAATAAGAGCTCAGATCTCAATGTAGCACAGGCATTATCTACAGGAGGCTCCTCTGGAGCTATCACAATGGATATAGCTGTAAAGGATGAGGTAGAAAGCCCTCATTATGAGGGAGTAGGCGTTGGAATGGCGTTTACAAAAATCATTACCCACGATATTAACAGCAAAGCAACTAACAGCGGTAATACTACTGTAGCAAGCCCTGTAAACACAGCTACAGTTATTACAATAAATTAAAGAAAAGGAGTGTGATAAAATGGGTGCTTTTAAGAGTGCAGTAATCACAAAAAAAGGACAGGAACTCTTAGCAAAAGTGGTAGCAGGTACTACTAAGCTGGAGTTTACTAAGATCAAGGTATCCGATGCTAAGTTATCTGGGGATCTGGCAAGTATGACAGGTATCGGTACTATCAAACAGGAGGAAAAGGTAGCCTCTGTAGTGAGAAAGAATGGATCTAATGTTACAGTATCCGCTAGTTTCTCTAATCAGACCTTAGGGCAGGGTTATTATGTAAGAAACTTAGGACTTTATGCAAATGATCCACAGGCTGGAGAGATCCTCTACAGTATCTCAGTGGCAGATGAGAGTACCGCTACAGCGGATTATATGCCTCCATTTAATGGTATCGGTGTGAGCTCCCTTATGGTGGATCTTGTAACAGCGGTATCTAATGCCTCTAGCGTAAAGGTAAACGTAGATCCTACCGCTGGAGCTACTGTAGCCCAGATCGTTAATTTACAGGAGCAGATTAACGATGTTAAGAGCTTTGTAGGCTATGAGAGCTCCGATGTATACGGAGTAGAGGTAGATTTTGTAAATAAGAAATTTACAAGATTAGCAGGAGCAGAAAATCTTACCTCTGGTGCAGATTTTGATAAGCTCGCTCCGTGGGGTGGTAGAAAGAGATGTAACCTTACTAATGAGGGCGTTATGGTAGCCTACAGAGGGGAAACAGGTTACTCAGAGGCAGGAGCTACCTCAGCTACCATTACAAAGGGTACTACAGAATATCCTAGCGGTACTAAGGTACAGACTATGGTAGAACAGCCTTTATTCTATACTAAGGTTGTGCCTGTAAAATCCAGCGTTTCCTCCTCTGGTAGAGGTAAGAAATATGATAAGGCTAGATTTTATATCAGCCCTACACCTAAGGCAGGATTTAAGCCTGTGGATGGTTTCTTAGATGATAACGGTATCTTACAGGATAAGATTTACCTCTCAGCCTTTGAGGGATCTATCTTTGATACCTCCGCTGGAGCATACCTTAAGGCGGATGAGCAGGTAGCGGATTTTGCTACAGATATGCTCTCCTCTATTGCAGGTGCTAAGCCAGCCAGTGGACTTACACAGAACCTCACTAGAGCAAACGTAAGAAAGCTCTGTACTAACAGAGGTAAGGGCTGGAAATCTCATAACATTTTCGCTCTTACAGCTACTCAGTGGCTTATCTTAGTAGAGTATGCCTCTATGAACGCTCAAAGCGTTATCGGACAGGGTGTAAGTACTTTTACAGACGATGGATCTACTAACATGGCTGTAGTAACAGGTGCTACCTCTGGTTTAGGTAATGGATCTGGTATTGATCCTAACGCTGGAGTAGATGGTAAGTGCTCAGTATCTTACAGAGGAGAAGAAAACCTCTGGGGTAATATCTGGACTTGGCTGGATGCTATCAATATTTATAACGATAAGGCAAGCGGAGTATACAATGCTTTTGTTAAGCCTTATGGAGAGTGTAAGGATGATACTACAGCCGATGGATACAAAGCCTTAGATTTTAATATTGCCACAGGAGAGGGCTATATTAGTGGCTTTGGATACGATGAGGATCATCCAGATCTTTTCCTTTGTGCGGAGCATAACGGTGCATCTAACCTCCCAGTAGGAGATTATTATTGGAATAACAATGATGGTTTTCGTGTTGCTATATTGGGTGGTAGATGGACTTATGGTGCTAGGTGTGGTGCATGGTTTCTTCATCTGGGTAATGCCTCCTCGGATCGCGTTCGGAGTGTCGGCGGTCGCTTGCTGTATGTGCCTCAGACAAAGATTAGTGCATAACAATAGCATCATAAACTCAACAAAATAAAGAAATCAAAGAGGGTAATAGAGAGGGCTGTAAAGCTCTTTTTTATTACCCTTTTTGTCGGTAGCTAAAAGGCGTTTCGTGTTACTAAATTAGGTGGTAAATGGAATAATGGTACTAAATGTGGTGCATGGTATCTTAATCTGAATAATACCTCCTCTAATCGCAATCGGAATATCAGCAGTCACTTACTATATGTGCATATAAAAAGAAAAATAGTAAAAGTGTGTTACACCATGACACTTATTTATATAAGTGAGATTTAGCTACCGTGGCTCTTGCCAAAACATAAAACTCCTCTATGAGGAGCGGTAAAAAATAGCTAAGAGGGTGCTTATGTGCGGGGAGATCCGTAAACCATGTTAGCCTAGCAAGCTAAGAACTGATTGTTATGTGAACGATAGCACAGGGGTACTACAACAGGTAGTTAGCTCCCTCTTATGCACATACAAAATTATGATAAGGTGGGTGCCAAAACACATGAAAGATACTGGAGATTTATTTTCTAAGATATGCGATATGGATAATCTTAGAAAAGCCCACAAGAACGCAAAGAGAGGTAAAGGGTGGTATGCAGAGGTAAAGCGTATAGAGAAAGATCTGGATCATTACCTAAGGAGGCTACAGGAAAATCTAATAGAACACAGGTATCATACCTCAGACTATGAAACTTTTGTAAGAAAAGAGGGAAGTAAGGAGAGGGAGATTTATAAGTTACCGTACTATCCAGACCGTATATGTCAATGGGCTATCTTACAGGTTATAGAGCCCTACTTACTTAATTCCATGACAAAAGATACCTATAGTGCAATCCCTAACAGAGGGATCCAGCCTATTATCAATCAATTACGAGGGTATAAGAAAAAGATTAAGAAAGATGGAAAAGTAGTATCGGAGAAGTGGATACCCAGTATTTTAGTATCAGATCCAGAGGCTACAAAGTATTGTTTAAAGCTGGATGTAAGAAAGTATTATCCCAGCATTGTACACGATGTACTAAAGGCTAAGTATAGAGAGCTCTTTAAGGATGAGGAGCTTATCTGGTTAATGGATGAGATCATAGATAGTATTAGTACTTGTCCAGCCACAGAGGAAAATATAGAGATCCTCCAGAGGCTAGGTGTGGCGGTAAATATTATCATAGACGATAACGGTAGAGAGTTTGTGGATGGCGTAGGTATTCCCATTGGAAACTATGTTAGCCAGTATGACGGTAATTTTAATCTATCTGTAGTAGATCACTGGCTCAAAGAGGTTAAGGGCGTTAAGTACTACTTTAGATACATGGATGATATGGTTATTTTCGGTAGCAGTAAAGAGGAATTACACAAACTCAAAAGAGAGTTAGATGAGTTTATGGCGGTAAATCTTAAGCAGGTGCTTAAGCATAACTGGCAGGTATTTCCTACTAAGGTAAGAGGTGTAGATTTTGTAGGCTATAGATTTTTCGGAGAGTATACCTTACTCAGAAAATCGACTTGCAAAACATTTAAGCGTAGGATGCTTAGCATCTCCAGTAAAAGAGAAAACAATGTGAGCCCTACTTATAGTGAGTGGTGCTCATTTAATAGCTATGTGGGCTGGCTACAGCATTGTGATAGCTTTAGGCTATACCAGAAATATGTAGAGCCTAATGTAGAATATACGCACAATTATTACTTAAAGGAGGTAAAAGGTAATGCAGAAATTTGTAAACGTAAGAACTACAGCGGAGAGCGTAAAGCCTCTTGAGATTGATGATTACCATGTATATGTAAATACAGGTATCAAAGAGATCCATGAGGAGGCTAAGGAGGGAGATCTTAGCTCTGGGTTTGATGGGTTTGAAATTGAAACACAGGAGATCTATGAGAAAGATGAGTACATCCAGCTAATGGCAGAGAAAAACAGCTCCTTAGAGGAGCAGGCTACAGATTTACAGTTAGCCTTAGTAGATGTGTATGAGCAGATGTTAGGGTTATCAGCTAACTAAGAGGGAGGAGAAAGATTATGGCACAGGTTTACGCTACTTTGATCCGCAAAGGGTTAAGGACTATTGATAATATACCAAAGGATCTCAGAAAAGCCGTACAAAAAATCTTAGACGGAGATAATGAGTAGTATGTTACTCAATATTATCTTAAAAACAATACTCAGAAAGGAGGTAAAAGCTATGGCAGTAATTTACGCTACCCTTATTGTAAAGGGCAAAAAGACGATCAATGATGCACCGCCTGTAATCAGAGAGCAGGTTAAGCAGATCCTCATTGATCTTGATTTACCAGAGCTTGCAGAGTAAGCCACATGGGGAGAGCTAAATGCTCTCCCTTTTATTATGGCGGAAAGGAGGATCTTATGGATATGGCTACAGATGCAAATATTAACATCGAGCACAGACTTACTGAGGTAGAACAGCGAGCAAAGAGTAACACTAATCGACTTAATGAGCATGATGAGATACTCAAAAGTAACAGTGAGATGATCGGAGCTATAAAGGAGCTGGCTACTGAGGTTAAGTATATGCGTGGGGATCTGAATGAAACCGTTGAGAGGCTTAACAAGCTGGAGGGTAAGGATGGGGATAAGTGGGATAAATTCAAGTGGCTTATTGTAACAGGGCTTGTAACACTTATCTTAGGATACTTAGCGGTTTCTGTAGGATTAAAGTAAGGAGGTGATCCAGTTTATCTCTTTACCTCATTTTGAGGTATCGTAGCAACTATTAACAAACTCACAAGGAGGTACAGTATGAATTTAAAAGTTAGAGTAAAAAATCCTGTATTCTGGGTACAGATTGTACTTAGTATTTTAACTCCTGTGCTTGCGTATGCAGGACTTACAGCACAGGATCTTACCACATGGAGTAAGGTAGGGGAGCTCATTGTAGGAGCTGTCTCTAATCCTTATGTACTCTCTTTAGTGGCGGTATCGGTTTGGAACACTCTGAACGATCCGACTACAAAGGGATTAGGCGATAGTGCCAGAGCAAAGAGCTATACAGCTCCACAGTAAATATATTTATCAGACAGACAGGGAGAGCCTTTACAGGGCTCTCCTTTTTAAGTATTTAGATCGGAGGTATTATTATGACAGAAAAAGAAATCAGATCAAAGGTTGTTGAGATCGCTAAGGGTTGGTTAGGCTGTAAAGAGAGTGACGGATCCCATAAAAAGATTATTGATACTTATAACGCTTGTAAGCCACTCCCTAGAAGTTACGCTGTAAAGTATACAGATGCGTGGTGTGCTACTTTTGCATCCGCTGTAGGTATCAAGGCAGGGCTTACAGATATTATCCCTAGAGAGTGTAGCTGTAATCAGTTTATCCAGCTTGCTAAGAATATGGGTATCTGGGTAGAGAATGATGCTTACACTCCATCCGCTGGGGATATGATCCTTTATGATTGGGATGATAACGGAGTAGGAGATAATACAGGTAGTGCGGATCATATCGGTATTGTAGTATCTGTATCTGGAGGCGTTATTAAGGTTATCGAGGGTAACAAGAGTAACGCTGTAGGATATAGAGAGCTTGCTGTAAACGGTAAGTATATCAGAGGCTTTGTTACTCCTAAGTACAGCTCTAAGGCTACTAAAGAGGAGGCTCCTAAGCCATCTGGTAACGGAGGGGGCTCTTACAATATTGGAGATATTGTAAACTTTACAGGATGCCTCCACTATACCAGCTCTACAGCTAGTGGCGTTGCATACGGTTGTAAGGCAGGACAGGCTAAGGTAACTAACAAGGCTAAGGGTGCGGTACATCCGTATCATTTACAGGCTATCTCTGGTAAGGGCTCTACTGTATATGGCTGGGTAAATGCTGGAGATATTTCTGGTAAGACCTACACAGTAGTTAAGGGAGATACTCTTAGCAAGATCGCTAAAAAGTATGGAACTACTGTAGATACTCTGGTTAAGCTCAATGGTATCAAAAATAAAAACCTTATTAACATCGGACAGGTAATCAAGTTACCTTAATCCTTTAGGCACTCCTTAATATTTTTTCATATAGAGGGCTACTGGCTGTAAAATGCTGGTAGCCCTCATTTTTTAGTTGTATCTAGTATATAAGGGGTGTATAATAGATAGAAACTGAAAAACAGCCTCATAAAGCCCTCTATTTTATCGAGGGTAAGAAGTCTACACCTAATATATAAAAGTGGCTGTATGAGGCACACAGGAGCTCACAGGACTATTACAGGAGGGTAAACAGGATGGCATACAGGAAAATAACGGATATAAGAGATACTATTGGTATGAGAGCGGTATTTTATGCCAGAGTATCTACAGCGGAGGAGGAACAACTAAACGCTATAGAACTCCAGATTGAGGAGAATAGAGGATGTATTAAGGATCATGGCTGGAAACTGGTAGGAGAGTATATTGATCGTAGTAAGAGCGGTACGATGGTAAAGGGCAGAGATGATTACCAGAGGCTCTATGAGGATCTGTATGAGGATTTATTTGATATTGTAGTAATCAAGGATCAAGAGAGGCTCCAGAGAAATACTCTGGATTGGTACCTCTTTATTAACAGGGTAGTACAAACAGGAAAGCTCCTGTTTATGTACATGGATGGGAAATTTTATTCCCCAGATGATGCTCTTATCACAGGTGTACGAGCGATCATAGCGGAGGAGTTTAGTAGAAATCTTAGTAAGAAACTCCATAATTACCACGATCACAGAATAGAGAAAGCCAGACAAGGGCAGGAGATAGCCTTACAGGGTAGCGGTAACGTGTATGGATGGGATAAAAAAGATGGTAAGTATTATATAAATCCAGAACAGGCTAAGGTAAGGAGGCTCATGTGTGAGGGAATTATGGCAAGAAAAGGCTCTACCCTCATAGCTAAGGAGCTTAATGATGCTGGATACCGTAACACGGTAGGGAAACCGTGGAAACCTATGGATATACCTAAATTTGTATATGATTGTAAAAATGTAGGTACCATGATTATAAACAAAGAAAGACACGATTTTGAGAGTAAGCAAACTATAAAACTCCCTAAGGAGGAGTGGGTATATGTAGAAAACGCTCTCCCTCCGATAGTCACACAGGAGGAGTGGGATCTAATCTGTAAGATCCATGAGGAGAGAGTAATAGCCACAGGATCCGACAGGAGAGGCAAGAAAACCAGCGGATACTCTTTTAGTGGTAAGCTGGTATGTGGTATCTGTGGGGCTCCTTACTGGAGGAAACAGAGAGTATCTAAGGATGAGTACTGGGTATGCAGTACAAAGCAGACTAAAGGCAGGAGAACCAGAAAAAGAGATAGCACGATGGGGAAAGCTGGAGAGATAAATCCTTTAGGCTGTGATAATGAAAATATCTCTTATAACTCCCTCATGGAGATAATGGGGGTAGTATCAGAGCGATTACAGGCAAATACAGACACAATAAAGCATGATATGATAAATTGGCTTACTAAGCTCAGAAAACAGCTCCTAGAGGCAAATGGAGGGCATACAGAGGCAGATCTACAGCGTGAGCTCTCCAGAAAAAGTAAGCTACTGGATGCCTACTTAGATGGGATCCTAAATAAACAGGAATACCAGAAAAAAGCAGAGGAGTTAGATGAGAGGATCATCCAGCTCAAAGCAGAAACAGAAAAGAATAAGGCTAACTCTGGAGATATTGCAGAGATAGATAAGGTACTTGCTAACATAGATGAGGAGGTATCCAGATATGTAGATGGTAATGAGAAATTAAAAGTAGAATACCTCTTAGAGCACTTAGAGCAGGTACAGATCTTCCCAGATAAGGTTATAGTTATAGTACCGATATTGAGTGAGGGGATAGTAGTAGAGAAAACTCAGTATGTATCTAGGGAGAAATGTTCCGAGATACATACTGAAAGTATGATCCACTACTTAGAGGATTATATGTACTGTACTAGAAAGCTGGGGCTTTATGTGCAGTTAGTAGCATAA
>NC_012778.1:2032500-2144190 GCF_000146185.1 [Eubacterium] eligens ATCC 27750 | reverse complement strand
TAAATCTATGCCTTTCTGGCTTCTTATTTGCGTTTCTGTTCATTTAAAAACATTCCCTTATATAATATATCATTTATAAAATTATTTCAATAAAATGGGCAAATTTACAATGGTGGATAATTTTCTGGAAAAATAATTATGGATATATTATGTGGAAAACATTATTAACTCGAAAAATGTCGAAAATAGGGACTTTTTTAAAAAATATAATAAATAATAACATTTTTTTAAACAGTTATCCACAAGTTATTAACAAAATGTGGATAACTGTAATGTATACTGAACAATATTTAATGAAAATGTCCTAATAATGCAGTTTTGAGCTATGTTAATAACCTGTTGAAAGTTATTTATATATAATTAGTATATTTAAAAATAAATACAGTAAATATCAAGTTTTTCTTGACTTTATAATGTTTACACAATATAATCAGTTCTGTGTTTTGAAATTTTTTATATGAAAATATTCTTACCATAATAAACTATAATGGTAATGAAGGAGGTGCATAGACTATGAAGATGACATTTCAGCCAAAGAACAGACAGAGATCTAAGGTTCATGGATTCAGATCAAGAATGAGTACTGCAGGTGGAAGAAAAGTTTTATCAGCAAGAAGAGCTAAGGGTAGAAAGAAACTTTCAGCTTAATTAATATTTTCTTGATTTTGTTGGCAGATGGGAGTTTCTCATCTGCTTTTTTCAGATTATAATAATATTTAATTAAAGTTACATTTTAATAATGAGAATGGTGAATGATATGAAATATAAGGATTTTGAAACATTAAGAAGTAATCAGGAATTTAAAAAGGTGTACAATAATAAGAAGTCTTTTGCTAATAAGAATCTTATTATGTATATTTCTGAGAATGGAACGGATACTAAACGATTAGGTGTATCTGTGAGTAAGAAGGTCGGGAATAGTATTGTCCGACACAGACTGGCAAGACTGATACGAGAGGCATTCCGCCTTAGTACAGACTGTATACCCGATGGATATGATTATGTTGTCGTAGCCAGAGCCAGTTTGAAAGATAAGGGTTTTTTCGAAACTAAGGAATCAATGATTCATTTATTGAAACTTCATAAGCTTTATAAGCAGGATTAAACAGGCGGTTAATATGAAGGATATAAAGATTAAGTTAAAGAATGCGGGCAAGTTCATAGTTCTTAAGATGATAAGATTATATCAGCTCGCAATATCTCCTTATAAGGGAGGAAAATACTGCAGCTTTATTCCAACATGTTCGCAATACGCGATTGAAGCTATTGAAATGTATGGAGTTTTCTTAGGTGGGTGGTTGGCACTTAAAAGAATATTAAGGTGCAATCCATTTAATAAGAACGCTTATGGCTTTGATCCTGTGCCAGTAGGCAGATATGGGAAAAGAAAAAAGCAATAAACAACTGAATATATGGATAGTGCTATATTATGCGGAGGTGACAATTTGAGTATTATTAAGCCAATTGCACAGTTACTCGGTTACATTTTAGACATCCTTTTCAAGGGTCTTAATGCAATGGGAATTGGTAATATTGCAATAGCAATCATTATTTTTACTCTGCTCGTTAAAATGTTAATGCTTCCATTACAGATTAAGCAGCAGAAAATGACTAAGTTACAGTCAGTTATGAACCCGGAAATAAAGGCTATTCAGGAGAAGTATAAGGGAAAGAACAGTGATACTGTTGCTATGCAGAAGATGCAGGCAGAAACTAAGGCTGTTTATGAAAAATATGGTGTTTCACAGTGGGGAAGCTGTGTTCAGCTTCTTATCCAGATGCCTATTCTTTTTGCACTTTACAGAGTATTCCAGCAGATACCTCTTTATATTTCACAGATTAAGGTACTTTTCCTTAATATACTTGGAGTTAATGGTGTTGATGGTATCTCATCTGTTTCAGGATATGCTGATACTCTTAATGAGATATACGGAAAGACTGTTGACTGGAGCAATACAAGCACAGCTGTAACAACACTTAATTCATTCACTGCAGACCAGTGGACTAAGTTAAAAGAAGCATTTCCAGCATTTTCTGATATGATTACACAGAATCTTGATAAGATTAACCATATGAACACTTTCTTAGGCGTTAACATGTCTCAGAATCCAGGTTTTGGTCTTCATATAGCTATATTAATTCCAATTCTTGCAGGCGTTACACAGTTTATATCTGTTAAGGTTTCACAGGCTGGCATGGAGCAGCCTGACAGTGATAATCCAGCAGCAGCATCTATGAAGATGATGACTTATTTCATGCCGATTATGTCAGCATTTCTTGCAATAAGCCTTCCTTCAGGTCTTGGTGTTTACTGGATTGCGACTGCTGTTATACAGACAATCCAGACTATCTTTATTAACAGATATTACGATAAGATTGGAACAGATAAGATTGTAGAAAAGAATGTTGAAAAACGTAATAAGAAGAGAGCCAAGAAGGGACTTCCAGCAGAAACTATCGTCAAGGGAGCTTCTGTAACTACCAAGAATGTAAATAATAATAAGAATTCTGCTAATTCTGAAAGAGCTAAGAAGCTTCAGGAGAAAAAGGAAGCTAATGATAAGAAAATTCAGGAATTAAGGGAATCTGCAGCAGCAAATGGTAAGGCAGTTAAGCCGGGAAGTCTTGCTGATAAGGTTGGTATGGTATCAAGATACAATGAGGTCAACGATAAAAGAAAATAGAGAGGGTTAAGTAATGGAATATATTGAAGTTACAGGAAAATCTGTTGAAGAAGCTATAACTAATGCCTGCACTAAGCTTGGTATACCAAGTGATAAGCTTGATTATGAGATTATAGAAAAAGGAAATTCAGGATTTTTAGGAATATTTAATTCTAAGCCTGCTAAGATTAAGGCAAGAGAAAAACAGGAAGAACCAGAAGTTAATTCTGTTGAGACTCCTAAAAAGTCAGAAGCACCTGTTCATGCAGAAAAAAAATTCGAAAAGAAGGCAGATGATTTCAAGAAAGCAGAACCTAAGAAGGAATTTAAGTCTGAACCTAAGAAAGAGTTCAAAAAGGAACACAAGCCTGCTGATAATCACAAGAATGCAGAAGTTAAGGAAGCACCTAAGGTTGAAGCACAGCCACAGCCTAAGGAAGAGCCATTTACAGCAGAACAGAAGGAAGTTATTAAGAAGGATATACAGACATTCCTTAATAATATGTTTGGTGCTATGAGCATGGAAGTTAAGGCTGATATTACATTTGACGATGAAGAAAATAGCGTTAATGTAGATCTTTCTGGAGATAACATGGGTGTTCTTATCGGTAAGAGAGGACAGACACTTGATTCTATCCAGTATCTTACAAGTCTTGTAATTAACAAGAACAGTGAGAAGTATGTAAGAGTTAAATTAGATACAGAGAACTATAGAAAGAGAAGAAAAGAAACTCTTGAGTCTCTTGCTAAGAACATTGCATACAAGGTTAAGAGAAGCAGAAGACCTGTTTCACTTGAGCCTATGAACCCATATGAAAGAAGAATTATCCATTCAGCACTTCAGGCAGATAAGTTTGTTTCTACAAGAAGTGAGGGTGAAGAACCTTTCAGACATGTTGTTGTTTATCTTGAAAGAGAGAATAATAACAGATATAACAGATAATTAGATATATGATTTTATTAAATGCTGTGGTATTATTATCACAGCATTTTTTATATGGAGGATGGAAATGGAGGATACAATAGCAGCTATATCTACAAGTACAGTGTCAAGCGGTGGAATTAGTATTGTAAGAATAAGCGGTCCTGATGCAATAATTATTGGAGATAAAGTTTTTAAGTCAAAAAAGAATATTAAGCTTGCAAATGTGCAGAGTCATACAGTACATTTTGGAAATATATGTGATAACGGGAATGAAATTGATGAAGCACTTGTGATTGTAATGAAATCTCCTAACACATATACAAAAGAGAATATTGTTGAGATTGACTGTCATGGAGGTATTCTTGTTACTAAGAAGGTGCTGGAGGCGGTACTTAACGCTGGAGCAAGGCTTGCAGAGCCTGGTGAATTTACAAAGAGGGCATTTCTTAATGGAAGAATTGACCTGTCACAGGCGGAGGCTGTTATTGATATTATTAATGCAAAGAATGACTACGCATTGAAATCATCTGTTAATCAGTTAGATGGTAAGTTATCTGAAAAGATTAAGAACATAAGAGAGATTATATTAAATAATGTTGCATTTATTGAAGCTGCACTTGATGATCCTGAACATTTTGATATAGATGCTAATGTAAATAACCTTAAAAATGATGTGGAAAACTGTCTTAATAATGTGGATAACTTGTTAAAAACATGCGACAATGGCAGAATTATGCATGATGGCGTGCGTACCGTCATTTTGGGGAAAACTAATGCAGGAAAGTCAAGCCTGCTTAATGTACTTGCAAGAGAAGAGAGAGCAATAGTTACTGATATAGAAGGAACTACAAGAGATACTCTTGAGGAAATGATTAATCTGTCGGGAGTTACTCTTAATCTTATTGATACTGCAGGAATCAGAAAAACTGATGATGTTGTTGAAAGCATTGGTGTTAATAAGGCTAAGAAGCTTGCAGAAGTTGCAGACCTTGTAATATATGTGGTTGATTCTTCAAGGTCACTTGATGATAATGACTACGAGATTATGGAACTTATCAAGGATAAGAAGGTTCTTGTAATACTTAATAAAGCTGATCTTGCACAGGTTACAACAGCAGAAGATATTAAGAAAATAATCAATTGTGAGACAGTTACTATATCTGCAAAGCAGGAGACAGGAATTGAAGAACTTGAGGAAACTGTTAAGAATATGTTCTTTAACGGTGAAGTTAAGTTTAATGAAGATGTATATATTACAAGTACAAGACATAAAGAACTTTTAAAGAAGGCTGAGAACAGCTTAAAGCTTGTACTTGATGGAATTGATAACATGGTAAGTGAAGATTTCCTTACTATTGATTTAATGGCTGCATATGAGAATCTTGGTCTTATAATAGGAGAGGAGATTGAAGATGACCTCGCCAACAGAATTTTCTCAAAGTTCTGTATGGGTAAGTAATGCAGGTTGATAAGGAGAAGTAATATGCCTAATATTAGAGAAGAATATGATGTAGTTGTAGTAGGTGCTGGTCACGCAGGTTGTGAGGCTGCCCTTGCTGCTGCAAGAATGGGACTTGAAACAATTATATTTACAGTAAGCGTTGAAAGTATAGCAATGATGCCTTGTAATCCTAATATAGGAGGAAGTTCTAAGGGACATCTTGTAAGAGAAATAGATGCTCTTGGTGGAGAGATGGGAAAGAACATTGATGCTACATTTATACAGTCAAAGATGTTAAATGCATCAAAAGGCCCTGCGGTTCATTCGCTCCGCGCACAGGCTGACAAGTCTGATTATAGCAGAAGAATGAGAAATGTTCTTGAGAATACTGAACATCTGCATATAAGACAGGCAGAGGTTTCAGAGATTATAGTTAATGATGGAAAAATTGGCGGTGTAAAGACTGTTTCTGGTGCGGAATACATAGCTAAGGCAGTTGTTTTATGTACAGGAGTATATCTTAAGGCAAGATGTATATATGGTGATGTAAGCTATCATACAGGTCCTAATGGATTACAGGCTGCCAATCATCTTACACAGTCACTTATTGATAATGGAATTGAAGTGAGAAGATTCAAGACGGGTACACCTGCCAGAGTTGATAAAAGGTCAGTGGATTTTTCTAAGATGACAGAGCAGTTCGGTGATAAGAGAGTTGTGCCATTTTCATTTGAAACAGACCCTGAGAGCATACAGAAAGATCAGGTAAGCTGCTGGCTTACATATACTAATGAAGAGACACACAAGATTATTATGGATAATCTTGACCGTTCACCTCTTTATTCAGGAGATATCCACGGAACAGGCCCAAGATATTGTCCATCAATTGAGGATAAGGTTGTAAGATTTGCAGACAAAGACAGGCATCAGGTATTCATTGAGCCAGAGGGCTTGTATACTAATGAAATGTATCTTGGTGGAATGAGCAGCTCAATGCCTGAGGATGTGCAGTATGCAATGTATAGAACAGTTCCTGGTCTTGAAAATGTCCGAATCGTAAGAAATGCTTATGCTATTGAGTATGACTGTATTAACGCTGTTCAGTTAAAGTCTTCTCTTGAATTCAAGAAGATTGAAGGATTATTTGCTGGTGGACAGTTTAACGGAAGCTCAGGATATGAGGAAGCCGCTGCACAGGGAATTATTGCTGGTATCAATGCGGCACTTTTCGTTAAGAAGGAAGAACCACTTATACTTGACCGTTCAGAAAGTTATATAGGTGTTCTTATAGATGACCTTGTAACTAAGGAGACAGCAGAGCCTTACAGAATGATGACAAGCCGTGCAGAGTACAGACTTATATTAAGACAGGATAATGCAGATATAAGACTTACTAAATATGGTTACAGAGTCGGACTTATAAGCGAAGAAAGAATGAACCGTCTTACCCGCAAGATTCAGCTTATAGATGAAGAAATTGAGCGTGTTAAGTCAGTTAATATAGGAACTGGAAGCGAAGTACAGAAGGTACTTACAGATAACGGAAGTACAGAGCTTACAACAGGTGCTACACTTGCAGAACTTATAAGAAGACCGGAGCTTTCATATGATGTTCTTGCTCCAATTGATAAGCACAGACCAGAGCTGCCTTGGGATGTATGTGAGCAGGTTAATATTAATCTGAAATACGAGGGATATATAGACAGACAGTTAAGACAGGTTGAGCATTTTAAAAAACTTGAAAATAAGCTTATACCAGACAGCCTTGATTACTTAGGAATAAGCGGATTAAGAAAAGAGGCTATGCAGAAGCTTGATAAATTCAGACCTCGTTCAATTGGACAGGCTTCAAGAATATCGGGTGTTTCGCCTGCTGATATATCAGTGCTTCTTGTTTACCTGGAGTCTCTTAGAAGAAAGTATTAATCATTGATAAGGAGAAATGTATGATAAATGAAACATTTAAGAATAATCTGAATTCTATAGGTGTTGAGCTTACAGACAGACAGTACGAGCAGTTTGATATGTATTATAAGCTGCTGGTTGAATGGAACAGCTTTATGAATCTTACCGGAATTACAGATTATGATGAAGTTCTTTTGAAACATTATGTTGACAGTCTTGTGTTAGATATTGAAAAAATCGGACATGGAAAGAAAGAGATTTCTCTTATTGATGTTGGAACAGGTGCTGGTTTTCCGGGACTTCCGTTAAAGATAGCATATCCACAGCTTAATGTAGTTCTGCTTGATTCCCTTAATAAAAGAGTAAAGTTTCTTAATCAGGTAATAGAAGATCTTGGACTCACAGGAATAGAAACGGTTCATTCAAGAGCAGAGGATGGTGGAAGAAATAAAGACTTAAGAGAACATTTCGATGTAAGTGTCTCACGAGCTGTTGCTAACTTAGCAACTCTTGTGGAATATAACCTTCCATTCGTAAAGGTTGGTGGATATTTCGTGGCATATAAGTCAGGAGATATTGATGAAGAATTGGTAAATGCTAAGAAAGCAGTAAGTGTTCTTGGTGGAACAATAGAAGAAGTGAAGAAATTTCAGCTTCCGGGTACTGATATTGACCGTTCTTTAGTATATATCAAGAAGGTTAAGCCTACATCTGGAAAATTTCCAAGAAAAGCGGGACTTCCTTCTAAAGAGCCGGTTGCGTAAGCAGCCTGTATACACATTATAGTATAAAGAAAACCCATATTATTCACATAAAATGATTAGTAAATCATCATATTGTGGATAATATGGGTTTATTTTTTATTAACTGTTGATTATCATGATAGCATAAAAATATCTGATAATGGATAACTAATTAAGGAATATCTCAGCCTGTCTTACGAATTCAGCCGGCTGTTCAACCTGTGGAAGCTTCTTCGCATCCTGAATCATAACATTTTCAATTGCTGGATTAATATGTATATACTCATCAATAACATCATTATTATTGTGCATACCATTAATCATGTATATGCAGTTATCAAGCTCAGCAAGTGCTTTTGAGATAGTAACAGTAGTAAAGTTACATTCAGTGCTGATAAAAAGATATTTGGCTGAAGTATCACCAAGATGTGCATTCTCATGGCATGCGTTGATATAATCAGCAGGAATTTTTCCATCCATGAAAGTTCTTGAAAGAAGCTTTCTAAGAGATGGTCTGTTGAACAGAATGTTGTATACAGTAGTTCCAATAACTGGAACATTTAAAATGTGTCTTCTTATTCCGCTTAAGTTATCAGGTCCTTTAAGAGCATCTTCAACTGATAAAGGAGAAACAAGAATAATCTTATTAAACAGTGCATGATTATTAAATGCAGCCATTATCACAATTGGTGTTGAAGCTGCAGTAGCAACAACATCCGTCTTGGAACGGATAACATTGAGTACGAAATCATTGATAAGCTGTGTATACATAAATGTTGTATAAGTAAGATTAGGTTTATCAGAATGTCCACAGCCCAATAAATCAATAGCGTAAACCTTGTGATTCTTAGCAAAACTATTAATAGTCTGTTCCCATTCATAACTTGAACTGTAAGAATTAAGGTCATGTATAAGTAAAAGTGGAGATCCTGAGCCAGCAGTTACATATGCAATATTGCCGAACTTCCACTGATAATTGCTTCTTATTCTTTTACCGGTATAATTATTAGCAGTAGATGATTTAAATATTATACTGTTAATCAGATGTGTTGTAGTAACAACAGCAGCTCCCATACCTACTGCCAGTCCTATTTTCTGCCATTTATTCATAGTATTCCTCCGTTTCCTTATTGAAAGAATTTCGCATACTTATATTTATAATAATTATATGTCATTATTTAATGTGTGGCAATGCTAATTTTTAAAGTTAATATTAGTACTTTTTGGGGGAATTTTATTATTTTCAAAAAATAATAGTAAAAAAGTACTTTATTTCTTGAAAATAATAGAGTATTATTTTAAGTAATAGTTTTAATTAGTCATAGTTTTATATAATAATATCTATATGTATAATGATTATTATATAAAACTAGTATATAAATATTGATGGGGTAAAAATGTCTGATTCGTGTAAAAAATATGTTGATAGTGAATATAAATTATTAAAAGATAAGTTAAATGATATTGAAAGTAAAATTCGGTCATATAATATTGAATTGAAGACAATAGATAATAATATTAAAAAATTTAATAAAGAAAAAGACTGGACCGAAGATGTATTTCATTCAGTTACTTCTTTAAAAGAAAATTCAAATGTAACAATTAAAACATTTCAAAACAGGAAAACTGATTTATTACAACTTATATCAGATTTATCTACAGAAAAACAAATAGTAACAGAAAAAATTGAAATGTTAAACAACATTTTACAGGAAGATGTATCAGATAATGTTTCACATGAAACATTAAACATAAATCAGAATGATTCTGTTAAATTAATTGATATTATTGAAATGGACAGACAAAGAATATCAAGAGATATACATGATAGTGTTGTTCAAAATTTAACAGCATTAATACATAAACAGGAATTTATATATCAAATAGCTGATAAAGATATTAATAGAGGAAAATTAGAAATTAACAACTCTATTAATTTAATAAAAGATTCAATAAATGAATTGAGAAATATTATATATCAGCTGCGGCCGATGAGTATAGATGATTTAGGCTTTAAAAATGCATTAACACACATGTTAGATAAATTTGACCGAGAAAGTGATAATGTAATATATGATTATTCTATAAATTATAATGATGATATTACTATTAATTCAACAATTACAATTTCAATACTTAGAATTATTAATGAGTTAAACAGTAATGCAATTAAGTATTCAGGATGTACCAATATATATGTTAATGTAGAATTAGATATGAAAAACAATTGCATCATAGTAAATTTTAAAGATGATGGATGTGGCTTTGATTTTGAAAATATACTATATGACAGGGATAAACATTCTGGATTTGGAATGGCTATGTTAAAAGAAAGAGTTTCATTGTTAAAAGGAACAATACAATATTCTAATAATAATGGCTCACAGTTTTTAATTAATATTCCAGTGTGGTGAGGAGGACTTAACAATGGCAATTAATGTTTTACTGGCCGATGACCATAAGATGGTCAGAGAAGGATTAAAACAATTATTGGAAATAGATTCTGAGATTAAGGTTGTTGGCGAGGCAGGAGATGGTTATGAGTGTCTTAATATTACTAACAAGACGAAACCTAATATTGTTTTACTTGATTTGAATATGCCTAATCTTGATGGACTTCAGGTTCTTAGTATAATGAAACAACAAAAAATGTTATGTAAAATTATAGTGTTGACAATACATAATGAAATTGAATATTTAATAAAAGCAATCGATATCGGTTGTGATGGATATATCCTAAAGGACTCTAATTTTGATACATTAAAGAAAGCTATATTTTCTGTTTATGCTGGAGAAACATATATTGAACCCAGTCTTATGCCACTTCTTAATGCTAGTCTTGCAGAGAGAGATGTATTAAAGGATAAAGTATCAGAGCTAACAAGAAGAGAACTGGAGGTTTTAAAAATGATTGCATCTGGAGCATTTAATAAAGAAATTGCATCAACACTTAACATAAGTGAAAGAACAGTAAAAAATCATGTTTCAAATATTTTCAAAAAAATTGGAGTATCTGATAGAACGCAAGCTGCAGTATTTGCAATTAAAAATAATATAATAAGTATAAAATAAATGAATTATTAAGAGTATAAATTGATGAGTTTATACTCTTTTTTATTTTAAATCGTATCTATAATGTTTCACATGAAACATTAAAAAAATTCAAATTTTTTAACATAACTTAAAAATGTGTGTTATAATAAAAAAGTAATTAACAAGCACTAAAATAATATAAATAAATGTTTCACATGAAACATTTGTCTTTGTGAAAGAAGAGGGTAATGTGGGAAGAATAATAGCAATTGCAAATCAAAAAGGTGGAGTAGGTAAAACTACAACAGCAATTAACCTTTCAGCATGTCTGGCTGAAGCTGGACAAAAAGTTCTTGTTATAGATATTGATCCGCAGGGTAATACAACAAGTGGATTTGGATTATCTAAGACAGAAATAGAAAAAACAGTTTATGAAGTTATATTAAGAGAATGTGATATTAAAGAAGCAATAGTAGAAGATGTTATTGAAAATCTTGATATTTTACCATCTAATGTGAATCTTGCAGGTGCAGAGATTGATTTAATAGATGTTGAAAATCGTGAATATACTTTAAAAGAAAGTATATCAGAAATAAGAGAAAAATATGAATATATAATACTTGATTGTCCACCATCACTCAGTATGCTTACAGTTAATGCAATGACAGCAGCAGATACGGTTCTTGTGCCAATTCAGTGTGAATATTATGCATTGGAAGGATTAACACAGCTTATACATACAATTAATCTTGTTAAAAAGAAATTAAATCCAGAACTAGAACTCGAAGGTGTTGTATTTACAATGTATGATTCAAGAACAAATCTGTCATTACAGGTTGTAGAAAATGTAAAAGATAATCTTAAGCAGAATATTTATAAAACAATAATACCAAGAAATATACGATTAGCTGAAGCACCAAGTCATGGTTTACCAATTAATCTGTATGATACTAAATCAACAGGAGCAGAAAGTTACAGATTATTAGCTGAAGAAGTTATGGGAAGAGAAGAATAATAATAGTGGAGGATAGCATGGTAACAGAAAAGAAAACCAGTAAAATATCAAAATCAAGAGGTTTAGGAAAGGGAATAGCAGCTTTAATTCCAGAAGATGATGGTAATGAGGATAAAGTAGTAGTTAAAGAGGTTGTAAAGGAAGTAGTTAAGGAAGTTCCCGTGCCAACAGAAACTAAATTAAAGATTTCACAGATTGAGCCTAATAAGAATCAGCCAAGAAAAGCATTTGATGAAGATGCTCTTATAGAGCTTTCGGAATCAATAAAGCAGTATGGTGTCTTGCAACCACTTCTTGTACAAAAGATGGATAAGAATTATCAGATTATAGCGGGTGAAAGAAGATTCAGGGCAGCAAGACTGGCTGGGGTAAAGGAAGTTCCAGTTATAATAAAAGATTATTCATCGCAGGAAGTAATGGAAATAGCTCTTATAGAGAATATTCAGAGAGAAGACCTGAATCCAATTGAAGAAGCACTTGCATACAGACAGCTCATTAAAGATTACAGATTGAAGCAGGATGAAGTTGCAGAAAAAGTAGCTAAGTCAAGAACAGCAATTACTAATTCATTAAGATTGTTAAAACTTGATGACAGAGTACAGGAAATGGTGATTGAAGGAAAATTAAGCAGCGGTCATGCACGAGCAATAATAGGTATTGAAGATAAAGAAAAACAGTACATGGTTGCATTGAAAATATTTGATGAAAAACTAAGTGTAAGAGATGTTGAAAAGCTTGTTAAGAATATTGATAAATTAGATAAAACTGTGGAAAAGAAAAAACCAGAAAATGATTTTGTTTATAGAGATTTCGAAGAAAAGTTAAAGAAAATTATGGGAACACAGGTTGTTATTAAGAACAAAAATAATAACAAAGGAAAAATAGAAATACAGTATTATTCACAGGCAGAACTGGAAAGAATATACGATCTGTTAAAGAAAGTTAATGAATAATAAAATTAAAGGATTAATCAAATAAATATTGTGAAATACGAGGTTACAAAAAAATGTTAGATGTATTTGGTTTGTTTAAAGTGGATACACTGTATGTAGTTATAGGACTTCTGGTACTTACTGTTGTTGCTATAGTACTTGCAATTGTTGCGATATGTAAGTCAGTATCCATGATGAAAAAATACGAGATGATGATGGAAGGCTCTGATGGAAAGAGCATGGAGAAAATGGTAAGAAAATATACCGATGACATTATCAATCTTCAGAAGACAAGTGAGGCTAATACAGAAGCAATTAAGGATATATATGAAAAGATGCAGCTTACATTCCAGAAGGTTGGTGTTAATAAGTATGATGCATTCCATGAAATGGGTGGAAAATTAAGCTTTGCGCTATGTATGCTTGATAAGAAAGACAATGGATATGTTGTAAATGTAATGCACAGCAATGATGGCTGTTTTGCTTATATTAAGGAAATAGTTAATGGAAAGTCTTATATTGAGCTTGGAAAAGAAGAAGAGAAAGCTGTTAATCAGGCACTGGCAGGTCGTATGGGAGACGAAGAATTAAGCAAAGAAGTTAATGATTTAGTACAGAAAGATAAAATGTAATTGAAAATATACTAAAAAAGGTGCATAATAGCATTTGGTAAATTTGATAAAATAGTGTCAATTATAGGACACGGAAATGAGGAGTAATGTTAGATTTAAAATTTGTCAGAGAAAACCCGGATATTGTTAAACAGAATATTAAGAATAAATTTCAGGACAGAAAGCTTCCACTTGTAGATGAAGTTATTGAGCTTGATGCTAAGGCTCGTGCAACACAGACAGAAGCTGATGAATTAAGAGCAAACAGAAATAAGCTTTCTAAGCAGATAGGTGCTCTTATGGCACAGGGCAAGAAGGAAGAGGCTGAGGCAGTTAAGGCACAGGTAAGTGCAGATGCTGCAAAGCTTGCTGAATTAGAAGCTGATGAGAAGGAACTTAATGAGAAAATAACTAAGATAATGATGACTATTCCTAACATCATTGATCCTAGTGTGCCAATTGGTAAAGATGACAGTGAGAATGTTGAAATCGAGAAGTTTGGTGAGCCTGTAGTTCCTGATTTTGAGGTTCCATATCATACAGATATTATGGAAAGATTCAACGGAATTGATATGGATGCAGCTGGTAAGGTTGCTGGTAACGGTTTTTATTACCTTATGGGTGATATTGCAAGACTTCATTCAGCAATTATTTCATATGCAAGAGATTTCATGATTGACAGAGGATTCACATATTGTATTCCTCCTTATATGATAAGAAGTAATGTAGTTACTGGTGTTATGAGCTTTGATGAAATGGATGCCATGATGTATAAGATAGAAGGTGAAGATCTTTATCTTATCGGAACAAGTGAACATTCAATGATTGGTAAGTTTATTGACACAATTACACCAGAGGAAGAGCTTCCTAAGACACTTACAAGCTATTCTCCATGTTTCAGAAAAGAGAAGGGTGCTCACGGTATCGAGGAAAGAGGTGTATATAGAATCCATCAGTTCGAGAAACAGGAAATGATTGTTGTCTGCAAGCCAGAAGAAAGCAAAATGTGGTTTGATAAATTATGGAAGAATACAGTAGATTTCTTCAGAACAATGGATATTCCGGTAAGAACACTTGAGTGCTGTTCAGGAGATTTAGCTGATCTTAAGGTTAAATCAATCGATGTTGAAGCATGGTCACCAAGACAGAAGAAGTACTTCGAGGTTGGTTCATGCTCTAACTTAGGAGATGCTCAGGCTAGAAGACTTAAGATAAGAGTTCAGGGTAAGGACAAGAATAAGTACTTTGCACATACTCTTAACAACACATGTGTTGCACCTCCAAGAATGCTTATTGCATTTCTTGAGAACAACCTTCAGGCAGATGGAAGAGTACTTATTCCAGAAGCACTCCGTATGTACATGGGTGGAAAGACAGAATTAGTTCCAGTTAAGTAATAGGAATATTATATAATATTATAAAAAATGTGGATAAAACATATTAAATGAATATGCTTTATCCACATTTATTTTATATTATCCACAAATTTTGTGGATAACTGTGTGAAAACTGTGGGGAATTAAGTTAAAAACTGTTGAAAACTCTACTGGAAATCTACAACATTTATCCACTGCTCAAGAAGTTCTTTTTCTTCTTCTTTATTCTTAGTAAGTCTTGCTGCAGCAACTAATGGAAGCCATTCATTAACATATGAACGTTTTGTATTAGTCAATTCACAGAAAGTACTTATGTATTTTTCAGGAATATCACTCTTGTCACCAAACTGTAATTTAAGAAGTAAAAATGTATTCGCAATATCGGCAGATGCATTACCCTGTGTTGCATGTACCCAGTCAACTGCTGTAATTTCTTCGATATTACCCTTGGCATCTGCAGATACAATAATATTGTCAGGACAATAGTCTCCGTGACAAAGCTTAGTATGATTCTTCATGGAATTGAGTCTTGTAAGAAGTTCATACTTAACACTGTTATCAAGTTGTTCAATTGAGTTAATCTGGCGGTTCATCTTATCCTTTAATACCAGAAGAAGTGGGTTAGACTTCTTCTGGAAAGATATCTGGTATTCAACCATTTTCTTAATATAATCATCTGCCTTGTCAGGGTATTTTTCAATTAACTGTGTAAGAGTAGGACCTTCAACATATTCACTTGTGATAGACCATTTACCGTCAGTAACAGCAACCTCTAAGAGTTTTGGAATATTAACACCTGCATCCTCAACTCTTGCAGTATTAAGAGCTTCATATAATACATCTGACTTGTTGTAGTTCTTATCAAAGACCTTAATCGCTTTGTTGTTCTCTACATATACTGATTTTAACTTGGATTTTGCTAAATATTTTTTCATACGACATGTCTTCCTTTCTTAAAATAATAATGATGATTATTTACCATAGTAAGCCTTTAAGTACATGGCTTTCATTTCACTCATAAGAGGATATCTTGGGTTAGCACCAGTACACTGGTCATCAAATGCGGCTTCTGTCATCTCATCAAGAGTTGCAAGGAAGTCTTCCTCTTTAACACCATAATCTGCAATAGTTTTCTTAATTCCTACCTTTGCCTTTAATTCTTCAATAGCCTTGATGAGGTTTTCAAATTTCTCATCATCATCTTTACCCTGAATTCCGAGGAAGTCAGCACACTCAACATAACGTGCTTTGCAATGTGGATACTGATACTGTGAGAATGTTCCCATTTTTGTTGGAACCTCTGCAGCATTGAATCTCATTACATCAGTGATAAGAAGGGCATTAGCAATTCCGTGTGGAAGGTGGTGATATGCACCAAGTTTATGTGCAAGTGAGTGGCACACTCCAAGGAAAGCATTAGCAAAAGCCATACCAGCCATAGTAGAAGCTGTTGCCATCTTTTCTCTTGCAACTGCATCATGTGCACCTAATTCATAAGCTGCTGGAAGATATTCAAATATATTCTTCATAGCCTGTAATGCAAGACCATCTGTATATTCTGTTGCCATAATGGAAGCGTATGCTTCAAGTGCATGTGTAAGTGCATCAATACCAGAAGCTGCTGTAAGTCCCTTAGGCTGATTCATATGCATGTCAGCATCGATAATAGCCATCTTAGGAAGTAATTCATAGTCAGCAAGTGGATATTTCTGACCGGTTGTTTCATCAGTAATAACTGCAAAAGGAGTTACCTCTGAACCTGTTCCAGAAGATGTTGAGATAGCGACAAAGTAAGCTTTCTCGCCCATCTTAGGGAATGTGTATATTCTCTTTCTGATATCCATGAAACGCATAGCCATATCAAGGAAGTCTGCCTCAGGATGTTCATACATAACCCACATAATCTTGGCAGCATCCATTGCAGAACCACCACCGATTGCAATGATTACATCAGGTTCAAAAAGTCTCATGGCTGCGGTGCCTTCTTTAGCGCATGCAAGTGTTGGATCTGGTGCTACATTATAGAAAGTAGTATGCATAATTCCTAAAGAATCTAACTTATCTGTGACACATTTGGTATAACCATTCTTATAAAGGAACTGGTCAGTAACGATAAATGCTTTCTTCTTACCCATTACAGTTCCAAGTTCATCAAGGGCAACAGGTAAGCAGCCCTTCTTAAAGTAAACCTTCTCAGGTGCTCTAAACCAAAGCATATTCTCTCTCCTCTCAGCGACAGTCTTTACATTAAGCAGATGTTTTACTCCAACGTTCTCAGATACTGAGTTGCCGCCCCATGAGCCGCATCCAAGTGTAAGAGAAGGAGCCATCTTAAAGTTGTAGAGGTCACCGATTCCACCGTGAGATGAAGGTGTATTGATAAGGCAGCGGCATGTCTTCATTCTTTCAGAGAATTCAGCAATCTTGTCTGCCTGTGTTTCAACATTAATATAAAGAGAAGATGTATGACCAAATCCACCATCAGCAATAAGGTGTTCAGCTTTTGAAAGAGCATCTTCAAAATCCTCTGCCTTATACATTGCAAGAACAGGTGATAACTTTTCATGTGCAAATTCTTCTGAAAGGTCTACAGATGTTACCTCACCGATAAGAATCTTAGTTTCTTCAGGAACAGTAACACCTGCTAAAGCAGCGATAGTGTGAGCCTTCTGACCAACAATCTTTGCATTAAGGGCACCATTGATAATAATGGTCTTTCTTACCTTTTCTGTCTCGCTCTTATTAAGGAAGTAACAGCCTCTGTATGCAAATTCTTCTTTAACAGCCTTGTAAACCTTCTTGTCAACAATTACAGACTGTTCAGAAGCACATATCATACCATTGTCAAATGTCTTAGAATGAATAATTGAGTTAACAGCAAGTATTACATCTGCTGATTCATCAATGATAGCAGGAGTATTACCGGCACCTACACCAAGTGCAGGCTTTCCAGAAGAGTAAGCAGCCTTAACCATTCCAGGTCCTCCGGTAGCCAGGATAATGTCAGCTTCCTTCATAAGTGTATCTGTAAGTTCAAGTGAAGGAACATCTATCCAGCCAATGATTCCCGCTGGGGCACCTGCTGCAACAGCAGCTTCAAGAACAATCTTAGCCGCTGCAATTGTTGATTTCTTAGCTCGTGGATGTGGGCTTATGATAATACCATTTCTAGTCTTAAGTGAAATAAGAGTTTTGAAAATAGCTGTTGAAGTTGGATTAGTTGTAGGGATTACGGCTGCAACAACGCCAATAGGTTCAGCAACTTTTTTAATTCCATATGCCTTATCCTCTTCAATAACACCACATGTCTTAGTATTTCTGTAAGCATTATAAATGTATTCTGAAGCATAATGATTCTTGATAACCTTATCTTCTACAATTCCCATACCAGTTTCTTCAACTGCAAGCTTTGCAAGAGGGATTCTTGCTTTATTGGCAGCAAGTGCAGCAGCAGTAAATATCTTATCTACCTGCTCCTGTGTATAGGTTGCAAAGATGCGCTGTGCCTCACGTACACCTGCAAGTCTTTCTTCAAGAGCTTCGACTGTGTCAACAATTGGGTAATTCTCAGTTAAATTCTTTGACATAACATTTCCTCCATAAATTGATTCGTGTAATATTGATTGATAATAATTTAACAATGTCAATATAACACTAATATAATTATAAGTCAATATTCATTGTAATATTAATTAAAATATGCTATCTTTTACCTATAGTAACAGGGGTTGAATAATGTTTAATTAAGAATGGAGCGCATTATGAAGCAGGTAAGTGTTGATAATCTTAGAGAAAATGATATATTAGCCCTTCCTATATTATCGCAGGCTGACGCGGTACTTATTCATGCTGATGTTCCTATGACAACAGAACTTATTAGCAGAATCAGGAATCTTGGAACAAGAACTGTATATATAAAGGATGAACAAGAAGGAATTTTAACAGAAAACACATCGTCCGGTAATGTAGAAGAGGAATATCCATATAAGCTGGAAGAAACTGCAAAGAATTCAAGGCAGGTAGTTAAGAGAATACTAGAAAAACACATTTATAAACATAACGAAGAACTAAAGGTCATTGTTGAGGAAGCACAGAGAATACTGGATTCTGTGCTTGCTGAGCCGGAAGTGGTTAATAATATAACAGAAATCAGGAATGTAAGCACGGATATGTACACTCATTGTATAAATGTATGTGCATTATCTACAATTATGGCACTAAGGCTTAAGATGAGTGACAAGCAGGTTCATAATGTATCAATGGGTGCAATACTTCATGATATTGGGTTAAGATATATCAATGTTCCTTATGTTAATGTTAATGAAGAAAATATGACACCTAAGGATGTTGTTGAGTATAAGAAGCATACAATATTTGGCTATAGCTCATTACAGGATGAAGCATGGCTTCCGGATGTGGCTAAGGAAATAGTCCTTTTTCATCATGAAAGAATAGATGGTTCAGGATATCCATTCCAGCATAAAGGAGAAAGACTTAAGCCGGAAGTTAAGCTTGTTTCTATCTGTGATGATTTCGATAGCATGATAAGTGGTATCGGAAGTGAAAGAATGAAGATTTATGAAGCAATTGAGTACATAAAGGTTCATGCGGGAATTAAGTATGATTCTACAATCGCAGCGAAGTTTCTGGATTCTGTGGCAGCATATCCTGTTGGATGTACTGTTTATACAAGTGATGGCGGTAAAGGTATTGTTATCAGGCAGAATAAGGAAGCTGCTGACAGACCGGTTATAAGAATGACTCAGCATGCTGATGGAACACCTTATACAGATAATGTAGAGCATAATTTATTAAAGAAACTTACTATATTTATAGTTGATACAGAATAGAGTATCGGAGTAATATATGAATTTATATATAAGAGCGCTTGGATTTAATAATATGACATCCAGGGCTGAAGAAAAATTTATTAAAACAGGAATTAAAGAAAGTATAAAAGAAGGATTTGTGATACGCCACGAGAAATTAGATCGTGGCGTTATTATCTTGCGCCTTAGCAATTCAACGGGTTTGTATGTGTATGGAAGATATGAAAAGAATACTTTTAAATATGAGTATTATTTTCCATTTGTAGTGGGAAAGAATTTAAGTGAAAATGAGGAAATGACAATTGAAAGACATCTTGATAAGGAGTCATATGCAGTAATATGTGATGAATTAAAGACAGGAGTTACGCTTATATTCTATCTTCAGAATGTTATGGATTATCTTGAGTATCTATATAGTGGAAAAGATTTTAAGATACCTGATTTTGATCCTGATATTAAGAATGATATAACAAAGGTTCCGATTAAGAACAAAAAGGTTGCACTTACAGGGCTTTCTCTTGGTGGAATTATTATGCTTCCAGTGAGAAAAGAAAGAAATTCTAAGAAAAGCAGACAGGATGAAATTGCAAGAAAGAATCTAATTCAGGCTGCAAAGAATGGAGATGAGGATGCAATTGAGAGCCTTACAATTGAAGATATTGATACATACAATGAACTTTCTAACCGTGTCATGAAGGAAGATATATTTACTATAGTAGACTCAACATTTATGCCATGCGGTGTAGAATGTGACCAGTATTCCGTCATAGGAGAGATTCTTGAACTGCGTGAAGAGGAGAATATATACACTGGTGAGAAGATATATATTATGGTTCTTGAATGTAACAGTCTTATTATAACTACAGCAGTTAATAAGGAACATCTGCTTGGAGAACCAGCCGTAGGCCGCAGATTCAAAGGACAGATATGGCTTCAGGGAAATGTAAGATTTACTGACTGATATTGTTGTTAAATATATGCTTTCATAATAAATTGTATTTAATATAGAAATTTACATTTTTTTACAAATGTGGTATTATAATACAAGGCATGTAAGAAATCGGAAATGTCAACTAAATATTATTAATTATAAACGAGGAGGGAAAGCTATGAAGTTTTTCAGAAAATTAGGCTTTCAGCTTGTTTTATTTTTCGTTGTTGCCATTACAATTCCTATTGTAATGCTTATGGTAAGTTCAATTACAACAACTTCGTCTTCAATGGAAAATAACATGAAGGTAACAAGTGAGCAGACTTTGAATGAAGCACAGAATCAGTTTACTACATATCTTAAGACTCTGTCGCAGCCGGTAGACCTGCTTACAAGAAAGAATGAAGTAAAGCATCTTGAGGATCAGGGAACTTTAGATGATAATGTTAAGGCAGTAAGAGATTCTCTTATTGCATCAGTAAAGGTTACTAATGGTGCAGAAAGAGCTTTCTTTGCTACTAATACTAATCTTGAGATTACAGGTTGGGGAGAATATAACCCTGAGACCGGAAAAACACTTAGTAAGGGTGGCCTTGAGAAAGGTGTAGACAGAACTAAGGAAGTATGGTACACAGATTGTAAAGGTCTTAAGGCAAGAAACAGCATTTATGCTTATTTTTCAAAGCCATATTACAGCAAGGATTTTGATAAGACAATAATTACTGTTTCACAGGAAATTAAGCATTCAGACGGAACGAATTATGGTATTGTGGGTATGCATATTGATTTTTCTGAGATTACAGATTTTGTACAGGGTATCGGACTTCTTAATACAGGATTTGTTGTCCTTGCAGATGAAGATGGTAATATACTTGTTAATAATGATAATAACAAGTATGTAACAGATTCAGTATCAGGACTGAATTGCTGGAGTACAGTTAAAGGTCTTACAGAGAATGATTATGATAAAGCATTTTCATTTGATGAAAACATTAATGGTGAAAAGGTACATGTAGTAACATCTAAGGATGCTGTTACAGGATGGACACTTGTTGGTTTTATCAGTTCTAAAGAAACATCTGCTACAACTAATAAGATGATTAGCAATACTGTTATATTCAGTATTATCGCATTTGTTATTGGAATTGGTATTGCACTTGCAGTTACAGCTTCTATGACTAAGGAGATTAAGAAGGTTTCTGGACATATGAAGGATGTTGCGGGTGGTGATTTAACAGATAGAATTGATGTAAAGAAGAAGAATGAGTTTGGAGACCTTGAGAATAACTTTAACAACATGGTTGAGAACATGGCAGTTCTTATTAAGGGTGTTGAGGAAAAGAGTGGAGTTATAGTAGATGCATCTGCTAAGATTGCAGGAGTATCTAAGTCTACTACAGAGACAGTAGGTCAGGTTTCAGAGGCTATACAGAGTGTTGCAGTTGGTGCATCAGGTCAGGCAGACAGTACACAGACAGCAACACAGGAAGTAGAAAATCTTGCAGACAGATTAAAGGAAACTAAGGCTTATGTAACTGATATCAGTGATATGTCTGTTGAAACACAGAAGTTAAGTAATAAGGGACTTACAATTGTTGATGAACTTATTACTAAGGGACAGCGTTCAATTGATAACTCTAAGATTTCTAAAGCAGTTGTATCTGAGATGGTAAGCAGTATAGAGAAGATTAATTTCATATCAGATGCCATTACAGAAATTACAGAGCAGACTAACCTGTTATCACTTAATGCTTCTATCGAGGCAGCAAGAGCAGGAGAGAGCGGTAAAGGATTCGCAGTCGTTGCTGATGAGATAAGAAAGCTTGCTGAACAGTCACAGCAGTCAACAGATGAGATTAAGGAGATTGTTAATGAGATTACTATTAAGTCACAGCAGGTTGAGCAGACAATGGATGAGTCAGTTGGTATTATAGAGGAACAGAATGTTTCTATTAAGGATGCTAAGGAACTGTTTAATACAATTTCTGATTCAGTTAACGGACTTAAGGAAGGTCTTGATAACATTACACAGCTCAATGAAGCTATGGATACTAATAGAAGTAATGTTGTAAGCAAGATGGAAGATGTTGCAGCAGTAGCAACTGAGACCGCAGCAGCTTCTGAAGAGGTTACAGCATCAGCCGTTGATGTTGAGCAGACAATGCACGACCTTAATGAATTTACAGTTGAACTTGATAATATCGCAGAGGCTCTTAAGGAAGCTATTGATAAGTTCAAGTTGCAATAATTAAACTAATCCGATAAATGTGTTTATGGAAGCTGCCACTCGGCGATTGTAATCGCCAGGTGGCAGCTTCTTTTTAATCTCAGGGTATCATTGACCTTGCTGATGTTTTGTGATAAAATCTCTTTTGGTGTTTAGCCAAGTTGTTCTCATAGTTAAGTGGATATAACGGGGACCTCCTAAGTCTCAATCCCCAGTTCGACTCTGGGTGGGAACATTTATATTAAGAAGTGACAAGCAGTGGCGATGAGAATTGTTGCTGCTTTTTTATATTACATATTTTAGTGTGTGATTACAGTGTATTATAAAGAATTATTGCTTAAAGAAATCAATATATGGAAAAAAATCATTGTACATGATAAAATTAAAAAGATGGAGATATAGGGTAAGGGGTATAACATGAAAAGGGAACAGGGGATATTAATTGGCACAGTAATAGCTGCGATTATTATGATGTTTTTATGTAGTGTTTTCACATTTAGTGATGCAGTTTCTGAAAAAACTTTGACAACTTGCATTCCAGAAGCAGTAAGTATAACAGAGGATGGAAAAACACAATATGATTTTAATTTACAATCATATGGACAGGATATAGGTTCAATAGTATTTTATTCTTCACATCAGAGAATAAATGTATATGCACAAGGAGAAGAAATTTACAGACTTAGTAATAAACGAAGTATATGGGGAAATACCCCGGGATGGACATGGAATTTTGTAAAGCTTCCATCTGATGTGGACAGACTTCAAATAGAGATTTCACCTTGTTATAAGGAGGTTGAAGGCCAGAAACAGGAATTCTATATCGGTGGAGGCAATGATATATATATGAGATTGCTTCGAAAAGCTATGCCAGCATTTATTATAAGCGTAGTTATTTTATTGGTAGGATTATATATTACTATATATTTGAGCGTTATGGTAAGTGTTACCGCATTGGCGGCGATGAGTTTTGTTGTATAATACCAAAGGGAAAGAGTGTAGACATAGAGCGTGTAATAAGAAAGCTTTATCATGATGTAGATGTTTTGAACAATAAGAGAATTATTCCAACAGAAGTGGGAATTGCCTGTGGTTATGCTGTTTTTACAGTTGATGATATGGAACTGGAAAGAGTCCGAGAGCGTGCAGATGAGGAGATGTATCAGCGAAAAAAAGAAATGAAAATGTGATTAATAACTCAAAAATTAATATCTTATAAATTATTATCGACATACGCCCGCATACACGCTATAATATGTTTGCTTTTATATGTAGATATCACGAGATTAGAATAAGTAACAGAGGAAAATGTTTATGAATTATATTGTTATGGATCTTGAGTGGAATCAGAGTGCCAAGGGAAAACAATTTTCTGAGGATCATTTTCCTTTTGAGATTATACAGATAGGCGCGGCGAAGGTTAATGAGAAGCTTGATATTGTAGATGAGTGGCAGTGTACCATTAAGCCACAGGTGTATACAAAGCTGCAGAATACAGTCAGGAAGATACTAGGAATAACAGAAAATGACCTTGCTAACGGAACGGATTTCGTATCGGGTGTAACTGAATTTCTTGAATGGTGCGGTGATGATTATACATTTGTTACATGGGGAAGCATGGATATTACTGAATTAAGAAGGAATATGAAGTTCTATGATGTTCCGGAGAATTTTCCAAAGCCGCTTCTGTATCTTGATCTTCAGAAACTTTACAGTATTAATTTTTCAGATGGCAAGACACGCATGAATCTTAAATCTGCAATCGATGAGCAGGGAATCAAGGGTGATGAGCATTATCATTCAGCAATGAGTGATGCAAGGTACACAGCTAAGATAATGAAGAAGCTGGATTTCGACAGAGTTAAGAAGTTCTGCAGTATAGACACATTTACAATTCCAGAGTCAAGAAAGGACGAGGTATATCTTAACTTTGGAACTTATGAGAAGTATATTTCAAAGGGATTTGCTACAAGGGACAAGGCTGCAAGCGACAGAACTGTACGTTCCTGCAAATGTTTTTTATGTGGCAGGACTATGACAAGAACGGTTAAGTGGTTTGCTACTAATTCGAAATGCTATTACGGCTTGTTTACGTGTGATGAACATGGGCTTATAAAGGGGCGTTTCAGAGTTAAACAGACCGAAGAAGGCAGATATTATGCAGTCAGAATTATGAAGCACACGGATGAAAAGGGCGCACTTAAGATATATGAAAAGCAGATAAAAGAGAGGGAACACAGACGCAGGCGGCGTCAGGCTGAGAAACTCTCAGAACAGAAATAATGGCATGTCAGAAATCCAACTGACATGCCATTTTAATATATTTAATATCAGAACATTAATCCATATATTACTGCAAGACCAAGAATCACCTGGATAATTGTGAATCTGAAAACAACCTGCGTATCTGACCAGTCTTTATTCTTTCTCATATGGTCGTGGATTGGTGTACGAAGGTTCTTCATTAAGTTGATGTGAAGAAATCTCATGAAAGAAACCTTGATAAGACCAAGTCCGCCATCGAGAATAATTACAAGTGCCATTGGAATATAAAGCAGCGGTGCATGGAGCTTGAGGAATGTAAATGCTATAAATATTCCTATTGCTCTCGAACCGGCGTCACCCATAAGCAACTTGCTTGGTGATGCGTTGAACCACAGGTAGCCGAGGATACACACAATCATAATAAGAACGGTGTGTCTGTAAGCTGATTCAATATTAAATGACTTAAAAAGTACATACACTGAGGCAAGTGTTACAACAGAGAGTGTACCGCATAAGCCGTCAACACCATCTGAACAGTTAGTAACATTGATACTTACCCATATAAGTATAATAATAAGTATTGCATATATGATTGGATTAAGAGTTACTGTCTTTCCAAAGAATGCAAGGTCAAATGTGTTAGGGTTGTAATGCAGGTAAGTGACAGCTGCCATAACTGATATTGCAAGGTCAATAAGACCTTTCTTTAAATTACCCCATGGTGATGAAGCACTGTCATCAAGGTATCCGCTGAGCATTGCGGCAAGCACAAGTATAAGATAAATGATAAGCTCGGCGCTTAAGTTTACGAATAATGCACATGTGACTGTGAATGTAAGAATGAAAATCATGCCGGCACCTCTTGGCTTTCCAACTGATTTACTTCCGTTAATGGCATAAGCTCTTCCGGCATCTCTTGGAAGAAGATTCTTGCCAAGAGCAATTGCAGCTATTGTAAATGCGAAGGCAAATAAAATGCTTACAAATGCTATGATGTTGGTGAAACTTTCGTTAACAATATAGTATATCATAAGAATTTAATACTCCTTTTCATCTTTCTAACTTATATAAAGCATTTATTTCAATGCGATTTACAGTATAACATAATATATGTGAAATGAACATTTTTTTTGCATATGAAATGTAGTAATTAATTTGCTAATGTGGTAATATACTATTAATTAGTGGGATAATCTGAGGGGACCCATGAGTATCGTGTAGGATAATAATAATATAATGGAGGATTTTATGAAGAATATGCAAAAATACGAGCAGCTGGCAATCACAGAACTGGATGCATATCTTTTTGGACAGGGAACTCATTATGAGATATATAACAAAATGGGTGCGCATGTTGGAGTAAAAGACGGAAAAGAAGGTGTGTATTTTGCTGTGTGGGCACCTGCTGCAAGAGAAGTCTATGTTATAGGTGAGTTTAATAACTGGAATGCATATGGTTATGATATGAAGAAGATTTCAGATGGTGGAATATATGATTTGTTCATACCGGGAGCTAAAGCAGGGGATATGTATAAGTACCTTATTATTTCACAGAGTGGAGAGGCACTTTACAAGGCAGATCCATATGCTAATCAGGCACAGTTAAGACCAGAGACAGCATCAATAGTTGCTGATCTTTCAGGTTATGAATGGAAAGATTCTGAATGGGTTGAGAAGAAGAAGACGGAGAATCATCTTAAAGCTCCTCTTTCTATATATGAATGTCATCTTGGCTCATGGAAGAAGAAAGATGATGGAACAGAGGACGGATTTTATACATATAGAGAATTGGCACCTGAGCTTGCAAAATATGTTTCAGATATGGGATACACACATATTGAACTTATGGGAATTGCAGAGTATCCATATGATGGCTCATGGGGATATCAGGTAACTGGTTATTATGCACCTACAGCAAGATATGGAACACCTAAGGATTTCATGTATTTTGTAGATTATATGCATGAAAAAGGAATTGGTGTAATTCTTGACTGGGTACCGGCACATTTTCCAAAGGATGCACATGGACTTGCTAATTTCGATGGAAGCTGTGTATATGAGTATGCAGACCCTAGAAAGGGAGAGCATCCTGACTGGGGAACGAAGGTATTTGATTATTCCAAGAATGAAGTGTCTAACTTCCTTATTGCTAATGGAATGTTCTGGGTGGACAAGTTCCATATTGATGGTTTAAGAGTTGATGCTGTTGCTTCAATGCTGTATTTGGATTACGGAAGGACAGAAGGAAACTGGGTTCCTAACAAATATGGTGACAACGGTAATCTCGAAGCAATCAGCTTTTTAAAGCATTTTAACAGCATGTTAAAGAAGAGATTCCCACAGGCAATAACTATAGCTGAGGAGTCAACAGCATGGCCTATGGTAAGTGGTGATCCTGACAATGGGGAATGTCTTGGCTTTACATTTAAGTGGAATATGGGCTGGATGCATGATTTCCTTGAATATATGAAACTCGATCCATATTTCAGAAAGTTTAATCATAGCAAGATGACATTTTCATTGATGTATGCTTACAGCGAGAATTTCATTCTTGTGCTTTCACATGATGAGGTTGTACATCTTAAGTGTTCTATGCTTGGTAAAATGCCTGGTGACAGGGAGGACAAGTTCAAGAATCTTAAGCTGGCATATGCATATATGTGTGGACATCCTGGCAAGAAGCTTTTATTCATGGGACAGGAATTTGGTCAGTGGAATGAGTGGAGTGAGAAGCGTGCTCTTGACTGGTATCTGTTAGAGGATGAAAGTCATACAGAACTTAAGGATTTTACGAAGAAGTGTCTGAAGCTTAATAAGAATTATCCATGTCTGTATGCTACTGATTACAGCAGTGAAGGATTCAGATGGATTAATGCCAATGATAAAGATAATAGCGTTTTATCGTTTATGAGAATCAGTCCGGATGGAAAGAAGAATCTTCTCTTTGTACTTAATTTTACACCAGTTGAAAGAGACAGCTTCAGAATAGGAGTTCCGTTCAAGACTAAGTATAAGCTGGTTCTTGGAGATAATGAAGCTGACCAGAAGAAGACTCTTACAGCCGTTAAGGGAGATTGTGATGGATATCCGCAGTCATTGCTTATTGACTTACATAAGTATGGAATAGCTGTGTATGAGTTTAACGGTGATGTTTCTAAGGTTCATGCTACGAAGATATAGGAGAATAATATAGAGAAAGGGAGCTGGTTTGGATTTTTATTAATTCTGAATTAGCTTCCTTTTTATTTGCTATAATATATCTCTCAATTATCCCACCATATCTGCCGAAATATTTATTATATGACAATGAGTGATTGTTTCAGACAGTAAATAAGAAAGGCAGCAGAATATGACATATACAGTTTCAGGCGCGAATTTTAATAAAGATGTTGCGGCACAGGGAACATCTATTAATTATAAAGAAAATAAGGCGGTTAAAAGTGAAGGTGTGGCAGGCTCATTTGCAGGAGTGGTAATCTCTGGCAGTGTGACAGCTGCAACTGACAATACATATGAGGGACTTCTTAAGGAGGCAGATGATGTAAAGAGCCAGATTATGGCGAGTGCTTCCAGTGCAAAGATAAGCCTTAAGGCATTGATGATGAAGTTATCAGGTGCTGATGCGGTAAAGCTAGATGAGGACGGCTTTAATCTTACAGATGCTACACCAGATGATATGGTTAATATTATTGAGAAAATTAAGATTGAACTTGCGATGCACTCTGATGATTATGTTAATTATGGAACAGCAGTTTCTAAGGATAAGATTGAGAGTGTGACTGGAAGTGCAGCAACAGCGGCAAGTGTCGAGAGCCGTATGCAGGGAGCAGATATAGCTGTCAATGATGAAAGTGTTGCTGAGGTTAAAAGCACACTTGAAAAGAGTAAAGAGTTAAAGCCATTATCAGAGAACACAAAGAATTACATGGTTGCTAATGGCATTGAGCCTTCAATTGCTGGAATATATCAGGCACAGGCGGCAACCTCATCAAGTATCAGTGCAGATGGCGTTACAATAGGAAGGTGTGTAAATGCAATATCTGACGCTGATTTTGAAGCGTTAAGGCCGGGAATTGAGAAGATAATTGCTTCGTCAGGACTTGAGGTTAATGATAATACACTTGCGGATGCAAGAGCATTTATTGATGCACAGATTCCTGTTACTAAAGAAAATCTTGAATATAAGGCACAGCTTGATGCGATAGATATTGAAAAGATTCAGGCTGACCCTGATGAAATGCTTAATAAGATACTTGATAACATGAAGCTTGGAGGCAAGGCAGAGAATACGCTCGTTACAGGTTCGCCAATTGATGATATAAGGACAGCTCTTGATACTATTAACAGGGCAGAGTATTCAGATGTTGCAAATGTGGTATCAAAAGGAGAAACATTTACAATAGCAAGCCTTAAGCTGGAGATGGATGCAAGAAGCTTCAGAATTGAATACAGTGCAGCATCAGTAAGCACAGGAAATAGTGAAGTTAGAAATCAGGCATCTGATGTACAGCAGGCAGCAGATAAGGCGTATGACACGCTTGTAACAGCAAGAGTTCTTATGAGTGCGAATGCGTCTGTATATCTAGTCAAGAATAACATTTCTATTCTTACAACTCCGATAGATGAGCTTAATTTAATGCTTATGGAATATGAACAGGCGGATGGAATGTATGAAGAAGCGCAGATTGCATATACAGATGTTCTTGAAGCAAGAAAGACATTGAATGAGATAGTAAGAAATCCTGCGCGTGTATTTGCCAGTATGTTTGACAAGATGAATGAAACTTATGAGGCAGTCGGAACTCAGATAAGAGGCGATTTGGGTGATTCATTAAAGAAGGCAGTACAGGGAAGTGCGGATGATATTATTAAGGAGCTTGGACTTGAGGGAACTGATGAGGACAAGGAAGCAATAAAGATACTGGCTGCTAATAACATGGATATGACAAAGGAAAATGTAGAGACAGTCAAATCTGTTAATGCAATGATTAATAATCTTATTAAGAATATGAAACCAGAGACAGTTCTTAATATGATAAAAGACGGAGTAAATCCAATGAATGCTTCAATTGAGGAAGTAAACGAATATCTTACAGAGGCTAATGATAAAGCATCTAAAGATAATGAGGAGAAGTTTTCAAAGTTTCTTTATAAGCTTGACCGTACCAATGGTATTACTAAAGAGCAGAGAAAGCAGTTTATAGGAATATACCAGATGATGAATATATTCACCAGAGATGCCGGAGTGGCAGCAGGTGCGCTGATTAAGCAGGGAGCTGAGGTCACTATGAATAATCTTATGACTGCATATAATTCAAGAAAGCATTATGACATGGACGCTGTTATTGATGAGAATACAGGAATGGCAGAGGTAAGCGGAATTGCTAACTATTACAGTGCATTATTTATGGCAAATGGTGGATTAGTTACCCCGAATACATTAAAGAATGTGGATAACTCATCCGGAATCGGAGAGCAGTCAGTTGAAATGTTTATTGAACAGTTAGAGGATAACTTCGATGCGGCAGCCGAGGAACAATATTATGAGGAATATCTTAAGGAACAGCAGGCAGCAGTGCAGGCAGGAGCTGATATATTGAGGCAGATAAGAAATGCAGATACAGAAATAAACAGTGGTAACATACAGGCTGTGAAAGCATTTTTAGAATCCGGACAGTTCCCGGATATCAGAGGTGTTAAGACAACACGTGATTATGCAAGGGATTCGATTGAAAAAATCGGACATAAAGAAAAACTGTCACTTATGTATGAAGAAATGAAAGATGAGACAGAGGAAGAACTTCAGGAGGTTCTTTCCAAAGCAGGAGACCTTGATACACAGATAGATGTCAATTACGAGGGATTTCTGGATTTAAGACTTAAAGACAGAACAATCGGATATATTAAGAATCTGGCATTAAGGCATGATTACAGAATACCATATATAACAGACTCAGGAAGTACAGGCATGCTGAAGCTTACATTGGTTCAGGATGACGACAATAAAGGTCGTATATCTGTAAACATGCTAAGCAGCGTATTAGGAAAAGTTTCTGTTGAGGCTAAGGCTGACAGAGAAAGTCTTGGTATGTACATTGTCAGTGACACAGCAGTTTCAGATGAAGGAATCCAGCTTCTTGATGATATGGAAGAATCCTTAAAAGAAGTATTTGGCTTTACAAATGTGTCTGTAAACACTACAAAATCGTCAGATGTGCCATATGTGACTTATGAGGCAGCGGCGGATAGTGTGGCAACAGATAAGCTGTATGAAATTGCAGCACAGATTGTAAAACAGCTTGCAGGCTAAAGATTTGCACAGAAAATCCGATATATAGAGCATGAACAGGTAAATTAGACAGACAGAAAGGTTAAGATATGAGAATAGGAACTAATGTGGCAGCGATTGTTGCCAATAATGCATTACAGAAATCACAGAATAATCTGTCAACATCAATACAGAGATTATCATCAGGATACAAGATAAACGGTTCTAAGGATGATGCCGCAGGCTGTGCAATATCTGAGAAAATGAGAGCTCAGATAAAAGGTCTTGATCAGGCTGGGAATAATGCTAAGGATGGAGTTTCTGTTATAAGTACAGCAGAAGGTGCAATCAATGAAATCCAGAGTATGCTTACAAGATTAAAGGAGCTTAGTGTACAGGCAGCTAATGATGTTAATTCAGATGATGAAAGAGAAGCTATCCAGAAAGAGATAAACCAGATTAATAAAGAGATAGACAGAATATCAGAACAGACAGAATTTAATACACAGTCTCTTATTAACGGTAATCTTTCAAGAAGAGTATATTCAGACCTGCAGGGAGTTAATCAGCTTTCAGTATCTGATAATTATACAGCAGGCATATATGGAATTACAGTTACAGAGGATGCCAGACAGGCTATCGCAGTAGGTACAGGTACTATCAGCATGTCAGCTACAACTCCTATTGCAGCTGATGAGGCAGGTGTAATAAAGATTAACGGTTACAGTATTAACATTACAGAGGGGGATACTCTGGATGTAGTAATGGGAAAAATAATTGATGGTGTTAATATTACAGGTGGCTCTGCATTTGCAACAGCAAGCCTTAATAATGATACAGCAGCTAATGGAACAGAATATGCAGGCTATGAGCCAACAGCCAGTTATGCGGGTTCGACACTTGTTATTATGACTAATCAGTACGGAAGTGACCAGAGAATGAATATAACATGTGATAATGCAAGTCTTGCAAATATGCTTGGAATACCACAGGCTGCTGCAAAGGATGGAATTCTCGTAGAAGGAAGTGATGTTAAGGCAGAGATTGCTACTGATAATAATGGAGACAGAGTAGGATTTGCCAATTCAGCAATTGTTTCTACAAAAGGAACTGTTATAACAGTAACAGATGTTAATAATAAGAATTTTTCTTTGGATGTTCCGGGGAATACAGTGGGAACTATTTTTGATGACAGCAACAATAATGGTTCGTCTGTTGCTGGTGCAGGAACAGCAAAAACGATCAATCAGGAAGTTACAGATGTTGGTACAATGAGCATACATGTAGGAGCTAATCAGGATCAGGTTATTGTTATTGATATACCGGCAATTACAACATATACATTAGGAACAGATAATCTTAATGTTATGACTCATTATACAGCATCACAGGCTATATCAACTGTAGACCAGGCTATTACCAGGACTAATGAAATACGTTCGAAGCTTGGTGCATATGAGAACAGATTTGATCATACAACTAATAACCTTGATGTTTCTAACGAGAATCTCACCAAGTCTTTATCAACTATGATAGATACTGATATGGCAGAGGAAATGACAACATATACATCAGAAACGGTTCTTACACAGGCTGCAACATCAATACTTGCACAGGCTAATGAAAGACCTTCACAGGTATTGCAGTTATTACAGTAAATGTAGTAATAATGCTGTAGTAGTCGTATTGGAAAGGAAATGTATGACTAAGGAATTGATAAAAACATTTCAATATAGGATTACGCAAGCCACTGCATCACAGCTTGTTGTAATTCTGTATGATTTAGCAGACCGGTATCTTGAAGATGCATGCGAATCGGATGAAGAAGTGCAGATAAGGGATAACATATATATGTCTGGTAAGGTTATTGACCAGCTGATAAGTGGATTGGATATGCAATATGAAGTGTCTGCTAATCTTTTTGTGATATATAATCATATAAAAAGAACTCTTATATCTGTATCAGTAAATCTTAACAAAGCAGAATTAAAACGCGTCAGGGGATTGCTGAAGAATTTAAGGGAATCTTTCTATGAAGTCAGTAAACAGGATACATCAGAACCACTGATGAAGAATACACAGACAGTATATTCAGGTCTTACATATTCTAGGGGCGGAATCAGTAATGAGACACAGACAGATAATATAGAAAACAGAGGATTCAGGGTATAGCTCCGAATCCTCTGTTTGTTATAATCTGCGTCTTCTTCTGTTGTAATGTCTTCTCTGACGTTTTCTTCTGGCACGTTCTTCAATTATATAAATAATGAATAATATAACAGCACCGATGCCAACAACTACCCAGATATTGATTTTAATGCATGTCTTAGGCTTATATGATGAAGAAACATCTGTACTGACATAAGGAAGCAGGCTTCCGGTGTCCGTGCCGGCAGCAGATATATTAAGTGTAGTTGTGCCTACAGTATTATCATTGTACAGGAACTTAAGATGTGTTGTCATAACACCATTTTCATTGGTCATGTCATAATTATCATCAACCGTCATAGTTACATTTGATAATGAACTTTTATTAGGTATTGTGATAAATGAAGCATTCAGTCCGAAGTTTAGTGAAAGTGTCGAGAAAACAGCTGAATTATAATAATTATCATTGGAAAACATAGCTCCGAGCTGACTTCCTGTAGTTGTTGATTTCTGAAAATTAGAGAAGCCCCAGTCAAAAAGCGTTTTTGTATCAGTATATCTTAAATCATCTGTTGCTTCCTTAAATACAACACATATGAGACGCATGCCATCTTTTTCTGCAAATGTTACAAGTGTGTTCTGGGATTCATCAGTATATCCTGTCTTTCCACCCTTACAGTATTCATAATAGTAAGAACGGCCTTTCAACATCTTATGTCTGTGTCTGATTGTACGCTGTGCAGACATGTTAGTTGCAGGAATTACATATGCGTCAGCAGTAGAATCAATGCTTACGAAAGAAGCATTATTATAACAGCCTCTTGCAATCATTGCCATATCATATGCTGTTGTGTAGTGGTTGGTATTATATAATCCGCTTGCATTGGCAAAATGTGTATTCAAAGCACCAAGTTCTTTTGCCTTGGCATTCATCATATCAACAAATGCGTCTATGGAGCCGGCTACATGCTCACCGAGAGCATAGGCCATTTCATTGGCAGAGTATAATAATAGTCCATGGAGAAGCTGGTTTACAGTAAACTGTTCTCCAACCTTACAACCTAAATTAGCATCCTCATATATATTGATGGAAGTGGCTGCGGCCTGTGAAAATGTTACTACATCATCCATATTGCAGTTCTCAATGGTAAGAAGACCGGTAAGAATTTTGGTTGTGCTGGCAGGATAACATTTTTCATGTGAGTTTCTTTCGAATAGAATAGAGCCTGTGTCAGCATCAACAAGAATACAACTGCTGGAATTAACTTCCGGGGCATCAGGCCATGAAACTTCAGTATTAGCAGTGCCTGTTTCAGAATAGTTTATGTTATATGCGGCAGCGTGTGCATCTGTGGTAAATACAGAACATGCTAATACCGTGGCAGATACTGCGCTGGTTATCTTTATAAGTAATCCTTTAAGAAAATGTTTTTTCATTATATGGATAATTCCTCCGATTAATATAATATACCATTATATTTTAGCTTAGGATTGTCCATAAGTAAACCCTGCTTGGCAAAAAGTGATATTTATGGTAAATAATATATAGAAAACTCAGATTTCGGCTATGTCTGTGTGCGGCATATGCTTTCAGGGAGATTGAGTAAATAAAAGATAGGAGTAACGTATGAGACTTAGAAATGTACCCGGAGCAAGGGAAGTAATGATAGAGAATGAATATGTGTTTACAGAGCCAGAGGGGATGAAAGGCACATGGTCACAGGTTTTCGGTAACGATAATCCAATCCGTATTGAGATTGGTATGGGTAAAGGCACATTTATAACAACACTGGCAGCGAATAATCCTGATATTAATTATGTGGGTATTGAAAAGTATTCAAGCGTGCTTTTAAGAGCTGTAGAGAAACAGGACGAACTTCAGCTTCCTAATTTAAGATTCATCAGAATGGATGCAGAGGCTATATGTGAGGTGTTTGGAGAGGGAGAGGTAGACAGGATATACCTTAATTTTTCAGATCCATGGCCAAAAGACAGACATGCGAAGAGAAGACTTACCTCAAGACAGTTCATGGCGAGATATGATGTTATATTAAAGCCGGACGGACAGGTGGAATTCAAAACAGATAATAAAGATTTATTTGATTTTTCATTAGAAGAGATTAAAGAGGCAGGCTGGGAGCTTCCTGTTGTAACATTTGACTTACATAATGACTCTGTACTTAACGAGGGTAATGTAATGACAGAGTATGAGACAAGATTTTCACAGATGGGCAATCCTATATGTAAACTTGTTGCGGTAAGAAATCATTAATAATAAATGCATATACTATATAAAGGCTTTGGGAGAAATGTTGTGAAGAATAAAGCATTTGCAAGGAAAGTATCAGAAGTGATGTATGTGCATAAAGGTGCGAATTACAGAGTGGTAAGGTTTAAGAATTCCCTCGACGATGTCGTGAGAATCCTTAATACCAAGAAATAATCTAGAGGTCATCGGGCGAGTCATAAGGCTGCACGGTGACTTTTCTTTTGTCCAGAAAATGCTGCACTGTGATGTTTAACAGGTAGCTTAATACGGCAAATACAGGAACTCCGAGGAACATTCCGATTACGCCAAACAACGCACCACCTACGGTTATTGAGAACACAACCCATACAGGCTTAAGACCTGTAGTGCTGCCGATGATACGAGGACCGATAAGCAGACCGTCAACCTGCTGGATGCAGACAATCATGATTACAAATATGATAAGTTTGATAGGGCTTGCGATAACAATAATCACACCGCCAATCACGCCACCGATATATGGTCCGAAATACGGAATCATGTTAGTTATTCCGACAATCACACTTATAAGCACTGCATAAGGCAGCTTGAGAATCAGCATGATAATAAAGCAGATAATCATGACAATAATTGAGTCAAATGATTTGCCGATAATATAATTAATAAAAATGCTTGCACAATTCTTACAGATGATGCGTGTATTGTCTGCTGTTTTCTTAGGAAGCACGGCATATAAAAATCTCTTAAAATGATAAAAGATATTCTTATTATCAGAAATCATGTAGATGGACACGATAATTGCAATAACAAGGTTTAACACACCCGAAAGAATGGCCATGGATGTATTAAGAATGTAAGGAACCATATTGGTAAGTGCATCAGTCATGTAGTCAACAAGTTTAGGAAGAGCATCTTCAATCTTCTGATTAATGAAATTGTAATCAATAGAAGAATTGGCGTGCTTATCTTCAAACTCAGTAAACCAGTTGCGGATATTCTCGTACCATACAGGAGCCTGATTGGCAATCTCTGTAATACTTTTGTATATCTGAGGCACAACAAAGCCTATTAATATTGCAAATGCGCCAACTGCTATCAGGTAAGCAACAAGAATTGAAAGCATTTTGGCGGCTTTCCTGGACTTGATATGGCATACCCCCATGAAGAACCTGTTATAAAGGGTCTTGATAAACGGATAAAGAACAAGCGCAATCATGGCACCAATAAGAAATGGTGACAGTATATGGAATATATTGCCCAATGACTTGACGGTTGCAGGCCAGTTACCAATGAACTTATATATAAGAATTGCACCTAGCACAAAAAGCAGACCATATATAACAATTGTAAAGTATTTGCTGTTAGGCTGGAATACATTCTTGCCAACAGCTTTGTCAGGTTTTGGCGGCTGTTCATGTTCAGAATCAAGATTAATAGCCTCAATTGGAATATTGTCAACGTGTTTTGGCTGTTGTTCGAATTTTTTTAACTTCATATCAACTCTCTTTTCTTAATAAATGTATATTAAATATAAATATTTTCTCTTGAAATTGGGAATATAATAGAATTATAAGGGGTATAAAGGCACATATCAATATAAAAAACATGGTAAAATGATGAAAAAACAAGAAAATTATAAAAAAAGATAAATTGTTCTTAAATAAATACAAAAAAGTGCTTGCATTTTATTAAACCATGCTATAGAATATCACTTGTGCTTGAGACAACACAAAAGCACAGAACAAAATAAGTTACGCACCGCTAGCTCAGTTGGTAGAGCACCTGACTCTTAATCAGGGTGTCCAGGGTTCGAACCCCTGGCGGTGCACTGGAAGGTCTTATGATTTAGGGAATCCTAGGTTGTAAGGCTTTTATTTTTATGTTAAGACAAATGTTTGACATAAATATATGAATAGAGTATTATGATAATACAAAGGAACTTACCGATAGACGGATAGCCTTTGTAGATTAGAGAGTTAAAAAATAACTGCCCAAACTGTCCAGGCTGGGGCAGTTATTTTTTTGTCTTTTTATCAGAAAGAATAACAACAAGTCACACCTATCACCTCCTTTCTAAATGTTAATATCTTGACAAGATGATATCAAAATGATATCATACAAATATCAACAAAGACACCTTTAAAAGAATAATCGATAACAAGATGAATAATCAGAGTGTCTAGGAGGTATTTTTATATGGAAGAAAAGGTTTTGAAGAAAAGCAAGAATGGTCTTGCAATGGTTACACTGTTTATATTATTTTACGCAGCAGCTATAGCAGCAATTATTGTCGGTTCGGTTATGGTTGAACAGGCAGAGACTAAAGCAGGATGGATAGTACTTATCGTTGCAGGCGGTGTATACGCAGCAATAGGCTGGATATTCTTTATCGGTCTTAAGGTATTAAAGCCACAGGAAGCACTTGTGCTTACACTTTTTGGCAAGTATGTTGGAACTATTAAAGAAGCGGGATTTTACTTTGTGAATCCTTTTTGTGTGGCTGTTAACCCGGCAGCGTCAACTAAGCTTAATCAGAGCGGTGATGTGACAGGAGATGGAAATAAGCTTGATCTGGCTAGCATGGCAGGTGTTGCAGGAATGGCAATTGCAGCAGGAAATAATTCACAGTCAGCTAATAAGAAGATTTCACTTAAGATAATGACACTGAGCAACAGTAGACAGAAGATTAATGATTGCCTTGGTAATCCTGTTGAGATTGGTATTGCGGTTATGTGGAAAGTGACAGATACAGCTAAGGCAGTGTTTAATGTAGATAATTATAAGGAATATCTTTCATTACAGTGTGACAGCGCACTCCGTAATATTGTCCGCATGTATCCATATGATGTTGCAGAAAATGTAGATACAACGGGAGATGGAATTGCAGATGAGGGAAGCCTTCGTGGTTCAAGTGAAGTTGTAGCAGAAAGAATAAGAAAAGAAATCCAGGGCAAAGTAGCAGATGCCGGACTTGAGATAATAGAAGCACGAATTACATATCTTGCGTATGCACCTGAGATAGCAGCAGTAATGCTTCAGAGACAGCAGGCATCAGCAATAGTAGATGCAAGAAAGATGATAGTTGATGGTGCTGTAGGAATGGTAGAGATGGCGCTTGAGAGATTATCAGAAAAACAGGTTATAGAGCTTGATGAAGAGAGAAAAGCAGCTATGGTATCCAACCTTTTAGTCGTCCTTTGTGGAAACAAAGATGCCCAGCCAGTAGTTAATTCAGGAAGTCTTTACTAATGGCAGATTCAGGTAAGAAACAGGTTCCTCTCCGGTTATCAGCTAAACTCTATGATGCCATTGCAGCGTGGGCAGAGGACGATTTCAGGTCTGTTAATGGACAGATAGAGTACCTGCTGACCGAGTGTGTACGACAGAGAAAGAAGAACGGTGCGCCAGTTCCACACGAGCTGGATGTTCCACCAGAGTTAGATATCAGGTAGAATTAACAAAAAATAAATATATAACTATTATATATTAAAACCTCCCCATACCGACATTATAAATGCTGGTATGGAGAGGTTTTTAAAATATACAATATTGAATAAATCGGACATCATATATGCATATCCGTTATCAGAAATTCTAACCGCGAGAATTAAACTTACTTGTCATAAGTGAATATAAATCATCTGATGAGTTAGAGGCGGCACCTGATGATGTATATGAGTTAGTAACATAATTAATGTTAGCCTTTGCAAGTGATGATACATTAGAGCCAATAATTCCAAGCCTCTTTGCAAATTCTGATGATGTTCCAAATGCTTTCTTTAAAGTATCTGTATCAGCTGCTTTAAGTTTATTTTCATCAATTGAAAGAGAACCATCGTCTTTAAGCGCAATTCCTACTGCAGATAATGTTTCAGAGTTCTCTTTAACTGCTTCCTTTAAAAGGTTAGAACACATAGTATTGATAGAACTTGATGTTTTACCAAGGGTGTTGTAGAGCTTATTATAAGAATCAACTACAGATTTGATATCCGCATATATTGCAGAATAATCACCGGTCCTTTCTGCATCAGCAAAAAGAGTAGATTTCTCATCTGTGAATTTAGCTGCATTCTCTGTAACAGAATCAGCATCATCTTTAATATTCTTGTAAGCGTCTTTCTGTAATTTCTTAGTAAGTGAAGATGTTGAAGTATCAGTTTTTTTGGAAAGCAGGCTTGTAAGGCTGTCATTGTCATCATTCTGAATGTAATCAAGCAAAGTCTTTGATGAAGGCTCAATGCCTGCTTTAAGCTGGTTAGCTGCCAGCATCTGTGATGTAATCCGCATAAGTTTCCTCCTTATATATCAAGTGTGATTGAATACACATTTATCAGCTAAATATTATATCGGATAAAACCAGGTGAAACTTAACATACTACCTTCGAAAGGAGGTGGCATAATGTTTCCAGCATTTGACTATAATCATGAAAAAGATGAGTACAGAAACGGATACGATAATGGGCAGGGCGATAAAGGTTATGATGACGGTGAGAATGAATTTGCCAGCAATCTTGACGAGAGTGATGTAATGCGTCCAGTCAATTCGCTAGATGATTATACAAGTTTCCTTTTGTGGGGAACTGATTTTGATGACAAGAATAATATCTAAAAATAGTATTAATAATTTATTAATCTTTGAAAGGCTGATTGACTGAATATTTTCAATGTTATATGATAAGCGAAAATGGAGGTATGAGTTTAGTATGTATGGGTATATAGTTGTTGATCAGCCAGAACTTAAATTCAGAGAATTTGATAAATACCGCTCATACTATTGTGGTCTGTGCGATTCGCTGGCAGAAGCGCATGGATTGAAGGGGCAGATTTCCTTAAGCTATGATATGACATTTCTGGTTATACTTCTTACAGGGTTGTATGAACCGGAAACTATATACTCTGAGGAACGTTGCGTCACACATCCATTAAGAAAGCATCCTGTGAGGCGTAACGTTGTTTCAGATTATGTTGCGGACATGAATGTCCTTCTGACATATTACAAATGTATGGACGACTGGTACGATGAGAAAAAGGTCTTGAAAAGAACTTATGCCGGAGTATTGAAAAAAGATATTAAAAAGCTTGAGAAGAAATATCCGCATAAGGCAGAGATTATAAGGAAAAGCCTTTCTAAGTTGTCAGAATATGAAAAAGCACAGGAAACGAATATTGACAAGCCGGCAGAGCAGTTTGGTATACTGTTAGGTGAAGTTGCTGCCATGAAAAATGATGAGTGGAGTGATGAGTTAAGGGTGCTTGGCAATAATCTTGGCAGATTTATATATCTGTTAGATGCATATGATGATTTGGAAAAAGACGAGAAAAAGAACAATTATAATGTATTTAAGTATCATAATGATGTAGAGGATTTTGATACATTTGCAGAAAACATACTTAAAGCGTATATGGCAGGATGTGCAAGGGCTTTTGAGAGACTGCCGATTCTTGCTAATGCAGAACTGTTAAGAAATATCATATATTCAGGTGTATGGACAAAGTTCTACGCCGCCAGAAGGAAGAAAAATAATACTGCCGGTAAGCAGTTGGAGGAACATAATGACAGATCCATATAAAGTGTTGGGAGTATCAAGAGATGCTTCCGATGATGAAGTGAAAAAAGCATACAGAACACTGAGCCGAAAGTATCATCCTGATGCTAACATTAATAATCCTAATAAGGATCAGGCAGAAGAGATGTTTAAGCTTGTACAGCAGGCTTATAATCAGATAATGCGTGAGCGTGAGGGCGGATACAGTAGTCAGTCATACAGCCAGACGCGTTATGGTACAGGCCGTTCAGATCATTATGGTTATGATGGTGATTATCAGAACCAGTCACAGGGCGGATATGGAGATTTCGGAAGCTTCTGGGGATTTGGTCCATTTGGATTTGGTGGATATACAGGAAGCTATGGTGGCAATGGATATGGCAGTGATAATCTCAATGGCAATGATCCTACAACAGTGCATCTGAGGGCAGCAGCTAATTATATTAATAACTCTAGTTATGATGAAGCTATTAATGTGCTTAACAACATAACTGACCGTGATGGAAGATGGTACTACTACAGTGCGTTGGCACATCTTGGAAAAGGGGAAGAAGCTACAGCTTTGGAAGATGCCAAGCGTGCTTTGGATTCTGATCCTGACAATATGCAGTATCAGTTGCTGTATCAGCGTATTGCAAGCGGTGGAAGCTGGTATGCAGGAAGAAGGACACAGTATCAGGGACCGTCATCTACAACATATTGTACAGGCTGTGCTCCGTGGGTTGCACTCTGCCTGTGTTCAAATATATGTATGCCTATGTGCTGTGGCTATGGTTCAGGCGGCTATTATCCGGGTGGAAGCATATAATAATCAATTAATAAGGGATGTTACCAGACTATTGTGTTAAGGTAACATCCCATTTTTAATGTTATTTTTCTTTTTTAATCCATGCATCAAGGTTGTTAAATAATATATCAAACTGCACAGGACCCATGTCGAGTATATACTGATGGAAATTTTTAAGATTGAATTTATCAGAAAGTTCACTTTGTGCCTTAGTCTTTAACTGCTCAAATCCTAACATTCCAAGAACATATTTGCAATAATTGCCCGGGTCAGAGACAAATGCGTAATACATTTCGTGAGCGACTGATTTATCATCAAAACCATACTGGCTGATGAATCGGTAAACATCATCTTCACTCCATCCATAGTAATTAACGCCAATATCCCCTTTTGCATAAAGGCACAGGACGGTGGCATAATTAGCAGCATACATTTTGTTAAGTGCATCGTTGCCGGTCTGTGCATAATTATAAGAAAGAACTTCAACATATGATGCCCAGCCTTCAACATATCCGCCTGGTGCAAGAATGTATCTTATCCAGTCAGGATTGGTTGCGGCAAAATACTGTGTCTGGTACATGTGTCCCGGATACCCTTCATGTGCAAGTGTAGGATATAATTCACTCGCAGAAGTGCCAGAAGAATTGATGTATATTGAATTGATATCAAGGTTATCAAGCTGCGGAATAAAGTACATAGCCGGACTGGTGTAGTCCTCAAGCGCCTTTGACACATATTTGATATTATAATTCACATCTGGAATCTCAGGAAAATCATCGGTTATTCTTTTCTTAAGGTCGGTAAGAATACCAACCGGGTCTGTCATATTGAATGAAAATGTGTCAAATTTATCAAGAATAGAGGAGTCTTTAAGCGCAAGCGACTGCATTTTAAGCATATATTTCTTGATATAAGAATCAACCAGCTTATCGTATTCGTCAACAGATTTGCTCCAGCCAAGTGTTGAAGAGAGTATATATTCAAAATACCGAGAACCCTCAGGATAATTGCATAAACCGCCTGAATATCTGTTAGAGCCTTTTAATGAAGTAAGTGCATTTACAAGGGACTGGTATCCTGGGATTACATGTTCATTGACTGCGGACACATTTTTAGCTTTATAATCTGCAATATCCTGTGAAGAAAGTCCGTCAACAGAAGCAAGCTTTTCGTCAAAGGTTGATATCATTGCACCATCTTCTAAACCGGCAGTCTCAATAAATGAGTTACAGCTTTCAATTACCTCATCGGCAAGGGTATCTTCCATAAAATATCCGTTATCAGCACGAAGCTTCTCAAATGCAGCCATATTTTCAAAGTATCCATCAACATCACATAGAAGCTCAATATATTCGTCAATATCCTTCTTTTCTTCAAATGTGTATTCAGCAAAAAGCAGCGGCAGCTGGACATGAATACCTGTAGTTGTCTGAAGCTGTGTGTTAAACATGTACAAATCACTGTACTCCAGCGCATTTTCCATGTACATAAGAAGCTCGTCAAGCGTTATCTGTTGTTTTGCTGAAAGTGTGCTTCTGTCAAATGATTTAAGCGTTGATATTATGTCGGTGTAATCTGAGGAGTCATCGGGATTGTCAAGGTCGTAGCGGCCAAGAGTAATCTCATAATCGTTAATTCCGAAATCCTTGGGGTGTTCGACATAGGCATGCAAAGATACCATGTCGGCACTTAACAGGTCAGCAAACAGGTTGTTTACATAATCCGTGAAATCAGCGTTATCCTCTGTGGCAGATATAGTAGTTTCTGATATCTGCTTCTGATTCCAGGGCAGGCTGCAGCCAGACAGGGTAATTACCATTATAAAAACTATCAGCAGGCTCACAGCCTTGTTAAGAAATTGATGTAAAAAGCAAAGTTGTTTATTACGCATACTAATCCTCATTTCTGTCTTAATTAATATTATAAGAAATATTGATTTATTATTCACATATTGTATCATACTTAATACAGACTTGACACTTATTGTAAATTTTTCTATGATAAAGTTTACGGATAAATGATTCACACTACATTTGCGTTATAGCGATGAATTAAAATAATAGATTATGGAGGAAATGATATGCCACAGAGTAAAGGTCCATTTTATATGACAACAGCTATTGCCTATACATCAGGCAAGCCACATATCGGTAATACTTATGAAATCGTTCTTGCAGACAGTATTGCAAGATTCAGAAGACAGGAAGGCTATGATGTATTTTTCCAGACAGGAACTGACGAGCATGGTCAGAAGATTGAGCTTAAGGCTGAAGAAGCTGGAATTACACCTAAGGAATTCGTTGATAATGTTTCAACAGAGATTAAGAGAATATGGGATCTTATGAATACTTCATATGATAAGTTCATCAGAACAACAGATGATTACCATGAGAAGCAGGTTCAGAAGATTTTTAAGAAACTTTATGATCAGGGAGACATTTATAAGGGTTCATATGAAGGCATGTACTGTACTCCATGTGAGTCTTTCTGGACAGAGAGCCAGCTTGTTGATGGAAAGTGTCCTGATTGTGGACGTGAAGTTAAGCCAGCTAAGGAAGAAGCTTATTTCTTCAAGATGAGCAAATATGCCAACAAGCTTATTGAGCATATCAATACACATCCGGAATTCATCCAGCCTGTTTCAAGAAAGAATGAGATGATGAACAACTTCCTTCTTCCTGGACTTCAGGATTTATGTGTATCAAGAACATCTTTCAAATGGGGTATTCCAGTTGACTTTGATGACAAGCATGTAGTTTATGTATGGCTTGATGCCCTTACTAACTATATCACAGGTATCGGATATGATGCTGATGGCAATTCTTCAGAGCAGTACAAGAAGTTCTGGCCAGCAGACCTTCACCTTATCGGTAAGGATATCATCAGATTCCATACAATTTACTGGCCAATATTCCTTATGGCACTTGGTGAGCCACTTCCTAAGCAGGTGTTTGGACATCCTTGGTTATTACAGAATGATGGTAAGATGAGTAAGTCTAAGGGAAATGTTATCTATGCAGATGATCTTGTAGACCTTTTCGGCGTTGATGCTGTACGTTACTTTGTTCTTCACGAGATGCCATTTGAGAATGATGGTGTTATTTCATGGGAGCTTATGGTTGAGCGTATGAACTCAGACCTTGCCAACACACTTGGTAACCTTGTAAACAGAACAATTGCAATGTCTAACAAGTACTTTGGTGGAGTTGTTAATAAGACTGGCGTAGAGGATGCTGCAATTGACGGTGACCTTAAGGCTGTTGTAACAGCAACAAGAGATAAGGTTCAGGCAAAGATGGCTACACTTCATGTAGCAGATGCTATCACAGAAGTATTCACACTCTTTAAGAGATGTAACAAATATATTGACGAGACAATGCCTTGGGCTCTTGCAAAGGATGAGGCACAGCAGGACAGATTAGCAGAAGTGCTCTATAACCTTGTTGAGAGTATTACAATCGGTGCTAATCTTCTTAAGTCTTTCATGCCAGAGACTACAGATAAGATTCTTGCACAGCTTTACCCAGCTAATCCAGAGGCAGGAGTAAGAGATTTTGATGACCTTGCTACATTTGGCTTAAGAGAAACAGGACTTAAGGTTACTGAGACACCAGAGATTCTTTTCGCAAGACTTGACTTTGAGAAGGACCTTAAGGAAAAGGTTGATGCTATTCAGGAAGCTCAGAAGAAGGCTAATGGTGTTACAGAATATCCACAGGTTGAAGTTAAGCCTGAGATTACATTTGATGATTTTGAAAAGGTTCAGTTCAGAGTTGCCAAGGTTCTTACATGTGAAGCTGTTAAGAAGACAAAGCTTCTTAAGTTCGAGCTTCAGATTGGTGATGAGAAGAGAACTATCGTATCAGGTATCCAGAAGTACTATAAGCCAGAGGAGCTTATTGGTAAGAAGTTAGTTGTATGTACTAATTTAAAACCAAGAAAGATCTGTGGTATTGAGTCACAGGGAATGATTATCTCAGCATGGGATGATAAGGATAACTTATCAGTTCTTACACTTGAGAAAGATATTATTGAAGGTGCAGAGATTGGCTGATAGATATGAAGATATTTGAAACTCATGCTCATTATGATGATGAAAGATTTGATGAGGACAGAGATGAACTTATAAGCAGCATGCTTAGTGATACAGGGGAGCTTGATTACATTGTTAATGTAGGTGCAAGCCGTCAGGGCTGTGAGGCTTCCCTTGCACTTGCTGCACAATATGAAAAGGTATATGCAGCGATTGGTTTCCACCCGGAGGATATTGTCAGATTGAAAGAATCGGACATTGAATGGCTGGAAAACATGCTTGGTGAATCTAAGGCAAGAAAGATTGTTGCGCTTGGAGAAATCGGACTTGATTACTACTATGTGTCAGATGATGCAGATATGGCGGCGGCTGAGAAGAAGCAGCAGCGTGAATGGTTTGCAGCACAGATGAATATAGCGTACCGTACACACATGCCGGTAATGATTCATTCAAGAGATGCATGTCAGGATACAATCGACATATTAAAGAGTAATCACGGACAGGATACAGGCGGAATAATCCACTGTTATTCATACAGTAAGGAAGCAGCAAGAGACTTTCTTAATATGGGCTTCTCTATAGGAATCGGCGGTGTTCTTACATTTAAGAATGCTAAGAAGCTTGTGGAAGCAGCCGCGTATATACCGATGGATAGAATTGTTCTTGAGACAGACAGTCCATATATGGCACCTGAGCCTAACCGAGGTAAAAGAAACGACAGCCGCAATATAAAATATGTTGCAGAAAAGCTGGCGCAGATTAAAGGGCTTGATACGCAGGAGGTTATTGATGTTACTAACCAGAATGCGAGAAGGCTGCTTTTTGGGGAGTAAGGTTTCGAGGACTTTGCCGGCAGGACAGCCCTTTTCTTGTGTAAACTGGGCTGAAACATATAAATTATAATAAAACTGCTATTTAGTAGGTCTTTTAACGTGGTTTTTATTGATAAAGCCATGAAAACACCTACTAAATAGCAGTTTTTTTGTTGTTGTATAGGTCTTTAGTCTGGAAGTAACCTGATTTACGTGAATTTTGCTGCAAAAAAACCTACTAAAGCAGTGAAAATGCGACTACTTATAGGTATCATGTTATTTAGCACAGCAGATTGCTTAATTGTGCAAACTGCTCAAGTGTAAGGGCTTCGCCGCGGATAGTAAGCGGAAGTCCCATAGTTTCTAATGCGTTGGTAAGAGCTTCTTTCGTGATGCCGATGCCGGAATTGCCGACACTGTTAAGCATAGTCTTTCGGCGCTGGTTAAATGATGCTCTTATTATCTTGAACATAAGATGTTCATTCTTAACATCAACAGGTGGGGTTTTGAAGCGCTCAAGACGGATAACCGCTGAATCAACATTAGGACGAGGCATGAAGCAGCTAGCAGGCACATTAAGCACAACCTTAGGCTTGGCGTAGAACTGTACAGCAAGTGAAAGTGCGCCATAATCTTTAGTTCCAGGACCACATTGCATGCGGTCAGCTACCTCTTTCTGAACCATGATAGTTATACTGTCTAATGGTACATGGCTCTCAAAAAGTCCCATAATAATAGGTGTTGTTATATAGTATGGAAGGTTGGCAACAACCTTGATTGGTCTGCCTTCATTCTTCTCATCAGCAAGCTTCTTAATATCAAGCTTTAAGATATCTTCATTGATTACTGTCACATTGTCATAATAAGAAAGAGTATCTTCTGTAAGAATAGGAATAAGCTTCTTATCAATCTCAACGGCAACAACTTCTCTGGCATTCTCACAAAGAATCTGGGTCATTGTTCCGATTCCCGGACCAACTTCAACAACAAAATCATCTTTGGTAACGCCTGCTTCACGGACGATTTTCTCAACAACATTTTCATCTATAAGAAAGTTCTGCCCGAACTTTTTCTTGAAATCAAAACCATATCTGTTAAGCACGGCAATCGTGTTAGTTGGGTTGCCAAGGTGCATAACATTATTATATTTATTATCGCTCATATTGCCTCCAATCTATAAGAATAATGTTATGAAACTTAATAAAAAATGTCAAGCTGCAATAAAAATGTAGTGCAAAAGTAACTTTTGTATGATACTATAGTACTACTTACAATCGAGAACATATTATCAGGAGATATCATGAGCATTAATAAAAAAGAATTTAATCTGGAGCAGGTTGTTAAACTATGCGTGGTTGTTAACATATCGTTGTTTTTATTTGTTGCATTTATGCTGACATTATTTGTATATTTTAATATAACACCAATGATTTATTACAGTGTAATAGCACTGATTGGTTATGTGTTATATTTTATGCTGTTAAAAAGGCAGAAAGTGTGTGCATATATGTGGTGTGTGTATGCAACAATTATAATTTATATGGCTATTGCAACAATATGTCTTGGGTATAAATGTGGATTTCATCTGTATAGCATGTCATTAATACCTATAATATTTTATTCACAATACATATCAACCAAGACCGATACAAAAGACCCGAATCCACTGGCTGTGTCGATAGCAATAGTTGCTGTAAGTATAATATCATCAGCAATAGCTATAATTAACGGACCATTGTATGAAATTAATAAAACAATTATATCTGTGATGCTTGCATGTAATGCAATAAGTGTATCAGCATTTTTAATATATTATACTAAGGTGATAGTCGATCTTGTTATTGAGTCTGAGAAGAAGCTTAATTCAATTGCCAACATTGATCTTCTGACAGACCTTTACAGCAGAAGATATATGATTAATTATCTTGAAGAATATGATGCGGACGATGAAGGCTGGCTTGCAATGGCAGATGTAGATGATTTCAAGAAAATAAATGATACATATGGACATAACTGTGGTGATTATGTGTTAAATTTCATTGCACAGAAGATGAAAAATATATGCAGTAACTGTGTGATTTCAAGGTGGGGCGGAGAAGAATTTCTTATACATAATGGAACACACGACAGCACACATGAAGTATTAGAAAAATTGAGGAGAGAAATAGAAAACTCTGAATGTATTTATAAACAGCAGAAGATAAATATATCACTAACAATAGGAGTGGCGCAGAGAAATGCCGATGGTGATATAGAAGAATGGATAAAGAGTGCAGATGACAGGCTTTATTACGGAAAAAATAACGGAAAGAATATGGTGGTAGATTAAGATAAAACCTCCCTGATGGAATATTTTCTTAATGCATGGCATAAGGTGCATAAGAGAATTAATTATGGCGGAGGTTTATTGTGGATTATCAGCGTCTTGTTTCATACATATATTCATATCCGGAGGGAGTAAAGGGCAGAAATGCAGGCTTTGCAAAGGCATTAGTTCATCAGGGGCAGTTCAAGTTAAGCATCAGTTTAAGAGGCGTTAAAACAGACAGTCCGGAAATGTTTGGAATATATATGATGGTTACTGACAGCGGCTACAGGCTTATAAAGTTAGGGGAATGTCTTGTAAAAATGGGACAGATGGAATACAGTGGCGTATTTAACCCTGATAATATAAATGACACAGGCTACAGCTTCAGGGATATATGCGGACTTGCGGTTGCAATGGAGGACGCAAGATATGACTGCATGCTTTCAATGTGGAAAGATGAAGATGTAACTCCTGATATGCTTGTGTTCTCAGGAATGGACGCAAAGAAGCAGGCTGAGGCCGGAATTGTTATAAAAGAGCGTATGAGACAGAGTGAGGAGAAAGAGCGGGGGCAGCAAATGTCAGAGTCTGTTCTGGCAGAATCGTTAAGGTCAGAACCGGTCAGACCAGAGTTGTCAGAATCGCAGACATTAGAATCGCAGATGGCTCAGGCAGAACCTGCTGTGTCAGCGGGCAGACCGCAGGCAGTTCAGTCAAAGCAGGCCGAAGCATACAGACCGCAGACAGGCGTGACTGCGGAAAGCGTAAGTGACACAGCCACAGAAGATATAAAGGCTGCCGGAGCAGCAGCTAAAATACCTGCGGAAACACAACATTTGCAGCAAAAAGCACACAGAGCTAATGCAACGCAGACGGATCCTTTTGAAAAGCTTTTTGTGCGGGCTGATTATATAGATGCATTTGACGATGATTACTTCTATGATTGTATAGAAGTGTCGCCAGAGAAGTTAAAGTGTCTTAACCAGAATGAAATTGATATCACGGGAAACAGCTTCCTGCTGCATGGTTATTATAATTTCAGGCACATACTTTTTGGAAGAGTGCGCGATAACCTTGATAATACTAAATATTTCGTTGGCGTTCCGGGAATGTACTGCAACCGTGAACGTTACATGGCTTCAATGTTTGGCTTTAATAATTTTAAGAAGAGTCACAGGAGTGACTATGCCAATCCATATTTTGGATACTGGTATCAGGAAATATAGACGAATCTTAAATGATCCTGCCATGAGCCGTTAAGCTTTACATAGGAGTAGGCGGTTCCTTCGGATATAAAGCCAAGAGATTTGACAAGATTAATAGAGGAGATGTTTTGAGGGTGAATGTAAGCTTCAATCCTGTGCATCTCCTTTTCGTGTGTAAGAATCTCAAGCATATGTTTAACCATAAGGCTTCCAAGTCCTAACTGGCGGTAATTCTTATCAATCTTATATCCTATGCGGCAAGAACGGTTAATGCTTGTAACACCAAAAAAAGATACAGAGCCGAGAATTTCACCTGGCATGTCGTCAGAGAAAAGAAAAAATCTGCCGAATTCACCCTTTAGCAAAGCAGCATATTCGGCTTTAAGTGTGGCTGTAATATATTCTGTTGTATAGAAATTATCGGGCTTGGCAGCTTCGTATCTGTCGAATTCTTCACGGTTACGGCTGTAGAATTCAAGTACTTTTCCTGCAAATGTTTCATCAAGTACTTTAAGCTTCATGCCTTCAAAATCGTATTCAAATTTCATAATCATTCTCCATCAGTAGTGACAGTAGTATTCTTTTTCTTGCTTTTACGCAGTTCCTTGAAAAATGTTGTGAGCATTTCTGAACATTCTTCTTCACATACACCTTTAGTAATTTCGCACTGGTGATTAAATGTCGGAATCTGCAGTATATTAAGTATAGAACCGGCACATCCTGCTTTGGGATTCATGGAACCGATAACAACTCTTGGAATTCTTGCCTGAACAATAGCACCTGCACACATCTGACAAGGTTCAAGCGTAACATATAAAGTGCAGTTCTCAAGCCGCCAGTCGTTCATGTAGCGGCTGGCTTTCTTAATTGCAGTAATCTCGGCATGGCCGAGAGAGGTTTTATCAGTGTTACGGCGGTTGTAGCCTCTTCCTATAACCTTTCCTTCATACACAATCACACAGCCGATAGGCACTTCATTGAGTTTATAAGCCTTCTTAGCCTGTGTGATTGCCTGTTTCATATATCTGTAATCATCTTTTTCAAAATCCACCTGAGTATTATCCACTAAATTATCCTCCACAAAATATTATAAAAATTTTAACTTTTTTGTGAAAATGCGTCAACTTATCTGGAACATTTTTCGTATTAATAATAAAAGGAGGGAACGTGCGCAGAATTATGATTGCACTGGCACAGATTAGTAGTATAATGATTATATCAGTAGGCAGTATCGGAGCTATCAAAAGTCTTATACTTCATGCATCGGTAGGATAATTCATGACTATGCGTTATGTGACAGAGTTAGTGGCTGAGCTTATTATTATGCTGGTTATGATGTAGTTCGGAAAATCATTAGGAAAGAGAAGGTACAGGGTATGAAATTAGAGGTAAGGAATTTAAAGAAAACTTATGGTACAGTTCAGGCACTGAAGGGGATTAATTATACATTTACACCAGGAGTATATGGTATTCTTGGTGCTAATGGAGCCGGCAAGAGTACTATGATTAATCTTATCACTGATAATGTATCGAGAGATAAGATGAATGGTGGAAGTATTCTTTTTGGCGAGGATAGTGCAGAGGAAGATATATTAAAGCTTGGCAAACAGTTCAGGGGATTGGTTGGCTACATGCCGCAGCAGCAGGGATTTTATGAGGATTTTTCGCCTAAAGCATTTCTTAAATATATGGCAGAGATTAAGGGAGTTAAGAAGATTAAGACGACTGATGACAATGGCAATGAGGTTGTTAAGACTGTCAACCAGCAGATAGACGAGCTGCTAGAGGTAGTTAATCTTACTAAGGTTGCATATAAGAAAATTGGAGGATTTTCAGGAGGAATGAAGCAGAGAGTGCTGCTTGCACAGGCACTTCTTGGTAATCCTAAGATTCTTATACTTGATGAGCCGACAGCAGGACTTGACCCTAAAGAGAGAATCTCAATAAGAAACTATATTGCAGAGCTGTCTAAGGACAAGATAATTCTTTTTGCAACTCATGTTGTAAGTGATATTGAATGTATTGCTGATAAAGTACTTCTTCTAAAGAGCGGAGAAATAATTGCGACAGGAACACCTGTTGAGCTTATTGAAAGCATGGCTGGAAAAGTTGGTGAGATAACATGTACGCTTGATGAGGTCGGCGAGCTGCAGAAGGAATACAAGATTGGCAATATCAGACAGAGAAAGAACGGTCTTGCGTTAAGAGTTGTAGGTGATGAGCTGCCAGAAGAAGCAGTAAAAGTTGGAGATAATATTGACCTTGAGGATGTATATCTGTATTATTTTGAGTAGAATATTGGAATATCAGATTGTCAGGGAGAAATATCATGGAACTTATTAAAGGAAGACCTGCCGATGAAACAGGAAGACTAGAAAAAGAAATCAGAGTATATGATTTGTTGGATAAGCTTGGAATGGAATATTACAGAACAGACCATGAGCCTGCTACAACAATGGAAGTGTGTAATGACATAGATAAGATTCTGGACACACTTATATGTAAGAATCTTTTCTTATGTAACAGACAGAAGACGAATTTTTATATGCTTATGATGCCGGGTGACAAGCCATTTAAGACAAAGGATCTGAGTAAGCAGATTAATTCAGCGAGACTTTCATTTGCAGATGAATCATATATGGAGGAATTCCTAGATATAACACCGGGTTCAGTATCCATAATGGGACTTATGAATGATACGGATAACCATGTGCAGTTACTGATGGATAAGGAAGTGCTTGAGGGTGAATCTCTCGGATGTCATCCTTGCATTAATACATCAAGTCTTAAATTAAAGACTAAGGAAGTGATGGAGAAATTCCTTCCGGCTGTTCATCATGAGGCGGTGATAGTTGAGCTGCCGAGGTATGATATATCTGAGTAAGAACCGATGGTAAGCTGTGTAGAAGTCCAATCCCGGGAAGCCGGTACGCGAAATTGGACATTAGAGCAGAGAGAGTCACAGAGGAAGTCCAAAAAGAGCGCCAAAGCATGACGGATTGGATGTTGAAGCAGTGGTAAGCCGTGTGGAAGTCCAATCCCGGGAAGTCGGCACGCGAAATTGGACGTTAAAGCAGTGTGAGTCACAGAGAAAGTCCAAAAAGAGCGCCAAAGCATGACGGATTGGACGTTGAAGCAGTGGTAAGCCGTGTGGAAGTCCAATCCCGGGAAGTCGGCACGCGAAATTGGACGTTAAAGCAGTGTGAAGGCAAGAGAAAGTCCAAAGACTCCACAAACAACAATTGGGAAGTGAAATTGGGAAGTGCTTCACACCTTGACAACAGGCATATGTAACAAGTATAATTGAAATACCGTGCAGCCGGGGTAGTAGCGGCACCTTGAACCTGCAATCCGCTATAGCAGGGGTGATGTTCGGCAGAGGGCTGATATTTATGGAGCAGCCCGGTGTAAGTGGTGTTGACATTTGGGTCTTTCACGACGGAAATCCACGAACCATGTCAGGTCAGGAATGAAGCAGCATTAAGTGGAATCTTCCGGGTGTTGAAAGGGTGCCTGGATCGAGCTAACTGCATCGGTAACGTCTGTGGATATCAGTTCGAAGCCGGACGCACGGCTTTTGTTATTAAAATGTTACTCGTCGCAGCTAATTTAGGAATGTCAGGCAGATTCGTCATGCTTGCATGTAAGAAACTGTATGATATTCCTAAATTATCCTGCGAAGCAGGAACTTAACCGACATAAGTAAAACATAAGCTGCGAAGCAGCGGCAGACGCCGGAGGCGGATGGTTTTACGCATGAGGTTAAGGGCTGCGAAAGTAAAGACAGCGCAGAGGGAGGTAACCATGTCATATCAGGCTTTATACAGAAAATGGCGTCCAGACAATTTCAATGATGTAAAAGGACAGGATACAATAGTAACAACTCTGCGAAATCAGATTAATGCAGACAGAATAGGCCATGCATATCTGTTCTGCGGAACAAGAGGAACTGGTAAGACATCAGTTGCCAAGATATTTGCGAAGGCAGTTAATTGTGAGCATCCGGTTGACGGCAACCCTTGTGGAGAGTGCCCGACATGCAAGGCGATTGCGGCTGGAACAAGCATGAATGTAATAGAGATAGATGCGGCATCTAACAATGGTGTCGATAATATAAGACAGATAAGAGAAGAAGTACAGTACTCACCGACAGAAGGAAGATTCAAAGTCTATATAATTGATGAGGTTCATATGCTTTCAATAGGAGCGTTCAATGCATTGTTAAAGACATTGGAAGAACCTCCGGCATATGTAATATTTATACTGGCTACTACAGAAGTGGCGAAGATTCCTATTACAATCCTTTCAAGATGTCAGAGATATGACTTCCACAGGATAACAATAGAGACAATTGCAGGCAGGCTGTCAGAACTTATGAAGGCGGAGGGACTGAATGTAGAGGATAAGGCAATAAAATATGTTGCCAAAGCTGCAGATGGTTCTATGCGAGATGCGTTAAGTCTGTTAGACCAGTGTCTGGCATTCTATCTGGGGAAAGACCTTAAGTATGAAAATGTATTAGATGTTCTTGGGGCAGTTGACACGGCGGTATTTAGTAAAATGCTTTCAACAATCCTGTCAGGAGATGTTGCTGTGTGCATGTCACTTATGGAAGACCTGATAATGCAGGGAAGAGACCTTTCACAATTTGTTACAGACTTTATATGGTATCTTAGAAATCTGCTTCTTATTAAGACAACCAAAGATGCAGAAAGAATTGAGGACGTAATAGAAGTATCAGCAGATAATCTTGAAGACCTGAAGAAAGATGCACAGAATGTAGATATAGATACACTTATGTATTATATAAGAGTGTTGTCAGAATTATCGAATGACCTGAAGTTTTCTACACAGAAAAGAGTTAAGACAGAGATAACATTTATAAAGCTGATGCGTCCGGCAATGGATAACAGTCAGGATATCGGCGATGTTGTAAGCCGTGTGACAATGCTTGAAGGGCAGTTACAGAAAGTACTTGATGATATTAAAAGCGGTAAACTTGTAAGCACAGCAGGTATGGCTGGTGGCGCTGCGGGCAGTCAGGCAGCAGTACAGCAGCAGACCTCAAAGAAGCCTGTAGTTAAGCGTGTATATGATGCAGTTCCAGAAGATGTTAAGGCAATAGCGGCAGGCTGGAAGGATATCATAGCAACGATAGATGACCCTGTTAATCAGACATTTTTACAGGCTGCACATGTTACATTAGCAGAAGATGGAATTAGTCTTGAAATTATGGTAGAATCACTTAGTGCCTATAATTCACTCAGCAGACAGGAAGTTATGGAAAGCATAGAGAATGTAATTGAGGAGAGAACAGGAGTAAGGGTTTCAATTAAAGTGACTAAGCTTAACGATGATGAAGATTTCCACAGCAGATTCGTGGATCTTAAGGAACTCGTAGGCATAGATATAGAAGTAGATGATAAGGAGGAACTTATATAATGGCTAAAAGAGGTGGTTTTCCAGGAGGAATGCCTGGTAATATGAATAATCTGATGAAGCAGGCACAGAGAATGCAGCGTCAGATGGAGGAGCAGCAGGCAGAGCTTGAGAATAAGGAATTCAGTGCGACAGCAGGCGGCGGAGTAGTTGAGGTAACTGTTACAGGTAAGAGAGAAGTATCTAAGGTTAAGATTGACCCTGAAGCAGTTGATCCAGATGATGTAGAGATGCTTGAGGACTTAATCGTAGCAGCTACTAATGAAGCTTTAAGAAAATGCGAAGAAGAGTCACAGGCACAGATGGCTAAGATTACTGGAGGACTTGGAGGATTAGGCGGAGGCTTATTCTAATGGACATCTACAGTGGTCATATTAACAGATTAATTGAAGAATTGTCGAGATTACCAGGGGTTGGGGCGAAGAGTGCCCAGCGCCTGGCATTTCACATTATAAACATGCCTGAGTCTGAGGTTAAGAGCCTTGCAGACACAATGATTGATGCAAAGCAGCATATTCACTACTGTAAGGAGTGTTTTACACTTACAGATGAAGAACTGTGTCCGATATGCCGCGACCAGAAAAGAGACCATAAGACAATTATGGTAGTTGAACATACAAGAGATATGGCGGCATATGAAAAGACAGGAAAGTACGAGGGCGTATATCATGTTCTTCATGGAGCAATAAGCCCGATGCTTGGAATCGGACCGGCTGATATCAGATTAAAGGAGCTTATGGTAAGGCTTCAGGGAGATGTTGACGAGGTTATTATCGCAACTAATTCCAATCTGGAGGGTGAGACAACAGCAATGTACATAAGCAAAATGATAAAGCCAACAGGAATTAAGGTGACAAGAATTGCAAGCGGAGTTCCTGTCGGCGGCGATCTTGAATATATCGATGAGGTTACACTTTTAAGAGCATTAGACGGAAGAACCGAGCTTTAAATTTGGTGAAGAACCAAGCTTTAAGCTTAATGCCCTGGCGCACCGGGCGTTAAGACAATATGTGTAAAATGCGTGCGCAGAAATGAAGAATACTATGGCAGAGAATATGACAGGTGATATCATATCGGATCACCGTGAACGAATGCTTAATCTGAAGAAATATTATCCTTTCTTCAGACTGATAGACACATCATTTTCTAATTTCAAGGATGGCAAATACGAAATCCTTGATATGGGCTATATAGTTATGGCGGTTCTCCGTTTCTTTATAGAGGAGAATAATTTTAAGGAAAAGGATGTTACATATCCCGAATATCTCGATTTCTTAAGGCTGATACTTAAGAGAGATTTCGGGCTTGATTTGAATGAACAGGACAGCAAGGAGATTGCTGATTATATATTTGACAAGATAAAGAATGATGGCAGGCCATTTGAATTCTCGTATTTTGATCCGGTGGACAGGAAAAAGAGAGTTTCAAGGATGAAGATAATCGAGAGTTCAATAAGAGACAATACCGTGTGGTATTCGATAAGCCCTGATGCTATTGAATTCTATCTTGATACCAAGGAAATCAAGGACGAGAGCAGGATAAGCGTATCCCAGCTTCTTCTTGAAAAAATGATTAATTCACAGAACTTCCGTGGCGGAGTTGAAGTGGTTGAAAGAATTAACGAAGAGGTCAACCGCCTTAAGTTAAAGAAGAATGAAGTGCTGACAATATTGTCGGGCGATGTATTTGCAGGAATAGAGGCTTATGAGGAATTCGTCAAGACAGGAATGAAATGGTTTGATGATGAAGAAAAGCTTTTTAAGAAGAACCGTGACCTTATTGCAAAATCAATCGAGAAGCTTAATGCATCGGGCAGCACAGGCGAAGGCTATTACAGGACGATGAACGAAATATACAGTCTTGAGACTCAGCTTAAGCAGGCAATGAACAGGCACAGCGAGCTGTTAAAGGATTGTACAGAAATGCAGAAGATGACCGATGACGCAGTAAGACGCGCCAAGCTTGGCAGATTAAGAAGCCATATGGATTTCACATCGGCACTTTCAGATATGATTAAGAGGGACAATGCAGATATATTAGTCACAATGTTAAGTCCGCTTCTAAAGCCGAACATAAGAAAGACATTTGACCTGATAAGCATTGATGATGCGCTTATGGTGAAGCCTCCAAGATATGAGGAGAAAGAGCTTATAAGCAATGAAAGACCGGAAGATATTGAATTCGAAGATGAGATTGAAGAAAAGAGAATTAAGGATAATTATGTATTCCTTATGAAAAATCTCATTGTGTGTTTGAAAAAATCGGACATTATAACACTCGGTCAGTTTGCAGATGCAATGAAGAGGGCGTATGGTGAGCAGATTTTAAGAAATGCAGATTTCTTCTCTTTCTTTGTTAATCTGTGCCAGAAGGATGAGTACCAGCTTGGCGGTGATGCGGGAGAAGATACATTTCTTGATGCATACTTAGGGGAAGGTTTTAAAGATACAGAAAGCTTTACATTTGCAATAAGAAAAGGGCTTGGCGGGCAGGTTATATTGTCGGATAACTGTATGATGGCAGATGTTGAATTGGTACGAAAGGAAGCACATGGAGAATAGAAATCTAGATAAGGCGCTGGACATAGTTTCCAAGCTTATCACAGGGGAAAATGTGTCTGAGAGGGGCGAGAATGCAGCTCTTTATCAGGAATACAATAATAATGCAGAAGTGTATGACATCGTTCATATGTCACTTAAGAAACTTAATCTTAACATATATGAATATAACAATGGTCTGTATGTGAGTGCAGGTGATAATAACAGGGTGTTTGGATATTCTAATGAGGAATTAAGAAATGTACTTGGATTAAGAGTTAACAAAGAATTATATCTTGCGTATTTCATAATCTACAACATAATAACAGAGTTTTATTCAGATACAATGAGTTCAACTTATGCTGAGTTCATAAGACTTGAGGACATCATTAAAAATGTTGATAAGACAACAGGTGGTATTGTCGATAAGAGCGCAGGGCTTGTGCTTGATGAGGTTGAGGAGAACAGCTTTAAGCAGATAGCACTTACATGGGACGAGCTTCCGGTGACAACAGTAGAGGATCAGACAGGAGCGAGAGCAGCAAGAAATTCCAAGTCGGGTATGGTAAAGCTTGTGCTTAATTTCTGCGTTGCGCAGGAACTTTTAGTTGAGAGTCAGGACAGATATTATCCGACAGACAGATTCAGAAGTCTTATAGAGAATTATTTTGATGATTACAGAGGACGATTTGCCGAACTTATGAATGGAGGACGCGATGCCACAGATTAACAGAATCAGAGTTAATAATGTTAAATATAATTTCGGTACACAGGTGTACGACGATTTCGTGATGCGCTTCAACTGCCAGAATACTATATATGACCTTGCCAATGGCGGTGGTAAGAGTCTGCTTATGCTGCTTCTTATGCAGAATATGCTTCCTAACTGCACACTTGATGACAAGCAGCCTATTGAGAAGCTTTTCAGACAGGGAAGCGGTAATACATGTATTCATTCTTTGGTTGAGTGGAAGTTAGATCCATGTTATCAGAAGGATGGTTTCAGGTTCATGACAACTGGTTTCTGTGCAAGAAAGGGAAGAGGCACAGACGATGAGAATCAGGATGGACAGGAACAGACAGCTGCACCGACAGCAAGTGTTGAATACTTTAATTACTGCATATTCTACAGGGAGTTTGGCGATAACGATATTAAGAATCTTCCACTTGTAAGTAATGGAGAGAGAATTACATATAACGGACTTAAGGCTTATCTTCGTGACCTTGAGAAGGGCGGGTACAAATATGTTGTTAAGATATTTGACAGAAAAGGTGATTACCAGAGCTTTATAAGTAACTACGGAATATATGAGAGTGCATGGGAAATTGTGCGTGGAATTAACAAGACAGAGGGACATGTAAGAACATATTTCGAGTCAAATTATAAGACAAGCCGTAAGGTTGTTGAGGATCTGCTTATAGAGGAGATTATCCAGAAATCCTTCAATAACAAGCTGTCAGTTGATAATGATGAGGGCATGATGGCTAAGACTCTTATGGATATTAAGGACAAGTTAGTGGAGCTTTCAAAGAAACACTCACAGCTTGGAGCATACGACAGCCAGATTGCAGCTATCGACAGTTTTAAAGAATATCTGTCGACATATGAAGCATTTTACAACAGAAAAGAAGAGATAGAGAAGCAGCTTTATGACCTGCTTCTTGTTGCTATGCGGGAAAGTGATAAGAAGGATAAGGAACTTAAGAGTCAGGACGATCTTATCACTAAGATGTATGATGAGCTTGCCCAAGAGAAGGAAGCTATAGCAGTTGCAGAGGTTATGTCTGAAAAGAATTCGATGGCAGGAGTTGAGAGCCTTGTTAATGAGACAAGAAAGGCACTTGAACTTAAGAATACTGCAATTGAAGAGGCAAGAGGAAAGCTTTCTTTGATGGAGTCTGCGGGTGATTATAAAGATTATGCAGAGTACGAGAAGTCTTATAAAGGACTTCAGATTGCGATAGATAACAGATTAAGAGAAGATACGGATATAACAGCAGAGTTAAAGATACTTGTTGCAGGTTACAGAAAATTCTATGAGACAGAGACCAAAAGACTTAAGGAAAAGCTTGATATAGCAGCTAACCGTGTTAAGGCGCTTGAAGTCAGATTATCAGAGGCTAAGGATAACCTTAGAAATGCTGACAAAGAGGCGGCAGGTCTTGGCAGTCTTTCGGATAATCTTGAGAATGAGATACAGGAATTACAGACACAGCTTGGAGCAGCTTTATCAGATGCAGGAACTGTCGTATGTGAAAATGCGTCTGAAGAATATGACAAGTCATTCAGCGATAAAGAACTGTTAAAGAATGAAGAGACAAGAATGTCCGAAAAATTCAATGATGTGCAGCAGCAGTTAATGTCACTTAATGAGACAATATCTGCCAATAAAGCACTTATTGATATATTCACAGAGCAGTCAGAAAAGCTAGAAAAGGCTGATGAGGCTGGAAATGCTGATAACGAGCGCATGGGCAAAATCCGTGAAATATATAGTGCAGATAATGACGAGGCAATGCTTTCGGTTATTCTTGAGACTTACCAGAAGATGCGCAGTGAATATACAGAAGAGTGTAAGGCAGCCCAGGAACTTGATAGCTTTATTGACAATGCAAGAAAGGGAACATATATCTGTAAGAGTCCTGAAAGAGACAGGCTTAAGGAATACCTTGAGAGCCAGTATGGTTCAGATGTTGTTGAGGGTCATGAGTGGTTCGCAGCCCTGAATGCAGGACAGAAAAGAGATGTATTAAAGAGAACGCCTTTCGTTGAGTACGCATTTATAATAAAGAACGATTTCGAGAGAATCAAAGCAGATGAGATGCTTAAGGATTTCGGCAAGGGTGCGGCTGCTTATCCTGTTATAAGCGAGCAGGTGCTTATTGATACTAAGTTAGAGATTAACAAAGACCTGATTGTATTCGCATTAAAGGATATGTCATTCCTTCGTGATGAGGCAAAGCTTGAGACACAGATTAAGCTTGCACAGGAGGAGCTTGATTCGCATAAGGCGCAGGCAGGAAAGCTGGCCGACAGAATGGGGCTTGTGTGGAATGATTATACATTTGCACTTGTATATAATGCTGCGTCTGGAAAGGTGGATGCGTCCGAGGCAGAAGCAATCAGATTAAAGATTGCTGACAGCGAGGCTGCAATTATTGAGGCTGAGAAGAAGAGAAGTGCATTAAATGTTGCAAAGGAACAGCTTGCAGGTCAGCTTTCACAGACAAGGGCTTACATTGAAGAAAAAGAAAATTCATGCAGGATTCTTTCACAGATTATTGATATGAATTCTTCTATAGACAAGAAGTATGAGAAGTTAAAGTCACTTAAGGCAGACAGTGAAGCTGCAAGAAACCGCATATATGAGTGCGAGGAGGCAGCAGCTTCTGCTAATTCTGAGTATGATACTGCAAGAGATTTTGAGGACAGTACAAGAAAGGAATATGAGGAAATCATTAAGTCATGGGAGGAGCAGTATGCACCTTATTATGATGAAAATGTTTCGATAGAAATCGATGATGATACATACCGTCTTGATAAGGATGAAATTGAGAGCAGATTCACCGGATTAAAGACAGCACTTTCACAGAAGAACAGTGACTTTGCAGATAAGCAGGCGCTGATGAACCATCTGTCTGCATCTATGAACAAATGTCGTGATGCAATAGAGTACAGAGGTTATACATTTGACGATATTAAGGCAAAGTATGAAGCCGGTGAGATTATGGCAGCAGGTTCACAGCAGTTAAGGAATGCCAAGGATGCTCTTAATAATCTTGTGAAGAGCAGTGATGCTGTAAGGGAAGAACTTGAGTCACAGGAAGCACTTCTTAACAGACTTGAGGGAAGTATCGCGCATGGTATTAACCAGATTGAGAATAATTATGGAAGCTTTAATGAATTCCCATGCGATGACCCGGATGGATTCATTACACAGCACAAGGTACTTATTAAGAAGTTAGAGGATAACACCAAGGTTCAGGAAAAGACACGCAGACAGATGTCTGATTCATTAAAAGACATACTTGTATGCAGAAAAGACCTTGAAAGAATTGTGTCAGATGCGGGCATGCATGTTCCAGAAGAATTCCGTCCGGAGGATGCACAGGGAATTACAGCTAATCTTACAGAATATGAGGCTGTTCATAAAGAATATGCTTCAATTACCAGATTAGAGTATAAGAAGGTTGATGAATTTAATAAGAATAAATCTAAACTTATTGACCTGCTTAACGGATTTAATGCAGTCGAGCTTGCAGATGAAGTAAGGATATCGCTTAATGTTCCTGAAAATGTGGTTAAGACCAGAAGTATGATTGAATCGTTAAATGAGACGAACACATTTATACAGTTAGAAAAAGACCGCATTGCCAAGGGTATAGAGGATATGCAGATGATTAAGGATAACTTCGAAAATCGTTGTATCCAGACATGCAGTAACATTAAGACTGAGCTTGACCGTCTGCCACAGTTGTCTAATATCAATCTTGACGGAGAACAGATTGCAATAATCAGTCTGCAGATTCCTTATATAAAGGAAGAATTATATAAGGAAAAGATGTCTGAATATATTGATGAAACTGTTTTTATGGCGGAAAGTTTTAAAGAGCCTGCGGAAAGACTCAAGTATATAAGAAACAGACTGTCATGGAAGAGACTTTTCTCAGTTATTGTCACAGATATGAATTCAATCAGAATTAATCTGTATAAGAGAGAGAGAATCAAGGATCAGAGCCGTTATTTAAGATATGAGGAAGCGGTTGGCTCAACAGGACAGTCACAGGGTATATATATCCAGTTCCTTATTGCGATTATCAACTACATATCTAATATGAATTCTTCAGGTAATGAAGGTGTTGAGGGTAAGACAATATTCATAGATAACCCATTCGGTGCGGCAAAGGATATATACATATGGGAGCCAATATTCAAGCTGCTTGCAACTAACCATGTCCAGCTTATTGTTCCTGCAAGAGGTGCAACTCCTGCTATTACAGGAAGATTCGATGTTAATTACATACTTGGCCAGAAGCTGGTTGATTCAAGGCAGCAGACTGTGGTTGTTGATTATTACAGCAGCACGAAGGAATCAGAATTGGAATACACGAGAATGGATTACGAACAGGCAACATTTGATTTTTTGTAACATATTTGTAACAATTCTGTGAACTCGGTTTACAACAAACTTAGGCTGTGCTAAACTTTAATGAGTTGTAAAATGCGACAATTGAATCAATTTTAACATTCAGTAAGCACAGGAATGAGGAATATATAACCATGAATAAATATGAATTAGGAATTAAGATAGACCAGATTAAGAAACTGGCTGCCAAGAAGGATTATGCCGAGGCTGCAGCTATTGCAAAAGAGCTTAACTGGTCAAAGGTAAAGGACTGGCAGTCACTTGCTACCGCAATTAATGTGCAGGAAGCAGTTGGTGATTATGAAGAAGCAAGAGATATGGCAATTCTTGCTTATAATAGAAATCTTGGAGGAAGAAAGCTTGTTTATAAGCTTACAGAATTCTTTATTAAAGTTGGAGATTTTGAAAATGCCAATGAACTTTATGAAGAATATAGCAGAACATCACAGCATGATGTGAGCAGATTCATTCTTTTATATGATTTGAAGAAAGCGCAGAATGCATCTGATAATGAACTAGTAGGAATCTTAGAGGACTACAGGGATCATGAGATTGATGAGAAATACATGTATGAGCTTGCAACTCTTTATTATAAGACGGGAAGAAAAGAAGAGTGTGTCAAGACTTGTGATAATATTGTTCTGTGGTTTCAGGATGGAAGATATGTTGAAAAGGCAGTACAGTTAAAGGAGCAGCTGGGTGTTACGCTTACGAAGACACAGAAGGGTATCTTAGAGGATGTGAAGAAGAGAAAGGATGACATCGAGGCTGCTAAGGAAGAGCTTTTTGCTAAACAGAAAGAGTTAATAGATCTTAAGAGAGATGATGTTGAGGATGTTTTCAGGGAAGAAGATGAGAAGATATCTGAATTACCTAAGAAGGCAGCACAGACACCTAAGGAAGTACATCTTAATGTTCCAGAGTACGACAGGCAGCAGGAGGAAGGTCCTCTTTCAATGGATCTTGTCCAGAATGACCAGAATAATGATATTAAAGAGTTTATTATGAAAGCACTGAGCAAGAACAGTGATAACAGTAAAAGTCAGCTGTCGGAGCAGGAGGCCAGTGTAAGAAAGATTGAGACTCCACAGGTTGAGAAGCCGGAGGTTGCAGAAGCCTTAAGTGAAGCTGGAGAAAAAGCATTTTCTAATGAAATTAATAAGGCAAATCTTTCATTAAAAGAGCTTATCGCAAATGCAAAGCAGAAGCTTGATAATAATTATGATAAGATTAATAAAGAAGATGAGGCAGAGCAGAGAAGAGAGACAGAGGCTCGTATTAATGAAAAGGCAAAGAATATTGATATTAATGTTCCGGTTCCGGATTACAGCCTTTATGATACAAGAAATCTTCAGGAAGAGCTTGCAGCTAATATGAGTGATTTGTTTAGAGCTGACGAAGAAGATGAGGATGTTAAGACATTTGTACCAGCTTCAAAGCATCAGGATGAAAAGCAGGAAGAGAAAGAGCCTGTTAAGGAAAATGCTATGGCAGTATCTGTGAACACTGATACAGTTGATGAAACTGAAGGAACAGAGACATCAGATGATGACCAGATTGAAGGCCAGATGGATATAACAGAATGGATGCAGTCTGTCAGGGAAGAGAAATACGGTAAGCAGGATACGAGAGAATTTTCTAAGTCGGAGCTTGAGAGGTATCTTGACGAAAAAGAAGAAAAAAGCGCTGCCTATGAGAAAATGGTTGAACGTAAAAAAGCAGAAGCTCTGGTAGCAGGCAAAGAGATTGACAAAGAGGAAGCAAAACAGGTTGCTCTTGCACAGATGGCGGTTGATTCAGCAAGAATGGATTTAGCTATCAGAACAGGTAAGGCTGCTGCAAGATTAGAGCAGGAAGCGGCAAAGGCTGCGGCAGCAGTAACTAAGAAGGCACCAGTTAATGCAGAGGAACCAAGTGAAGAAATTCCTTTAGTTACAGCACAGATTCCAACAGTTTCAGAATCTATGATATCAGATATCAATTCAATTATGAATGATGATAATAATAAAGAAGAAGGTGATGAGGCTGTTGCCCAGCAAGAGGCAGCTGCGGGCGTTGAGCCAGAAGAAACAGTTCCATTTACTAGACAGAACAGACAGCCGGAGAGTATGGAAGAATATAATACAGACAACGATGAAGTCGAAGAAGAAAAAGATAAGAAGCTTACAGGAGAGCTTGCCAAGATATTCAGAAAGTACAGGGATATGCCGGGACTTGAGGAGCAGCTTGTTGATTTATTCGATACAATCGATGATGAGATGCAGATTAATACATCTAAAGTGGGCAATATTCTCATTTCTGGTAATTCAAGTTCAGATAAGACAGATCTGGCAAGAACAATTATTAGAGCAATCAATACATTATATCCTGATAAACAGAAAAAGATTGCAAAGACATCAGGAGAGAGTATAAACCAGCGCGGAATTGCAAAGGCTATGGGAAGACTTAAAGGTACTGCACTTATTGTAGAAGGCGCAGGAACAATTCAGCCTAAGAGAATTAACGAGCTTCTTAACTGTCTTGAGCAGGATACTGACAGAATGATAGTTATATTCGAAGATTCAGATACAGATATGAATGTACTTATTAACTTCAATCCTGAATTAACTAACACATTTAATCACAGAATTATTCTTAAGCAGTATACAGTCAATGAACTTGTTGAGATGGCGAAGAGATTTGCAAGAAAGAGACAGTATGAGGTTGATGATGATGCATTACTAGAACTGTATCTTAAGATTGACAAACTCCATAACGTGAATGATAATATTAAACTTGATGATATCAAGGAAATTATCAATCAGGCAATTGTCAATTCTGAAAGAAGAGCATCAAGAAGATTCTTTGGCGGACTTAAGAAGAAGAGAAGCGAGAATGGTGATGTTATATTCTTGACAGAGGCAGACTTTAAAGACAGATAAAACTATATGCACAAATGTGCTTACACAGGGAGGAAACTATGACTAATATCGATGAAATGTCAATTAATGCAATCAGAGTATTGTCAGCAGATGCAATTCAGAAGGCGAATTCAGGACATCCTGGACTTCCACTTGGAACTGCACCAACAGCTTATGAATTATGGACTAACCATATGAATTACAATCCTGCTGATCCTAAGTGGGAGAATAGAGACAGATTCGTTCTTTCTGGCGGACATGGTTCAATGCTTCTTTACTCATTGTTCCATTTACTTGGAATTGGCAATCTTTCTTTAGATGATGTAAAGAATTTCAGACAGATGGGCTCAAAGACACCAGGACATCCAGAGTATGGTCATACAGTTGGTGTTGAAGCAACAACTGGACCTCTTGGACAGGGTATGGCTATGGCAGTAGGTATGGCTATGGCAGAAGCACATCTTGCATCAGTATTTAATAAGGATGGATACAATGTAGTAGACCATTACACATATGTACTTGGTGGAGACGGCTGTATGATGGAAGGTATTTCATCAGAGTGTTTCTCACTTGCAGGAACATTAGGTCTTTCAAAGCTTATTGTATTCTATGATTCTAACAATATATCAATCGAAGGAAGCACAGATATTGCATTTACAGAAAATGTAATGAAGAGATTTGAAGCATTTGGCTTCCAGACAATCGAGGTTGCTGATGGCAATGATATCGAAGCTATAGGCAAGGCTATTGAAGAAGCTAAGGCTGATAAGGAAAGACCTTCACTTATCAAGGTTAATACACTTATCGGATACGGTTGTCCTGCAAAGCAGGGTAAGGCAAGCGCACACGGTGAGCCTCTTGGTATTGATAATGTTGCAGCACTTAAGGAAAATCTTAACTGGCCATGCAAGGGTGATTTTGAAGTACCACAGGAAGTATATGACCATTATAAAGAGATAGCAGCAAGAATGGCTGAGCCAGAGAAAGAATGGAATAAGCTCTTTGCTGAATACTGTGAGAAGTTCCCTGAGATGAAGGAACTCTGGGATAAATATTACAATGGATGTGATATGTCCGATTTATTCAATTCTGAGGAATACCTTGCGAAGCCAGAGAAGGCAGAAGCAACAAGAAGTTCAAGTGGAACAATTCTTAACATGATTAAGAATCTCATGCCTAACCTTATTGGTGGTTCAGCAGATTTAGCACCATCTAATAAGACTAACATGAAGGATGCAGGAGATTTCTCTAAGGAGAATTATGCAGGAACTAACCTTCACTTTGGTGTAAGAGAACAGGCTATGGCAGCAATTGGTAATGGACTTGCACTTCATGGTGGATTAAGACCATTCGTTGCAACATTCTTCGTATTCAGTGATTACACAAAGCCAATGGCAAGACTTACATCACTTATGAAGTTACCAGTTGTATATGTATTCACACATGACAGTATCGGAGTTGGTGAGGACGGACCTACACATGAGCCAATCGAGCAGCTTGCAGCATTCCGTTCAATGCCTGACTTCACAGTATTCAGACCATGTGACAGAACAGAGACAGCACTTGCATGGGAATATGCTATTGAGTCTAAGGATGAGCCAACAGCATTAGTTCTTACAAGACAGAATCTTCCACAGATGGCAGGTTCATCTAAGGAAGCACTCAAGGGTGCATATATTCTTGAGGATTCAGATAAAGAGACTCCAGATGGAATCATCATTGCAAGTGGTTCAGAAGTGAACTTAGCTGTATCTGCAAAGGCAGAGCTTAAGAATGCAGGAATAGATGTAAGAGTAGTAAGTATGCCATCTATGGACGTATTCGAGAAGCAGTCAGATGAATACAAGGAATCAGTACTTCCTAAGAGTGTAAGAAAGAGAGTTGCAGTTGAAGCACTTTCAGACTTTGGATGGTACAGATATGTAGGTCTTGACGGAAAGGTAATCTGCATGAAGACATTCGGAGCTTCAGGTCCGGCTAACCAGTTATTCGAGCATTTCGGATTCACTGTAGAGAATGTAGTTAACACTGTTAAGAGTCTTTTCTAAGATGATAGAATAATAAGAAAATTAATATAAAAAATCAGGGATTTCGGTTATTAAATATAACTGGAATCCCTGATTTTTTTATGTTGTCAAGTGCAGAATGTGCCATATATTACCGAATGTGCCAAAACTACCCGATACAAATGTGACGTATATTACCGAATATGCCATATATTGCAGAATATGCCAAAACTATTGCATGATGCCATCGTAACTGTCAACAATTCTTTTAATGCTTCGTGTTCCAAGACCATGATTAATAGTGTCCGGTTTGGTTGTTTACGCTTGACATAATATCTATAGTTAATTAAACTAACTATAGATGTAGTAACTTTAAGGGGGATTACAATGAGAAGAATAGCAGCAGGATTAATTGTTATAATGTCAGTTTTGCTTGTGTCATGTAAGGGGAAAACAGGGAATACGATAACAGTAGGAAGTGATAAGCTTGATAATACGCAGTCATATTTTTCTGAAAGCATGCATATGGTGGCAAGATGTGATACAGGATATTATTATCTTGATAAATGCAGCGCATCAGATGATAATCTTATGTTTTATGATGATAAGTCAGAGGAAAGCATTGTGTTATGTAATAAACCACAATGTGGGCATGATGGAGAAGAGTGCATGGCATATATTTCAGGAAGTGAGTTTAAAAGTGAGTTGTATTACTATAATTCGTACATATATATGATAAGTTCCAAGGGAAATCTTGTACAGATAAGTGCTGACGGAACACAGAGAACAGACCTTGGAAGCATATGCGTCCTGAGTGGACAGGATAGTGTGTCAATGTGCTTCAATGATGGATATGCATATGTATCTCAAGAGATAACGGGAGATATAGAAGGTAATGTAACAGTAAGGCTGTACAGATTTAATCTTGATACGGGTTCGAGCGATAAAATATACGAAGAAACGGGATATGGTATAGGAATTAATTCGCTTAAAACATATGGCAGTGACACATTTTTTTTAAAGACATCTGTTTCAAAAGATGATAAGGGATTATATTCGTTGGAAGGAAAAGGAATATTCAGAATTACAGGGGAAAATACTGAATGTCTGCTTGACAAGAATGTGTATAGTTACTGTATAGATGCAGATAATAACAAGCTGTATTACAGCGGGCTTGGAGATGGAACGATATATGAATATGATCTTGGCAGCGGCAAGTCAGAAAGCATATATAAAAGCGATAATGATACAGGATATTTTTATATAACATTTGACGGAAATTATATCTGGATGGATGATGAAGGATATAAGAGTATGGCAATGTATTTTAACAAACAGAGCAGTTCACTTGATTATACGATATATCAGTTAGGCTTAGATGGAAAGCTTATAGCAAAGAGAACGATTCCAGACGAGGAAAAGATATTTTCAATTATGCACGGGGACAGCAGGAAGATGTTTATGTTCTCATCTGTGAATAATAGAATTGTATATATTGATAAGAGCAACATTGAAAAAGGGGATATTAAGGAGCTTAGGTAGATGAAGGAACTGGGGAGACTGCTTAATAGAAAAACAATATTGCTAATTCTGGCTGCGGCATGTATATGTGTCGTGGCTGTTTTTGCAGGGGACTTTTCAGACTGTGGAATAGATAATTATAAGATTAAAGTAAGAGAGTACAACTGGCTGATTAATGGGCATACAGATGAACAGATACAGGAGCATGCTGACGAACTGGCACAGGATGAAAGAAGAATATTTAAGAGACTTGCAAAGGAATACAAGGAAAAGTCTGATTATATTGATGGATATACAGAAAGTGTCAAAGCAGTTATTACAAATGCCTCGAATATGAAAAAATTCAGTGTGTTCGGTACATCAGAATCAATAGCTAATATCAATAAAACGGAAAATGATTATAAAAGGATTGAAAATGTACAGGTTAGGGAATTAAACAGCAGGGCAGTTGAACAGTTTCTGAAGAATGATATTTCTATCTATATCGTTCTTGCGTTGATGATATATATTATTTATAACATTTATGAATACAGGGATAATGGAATGTGGCAGATTATCTATACTGCTGTCAATGGAAGAATAAGACTTGCAGTTAAGGACACTGCTGCAGTCGGATTGGGTGCTTTATTTGTATCACTGATTATGCAGTTATGCGGTCTTGTCTCTATGCTTGTGGTGTATGGTGGCTGGGATTTCCTTATCGCACCTGTACAGTGTCTGACAGGGTATAATAATTTCACTTATCCGATAAGCGTAATGACATATCTTTTTATAAGATATATGATTATATCTTTGATAGTTATTGCAATAGTGCTTGTTATATCACTCGTATTTGCATTATGCAGGAAAAGAATCAGTTCAATTGTGCTGGTGGGTATAATTGCCGGAGCGGAAGCATTTGCATACCAGAATATATCAATGCAGGGCAGATTAAGAATTTTCAAGAAGATTAATATAATAAATGTGATGGATGTAAGCAATATACTCAGGAAGTATGATAATATCATGATAGCAGGTGTTCCTGTGAGCATGGTAAATGTGCTGTGCATGGTGTGTATTATTATAGCTGTAATATCAGCAATATTTCTTGCGTTACTTGGAAAGGTTATCCGTCCGGGAAGAAGTGCTGGCTTTATAGGAAAAATGATTGAAAAAATCGGACATGGAGTTCAAAGGATTTTGTCCAGACTTCCGCATTTCTGGAAAGAAATGTACAAATTTTTAATAACAGCAAGAGGCTGGATTGTAATATGTGTTGTTGTGTTTATAACAATATTTATATGTAATAACCAGAAAATAGCATATTCTGAAGATGAAAAGAAGCGTGATGAATATTATCAGCAGTATGGTGGCAGGGATTACAGTGGATTTACCAGTCTTATAGATCAGAGACAAAATGATGTTTATGAGGCACAGGCAAAGCTGGATGCTGCAAGAGAACAGTATGAGCGGGGGGAACTTAGTGAGGATGATGTAAGCAGATATGTGTACAACCTAATGGATGCTGCGAGACTGCTTGATAACATGAGCGAATATATGCAGCAGATAGAATATGTTTCACAGATAAAAGAGCAGTACGGAATAGATGCGTTTGTTATGTCACAACGGGGATACGACCAGATATTTGGCAGTAAAGGAGCAACGAGAAAACTGCTTATATATATTATACTCGGATTTGGAGTTGTTCTTATTGCAGAGACTGAAAGCTCAGTGGAATATAAGAACGGAATGAATATGCTTATTGGCTCGTCTAAGAGAGGAAGAAGATGGGAACATACAGTTAAGGCTGCTGCTGTCTGCATATTGGTGGGGGCAAGTGCATTTTTACTGTATATAATCGAAATGATAATAATGTATAAGGCATATGGTATGCCATATATTAATGCACCGCTTATAAGCCTTACATATATGAATACAGCAAAGGTATTCAGGAATATAACGATAAGCCAGTACATGCTTGTTCTCATGGCAGAGGAGATACTATTCGCAGTAGCAGTCGGACTTGAAACAGTATTCGCTTCAAGGCACATTTTTAAAAAGAATTCAGGGAAAGGAATACCTCTGATTATAGTTATTAATACTGCTATATTATGTATTATTATGTGAGGGGAATGTATGAGATTTAAACAGTTTGAAAAGAGAGATATGCAGCTTAAGGAATTCCTTGATAAAAAAGTTATTAAAACGCAAAGTAAAAAGATATCGGGAGCAGAGCAGGAAGAACTGGATTTAATATTGTATATGGAATTTCCAACAAGTACATATTCATGGTATATGAATAAACAATCATCAGATACGGTACTTAGGGAAAGAAATGATATGCTTAATGCCATACTTATAGAGGCAAAAGTTATATATAATGATGGAAAAGAGGAGACTTGTTATTATAGGATTCAGACTGGAATAGCAGATAGTTATATGTTGTTTAAGAGAAACTTGTAGTTGTAAATGAAAACTTTTAGAAATGCTTTTCGTATATATTTAGGGGGTACATATGCAAAAAAGAATTATAATAAAAATTATATTTTGTCTGATATTGTTTATATCAGCAATAGCTGCCATAATTATAAAATTGAATTCGGATAAACCTAAAGTTGGTATATCGAGATTTGAGCTGTATTGTAAGACGATTAATGTTGACTATGATGACAAAACATATTCAATTGATGATAAGCAGAATATTCATAAAATAGCAGAGTATGTCAGTAACATTTACCAGAATTCAGTGCCTGTTGTTGATACAGCAGAATCTTATGATATTGTGGTAGATTTTAATAATAAGATAAAAATCAAGATTTCATATAACGAGAATAGACTGTATTTGTTTGAGGCTGAATCTGATAAATCAACATATAATTGTAAAGGTCATGCCCAAATATCTGATGAGCAGATAAAAGAACTGATAAACATGATGGAAAGCGTGAAATAAAAATATAATTGTTCATGGAATATTTACAAAAAATTATAATAAAATTTACTTGAATTATTATACGGGCAAGCATATAATAAAAGCATAGGGTTTGTTTATAATTTAACAATCAAATATTTATGTACGGAGGTTTTATTATGGTTCGATTTACTTTACCAAGAGATTTGTATCATGGAAAGGGTTCTTTGGAAGCCCTCAAGACACTTGAAGGAAAGAAAGCTATCATCTGCGTTGGTGGCGGATCTATGAAGCGTAACGGTTTCCTTCAGAAAGCAGAGGATTACCTCAAGGAAGCAGGAATGGAAGTTAAGCTTTTCGAGGGTATCGAGTCTGATCCATCAGTTGAGACTGTTATGAAGGGCGCTGCTGTTATGACAGAGTTTGAGCCAGACTGGATTGTTGCTATCGGCGGAGGTTCTCCTATTGATGCTGCTAAGGCAATGTGGATTAAGTATGAATATCCTGATACAACATTTGAAGATATGTGCAAGGTATTCGGTCTTCCTAAGCTTCGTAAGAAAGCTCATTTCTGTGCAGTTTCATCTACATCAGGAACAGCTACAGAGGTAACAGCATTCTCTATTATTACAGATTATGAGAAAGGTATTAAGTATCCTATAGCAGATTTCGAGATTACTCCTGATGTTGCTATTGTTGATCCTGAGCTTGCAGAGACTATGCCGGTTAAGCTTGTAGCACATACAGGTATGGACGCCATGACACATGCAATTGAGGCTTATGTATCAACTGCTAACTGTGATTACACAGATCCACTGGCACTTCATGCTATGGAGATGATTCAGGCTAATCTCGTTAAATCATACAACGGAGATATGGCAGCAAGAGATTCAATGCACAACGCACAATGTCTTGCAGGTATGGCATTCTCTAATGCATTACTTGGTATCGTTCATTCAATGGCACATAAGACAGGTGCAGCATTTAAAGGTGGACATATTATCCATGGTGCAGCTAATGCTATGTATCTTCCTAAGGTTATCAAGTTCAATGCCAAGGATGAGACAGCAGCTAAGAGATATGCATTTATCGCTGATTTCTTACATCTTGGTGGCAATACACAGGATGAGAAGATTGACAATCTTATCGCTATGTTAAGAAAGATGAATGATGAACTTAATATTCCTCACTGCATCAAGAATTATGGTGAGGGTGGTCTCCCAGCAGAGACAGGATTTGTATCAGAGGAAGAATTCAAGGCTAAGTTACACGACATCGCAGCCAATGCTATCCTTGATGCATGTACAGGTTCTAATCCACGTCAGCCAAGTCAGGAAGAGATGGAGAAGCTTCTTACATGCTGCTACTATGATACAGAAGTTGACTTCTAATAATTACATATAAGAATAAATGTTAAGCCTTCTGGTAATAATACGGTTGTATTAATTATCAGGAGGCTTTTTATTATGGCATTGAATGAAAAAGAAAAGACTACGATTAAGGATTTACAGACTCAGGAGCAGACCTGTATCAAGAAGTACAAGAAGTATGGACAGGATGCTAAAGATCCTGTGTTAAAGGAGCTGTTCTCTACATTAGAGAGGAATGAGCAGAAGCACTATGACACATTAGGACAGATTCTTGAGGGAAAAGTTCCTGAATGTGACTGCAACGACTGTGAGGGAAAAGAGTATGAGCCTGAGGCAACATATGATGTGATGAGTAAGTCAGATGATAAGGAAAGCGACGCATTTTTAGCAACAGACAGTATTGGCTCTGAAAAACTTGTATCGGGAGAGTATAATACGAATGTGTTTAATTTTGCTGATACAGCCATCAGAAAGATTCTTGCTGATATCCAGATTGAGGAGCAGAATCATGCAGAAATGCTTTATAAATATAAGACTGTTAATGGAATGGCTTAAATTGTAAGCTGAATGTAATATTTGTATGTTATAATCCTTTATGTGTAAGAAATTTTTATGCATAAAGGATTTTTTTAAATTTTTTAAACCTTTTTAAAAGTTGTTCCGTATATATCAATGAAAGAACAAAAGATAATTGTTTTTAGTCTGTAATACATAGTAACCGGGGGTGAGTAGATGGGTTTGCTGTCTAAAGGTCAGGATGTCGAACTGATAAAAAGAATCCTTGATAATAATGACAGAAAAGCGGCAGATGAACTTGTAAGCCGTTATTACAAATGTGTATATAAGCACATTTATATTAAGGTTAAAGATGAAGAGACGGGGATGGATATCACGCAGGAAACATTTATTGCGGCATTAAGAGGGTTGGGGTCCTTTAATGATGCAAAAGCTTCATTTAAGACATGGCTTACAAGAATTGCTGACAACAAGGTCACAGATTATTTCAGGAGCAGGCAGTATCATGAGAGTATTGTTACCCAGATTATGGATGATACTTTACCAGAAACAGCAGATGAAAGAGCAGGTACGGAGACGAGTGTGCTTGATAAGCTTTCATATGAAGAGATGGAAAAAATGTATGGTCATCATAAGAATTGTGAATGGGAGACATTCAGACTGAAAGTGTACGAGGGATATACTTTTGGGGAAATCAGTGCCAGTCAGGGGGTTGAACTTAGTACGGTAAAGAGCAGATATTATTCAATGCTTAAACGAGTCAGAAAGGAGTGGGATTATCTTGAGTAAAGTAAAATATCCAGATAGGGAAAAGATTAGAAACCAGATAGACATTATTTTGGATAAGTCAGATTTGTTTAATGATTCACAGGATAAGACTATACATACAGATAATAAAATAGTAGAATTAAAGCCAGTAAGAGAAAAAATTCCGGTTATGCGTGTGATACAGTTTGTAGTTACGGCTGCGGCAATTGTGATATTTGTTGTTGCAGTTAAGAATTACAGTGTTGTCAATAAAAAAACATCAGGAACAAAAAGCCAGATACCTCTGGCTACAGGAAGTGCAGATGGTCCGGATGCTGTATATACAAGAGAAGCAGGCAGTTCTGATGCAGGTAATGAGGCTGATACCACTTCGCAGATTATATATGGCGATATAGCAGGGATTAATATCTCCAGAGTTACGAGCAGCTATTATGGAAACTATTCAGATCCATATTCTTATCAGGAAAGAGTTGATAATGTTTTATGTGATAATGGAATGACATTTAAGATTAATATTCCATATCAGATAAAAAAGGATGGGAAATTAGTTGAAGGAGCAGATGAAATTGCTGCTGAATTAATACATCAGAGTCTTATAGAATATATTAATGCAACTGATGTGGTCTGGAAAGATGAAGTTACTGTGAGATGTGAATTATCAGGAGATAATATTATCGTTTATATTGATGATGGTAAATACGGTTACGCAGGCATAATACAGGAATAAAATAAGCTTTTGGGGGATTACATGAACGACAATAATTATTACTTAAAGAAATCTAAAGCTGTTTTAAGAGAAGTAAGGAAATCAGTTATAGGAAAAGATGATGTCATATGCAAGGTGTATATGGCAATAATTGTGGGAGGACATGTTCTGTTAGATGATATTCCCGGAGTTGGAAAAACAACAATGGCACATGCATTTGCTAATGCATTAGGACTTAAATGCAACAGAGTACAGTTTACACCGGATGTAATGCCATCAGATATAACAGGATTTTCAATGTATAACAGACAGACAGGAAAATTTGAATTCAAGCAGGGGGCAGCTATGTGCAACCTGCTTCTTGCTGATGAAATAAACAGAACATCACCAAAGACACAATCTGCATTGTTACAGATAATGGAGGAGTACAGGGTGACGGTTGATGGCGAAACATATGATCTTCCGGAACCGTTTATGGTTATTGCAACACAGAATCCGATAGGTTCAATAGGTACACAGAAATTGCCGGAATCGCAGATGGACAGATTCATGGTAAAACTTTCTATGGGATATCCTTCAGTTGAGGATGAAATTACAATTATGAAAAGCAGGTCTGAGAATGATAAAAGAAAGATATTGTCAGAGTGTGTACTTGATAATGGCGATATTCAGGCAATTAAGGAAGCAGTATCTGACATATATGTAGATGATTCAATTTATGAATATGTTGCTAATATTGTAGACAAGACAAGGCATAGAGAAAATATAATACAGGGTGTATCGCCAAGAGGAAGCATTTCGATTATTTCTATGGCTAAAGCAGAGGCATTTCTAAGAGGTAATGAATATGTTCTGCCATCAGATATTAAGAATATAGCCGTTGAGACACTTGCGCACAGACTTATTACTAATGTTGCCGGGGCAGCAGGTAATGAAGCAGCCAAGAAAGAAATAACAGATATATTAAGAATGATACCTGTACCAAAGATGCAGGAGAAATAAAGGATAATAATTATATGAAAAGAAGAAGGATATTATACATTTTCTGTCTTCTGATAGTATTGGGTGTTAATATATTTTATGTTGAATATCAGATTTTTATAATGCTTGTGTTAATGCTGGTGATTCCTGCATGTTCATGGTTTGTATATTTTATTTCTGCATTGGGAATGGGAATAAGCATGCAGATTAAGAATAATGTTGTGCTAAAAGGCAGTAAGGTACATCTGATGCTGATTAAAAAGAATAAGTATAATCTTGCATTTGTAAATGGACAGATTCATGTGAAATATAAGTACTATCACACAGGTGATGAATTTAGTTATACAGTTGATATAAAATCAGGTCTGGGAAAGTCAGCCGGAGTAATAGATATTCCAGTGGATTATTGTGGCTATATATATTTGTGGGTTGAGTCTATTGATATGTGTGATTATCTGGGATTGTTTCATAAGCGGAAAAAATATACAGGTTTAAGCAAGGTTTATATTGTGCCGGAATATGCACAGGCAGATATTATACAGACTGATGGTGGATATAGCGAAGATATGGATGATGCAGTGCTGTATTTGAAATCTGCGGGTGATGAAGTTTCTGAACTCAGGGAGTACAGGGAAGGAGACAGCCCGCGTTATATTCATTGGAAAAAGAGCAGTATATTGGCTGAGGATGACTTTATTATAAAGGAATATGATAATAATATTTATAAAACTGTATTTTTGGTTGTTGATACATTAGAGACAGGTAAAGACAAAAGACTAAGTGTCATGAGCCGGATATATCAGGATGCGTATTCACAGGGGATTGCTTATCTTGAACAGGGAATAATATGTGAGTATGTTGGCTGGGATAATTCTGCCGGGAATATTGTAAGGTATAATTTTTATGACAATGAAACCTGTATGAAAGCACTTATGGGCATTATGAATCTAAAATGCAGTGTCAGTGCGGCATATAAAGCATGTCAGAAATTATATGATCTTGATGGAATTGAACTTTCATCAGAACCAATAATTATTACATACAAGGAAAACGAATAACTGCAGAGGATATAGATGAAAAAAAGCATGGAATATAGACCGGAATAATTTAATATTACGCATAATTGTGACATATCTTGGAACAAGAGGAACAGCTTCTGTCCTGATTAATGTTACAGATAAATATGCAGGGCTGGGACTTATTGTTGTAATGTCAGCCCTTTTTTCTGTGCTGTATACTATATTGTTTTCATATTATGGCAAGCATAGCCGGATTATTAAAATATGCGGAAGTGTTGGTGTAATAGCGTTATATTCTGTTGTTAATTTAAGTAATATAACAGATGGATTTGAAAATATAGTTAATCTGTTTATGCAGAGCATGTCATCAGATCCAGAGTATGAGTATAGTGTAGTTGGAAACGGTGGGATAGCAGCGGCAGTAATATTGGTAACTATGATAATGGCTGTCTTAGCAGCGTGGGAAGTGAATATACGCCCTAATATGCTGTTTGCGCTTATTATAATACTGCCATTGCCAGGTATATTTATTGCAGCAGCTTTAGTACCGGATTTAATAAGTGTAATAGCATGTGTGTTGTTTATATTTGATTCAATGGCACTTGGAAAAAAAACAAAACGAAATAATAATGCCAGATTTATGATTATATTATCATTTATTGCTGCATTTGTTTTGATTTTTGCTTATCCGCAGACGAATTATAAAAGAATTGCTTTTTTTGAAGAAACAAGAGTCATGGTAAATGATATGGCATATAACATACTGGGAATAGATCTTGATGGAAATTCAGGTACGGATGATGATGAGACGCAGAGGCAGGAGGCTTCTGTAGGAGTAGGAACAGGCAAAGTCGGTCAGGTTGATGAATTATATTATAATGATAAAGTTGTTGGAAAGTATACTACTATTGCCAATGGAAACATACAATATATAAGTCTGTTTAAGGCGAGGGATTATGAAGATAATAACTGGACAAGATGGCTGGATACAAGAGAAAGAGAATATTCTTATGAATCAGCAACACTTGAATTTGCCAATGCACTTATAAAACAGAAAAGCATTTCTCTGGATGAAGATGAGCAGCAGTTAGCCAGAAGATTTAAAATGTATTCACCATCTTTTACAGATAATTATGGAGCACATCCGCAATTTGATGGTCCGTATAAGTTTTATATAAAAAATGGTAATCTGTCAGCATATCAGGAAATGGGAGAACTGATGAAAAAGTATAGGACAAATGCTGTATTTCAATCGTATGACAATTTTGTGAAACAGTCCTATCTTGATGTGCCGGCTGAGGACAGAATGGTTGTAGAGGATTTATTTGGGAAGATAGAGCTTTCTGACATGACTGATAAGATTGATTATATTAATTATGTTGTCGGTTATCTCAGAAAAAATTACAAATATACCATGAAGCCGGGGAAAGTTCCGGAGGGAAGAAGTGTCGTTGATTATTTTCTTAAAGAGAGTAAGAAGGGGTACTGTACATACTTTGCAACATCAGCTGCAATTATTTTAAGAAGTGCCGGAATTCCGACAAGGTATTGTGCAGGATATGTTGTTGATACAAGACTACTTGATAGTACTGATGAAGAAAAATATCAGACATTTGAAGTGTCAGATAATTCAGCACATGCATGGGTAGAGGTGTATATTGATGGATATGGCTGGGCTGTAGTTGATCCGACTCCGGGATATGGAGAAGAGGATATAGTTAAAGAGCCTTCAACGAATAGTGGAGTGAATGAATCAGAGAAACAGACAGAAACTGATATCACAGAGACAGAGCGCGAAACAGTGGATTCATCAATTGATGGAAATATCCAGGAAAGTACAACGGATAAAAAGAATATTTCAATGAAATTTTCACAAAACGGCACAATGTATGCAGCATTTATAATAATAGCTGTTGTTATGTGTGCAGTTATTATATTAATTATAATATGTGTCAGCAGGATAGTTTCAAGGCAGAGACTTTTAGACGGTGATGCGGCTGATAGTGAAAAACTGATTAAAATGTATGAATATCTTGAGAAACTGCTTGCTTTCTCTGGTTTCAGAAGAGATGAGGATATGGATTATCAGGATTATATATATGGTATTGTTGCATCTGAAAAAGAATTACAGGGAATTGGACTTGAGAAAGCAGTGCAGACAATCCTTGCGGTCAGATTTGGTAATGTAAAATGTGTTGACAAAGCTGACATAACTGGGATAATAAATACTATAAGACAGGTGCGAAGATACGCACTTAAGAAAGCCAGAGGATTGAAGAAGCTTATAGTATGTTTAATTTAGAAGAAGAGCTTAAGAAACTCCCGGCAAAACCGGGAGTTTATATTATGCATGATAAGTGGGACAACATAATATATATAGGTAAGGCGAAGGTTTTAAAGAATCGTGTAAGACAGTATTTCCAGAGCAACAGGAATAAGTCTGCCAAGATTGTGCAGATGGTGTCACATATTCAGTACTTTGAGTATATTATCACAGATTCTGAACTTGAGGCGCTTGTTTTGGAGTGCAATCTTATCAAGGAGCACAGGCCTAAGTACAATACCATGCTAAAGGATGACAAGAGTTATCCTTTTATTAAGATTACCGTTGGTGAAGAGTATCCAAGGGTACTTTTTGCAAGAAAGATGAAGCATGGAGCAGGTAAGTATTTCGGTCCTTACACTTCTGCGGCAGCAGTCAAGGACACTATTGAACTTCTATGCAAGCTGTATAAGGTAAGAACCTGTAACAGAAATCTGCCTAAAGATGAGGGCAGGGACAGGCCGTGTCTTAATTATCATATCGGACAGTGTGATGCACCATGTCAGGGATATGTAAGCGGTGAGGAATACAGAAGAAGAATTGATGAGGTTGTAGCTTTCTTAAATGGTGATTACAAGAAGATTATGGACAGGCTTACAACGCAGATGCAGGAAGCGTCTGAGAAGATGGAATACGAGGAAGCTGCAAGATACAGAGACTTGTTAATGAGTGTCAAGCAGGTTGCACAGAAGCAGAAGATTACAGCAGATGATGTTAATGACAGAGATGTCATTGCGTGTGCAAGTGACGGTCAGGACGCAGTTGTGCAGGTGTTCTTTATCAGGCAGGGCAAGCTTCTTGGAAGAGATCATTTTCATATGAAGGTTGCCGAAGGTGACTCTAAGAGCGACATAATTTCTGAATTTATGAAACAGTATTACGGCGGAACTCCATTTATACCTAATATTATTATGGTGCAGTACGAGATAGAGGATGCGGATACAATAGCACAGTGGCTTAGTGCAAGAAAGAGTCGCAAGGTAAGTATTGTCACACCTAAGAAGGGCGACAAGGAAAAGATGGTTGAGCTTGCATATAAGAATGCCCAGCTTGTTCTTACACAGGATGCGGAGAAGATTAAGCGTGAGGAGAGCAGGACAACAGGAGCTATGAAAGAGATTGCCGGCTGGCTTGGACTTGGGACACTTCACAGAGCAGAGGCTTACGATATATCTAATACAAATGGCGTTGAAAGTGTTGGCTCAATGGTCGTTTTTGAGGATGGAAAACCAAAGAAGAACGATTATCGCAAGTTCAGGATAAGAACAGTAAAGGGGCCGGATGATTATAAGAGCATGCGTGAGGTTCTGACAAGACGTTTTACAAGGGGTATGCGTGAGCGGGAAGGACTCGAGGATAGTCACGGATTTTCGAGATATCCAGACCTTATTATGATGGATGGCGGACGCGGCCAGGTGAATATTGCACTTGATGTACTTAAGGAACTGGGACTTAATATTCCTGTGTGTGGTATGGTAAAAGATGATACCCACAGCACAAGGGGTCTGTATTATAACAATATTGAGATACCGATAGATAAGCACAGCGAGGGCTTTAAGCTGATTACAAGGGTGCAGGATGAGGCACACAGATTTGCAATAACTTATCACAGAAGCTTAAGAGATAAGGCACAGGTATCTTCTGTACTTGATTCGATTGAAGGAATCGGCCCTGTAAGAAGAAAGGCACTTATGAAGCATTTTCTTGATATAGAAAAGATACGGCAGGCATCAGTGGATGAGCTTATGAAGGCTGATGGTATTACTGAAAATGTGGCAGAGAATATATACAAATTCTTTCATTGATAATACTTTTATAATAGCATTTAGAGCTTGTCTGTGATAAACTTAGGATATATGAAATCGTAAATATGAGTTTGGAGGCAGAGAATATATGAATAATGGTAAAGAGAGGGTAAAGTTATCTAAAGTTATCCAGAAAATGAATCTTGTTAATCTTACACCACAGATAGATGTGTCAGGAATCTGGCTTAATCTGCCTGATGTGAACAGACCGGCTTTGCAGCTTACAGGTTTTTATGACCAGTTTGATAATGACAGATTACAGATTATTGGTAATGTGGAGCATGCTTATCTTGCGAGTCTTTCTGAGCAGGAGAGATATGAAAGATATATGCAGCTTTTGTCAAGTAATATTCCATGTATTATATTCTGCAGGAGTATAAAGCCAGAGCCTAAGATTATTGAACTTGCGGTTAAGTATCAGATACCTCTTCTTATGACAGACCAGGCAACATCTTCATTTACAGCAGAAGTAATACGCTGGCTGAAGGTTCAGCTTGCACCATGTATCGTAATCCATGGAGTTTTAGTTGATGTATATGGTGTAGGTGTACTTATCACAGGTGAGTCTGGTATTGGTAAGAGCGAGGCCGCGCTTGAACTTATAAAGAGAGGACATCGTCTTGTAACTGACGATGCGGTTGAAATCAGAAAGGTCAGTGACGAGACTCTGGTTGGAAGCGCACCGGGAGTTACCAAGTATTTTATAGAGCTTAGAGGCATTGGTATTATTGATGTCAAGACACTTTTCGGTGTTGAAAGTGTTAAGGAAACTCAGGAAATAGATATGGTTATCAAGCTTGAGGACTGGAACAAGGACAGAGAGTATGACCGACTTGGACTTGAGGAAGAATACATAGAATATCTTGGCAATAAGGTTGTGTGCCATACGCTACCGGTAAGACCAGGACGTAATCTTGCTGTAATTGTTGAGTCAGCAGCGGTCAACCACAGACAGAAGATGATGGGATATAATGCAGCGAAGGAATTATACAGAAGAGTACAGGAAAATCTTATGAGAGGAGGGGAAGATGACGATGAGTAAGATTATATTTGGAATTGATGTTGGAGGAACAACCTGCAAATGTGGTACATTTTCTAAAGAAGGTGAGCTGTTAAGAAAAGAAGAGATTCCTACAAGAAAGGATGAGGGTGGAAGCCTGATTCTGCCTGATATAAGTGAGTATATCAAGGGCGTTCTTGCAGATATGAATATGACAACAGAGGATGTGGCAGGAATCGGAATGGGACTTCCTGGTGCATGTCTTGAGGATGGAACTGTCAACAAATGTATCAACTTGGGCTGGGGAGTATTTAATGCAGCCAATGCACTGTCTGAGCTTACAGGTATTCCTGTTAAGATTGGTAATGATGCAAATATGGCAGCACTCGGAGAATTCTGGGTAGGCGGTGGAAGCGAATATAACAGCATGGTAATGGTGACGATTGGAACCGGTGTAGGCGGTGGAGTTATTATTGATGGAAAGCCTCTTTATGGATTTAACGGTGCAGCAGGTGAGATAGGTCATCTTCCACTTGTTGAAGGTGAGACTGAGAGCTGTAACTGTGGAAAGAAGGGCTGTCTTGAGCAGGTTGCTTCTGCAACTGGAATTGTAAGAACGGCTAACCGTATGCTTGCAGAAAGTGACATGCCTTCATCTTTAAGAAGTGTGCCATACATATCGGCAAAGGTTATATTTGACGAGGCTAAGGGAGGAGATGCCCTTGCTATACAGGTAACAGAGTATGTATGCAGGTATCTTGGAAAAGGACTTGCATGTGCAGCGGGAATGGTTGACCCGGAGGTATTTGTAATTGGTGGCGGAGTTTCTGCCGCAGGGGAATATTTTATCAATCTTATTGATAAGTATTATAAGGAATGTGTGTTCCATGCGAGCAGACAGACTAAGATAGTTAAGGCTGCTCTTGGTAATGATGCAGGAATGTATGGAGCAGCAAAGCTTATTCTTGGAAATTAGTATTAAGGATAGTGAGATTATATGGATAATAAAATGTTATCAGAAGCATTAATATCAATGCTTGGTGCCGGGAATGTAAGAACAGGTGAACTAATGAAGACACATACTACATTCAGAATCGGAGGTGCTGCAGATTATTATGTAACACCACAGGCAGAAAAGCAGATAGCAGATGTTATCGCATTTTTGAAAAAATCGGACATTAAATATATTGTTATTGGAAATGGCAGTAATATTCTTGTGAGTGATGAAGGCTTCAGGGGAGTTGTAGTTGAGCTTGGCGATGGTTTTTCAGATTATGAGTTTCTGCAGGATTCACAGGATAATTCAGATGAAGTGCTTGTCAAAGCAAGTGCAGGTATGAAGCTTACAAGACTTGGCAACCAGCTTGCTGCTAATGGAATTGCTGGATTTGAATTTGCAACAGGTATTCCGGGCTGCATAGGTGGTGCTGTAAGAATGAATGCAGGTGCTTATGGCGGGGAGTTCAAGGATATTCTTGTCAGTGCAAAGGTTATTGATGATGAAGGTGTTATCAGGGAGCTTTCAGCAGATGAACTTGAGCTTGGATACAGAACAAGTATTGTAGCGAAAAGCAATATGATTGTTCTTGAAGCAACTTTGAAATTAAGAAAAGGTGAACCGGATATAATAAGAAATAATATCTCAGAGCTGGCAGCTAAGAGAAGGCAGAAGCAGCCACTTGAGTATCCTAGTGCCGGAAGCACATTTAAAAGACCGGAAGGATATTTTGCAGCAAAGCTTATTGAGGATGCAGGTCTTAAGGGTTGTGCAAGAGGTGGCGCACAGGTATCGGAGAAGCATGCCGGATTCGTTGTCAATAAGGGCGATGCAACTGCGAAGGATGTATGCGAGCTTACGGATTATATTAAGAGTGAAGTTATGGGAAAGTTCGGTGTCGGGCTGGAACTGGAAGTTGTAAAGGTTGGATTCTAAGGCTTGTTATAATTAAACAGACCAGTAATTAAAGGCAGATAAGAAAGAGAAGATGATAAGATGAAGATGATTATTGTTACAGGTATGTCAGGTGCAGGTAAATCTACAGCACTTAATGTATTAGAAGATGAGGGATATTATTGTGTCGATAATATGCCAATCTCTCTGATTCCTAAGTTTGCAGAGCTTGCCAATGCGGGAGAAGACGGATATAGCAACATAGCAATTGGTGTAGATATAAGAAGTGGTCACGCACTTGCTGAGCTGGATTCAGTGCTTGATGATATGATTAATAAGCATTTTAACTATACAATTCTGTTTCTTGAATCAAGTGATGAGGTACTTGTAAAACGATACAAGGAAACGCGAAGAACACATCCGCTTGCAATGGACGATCATGACAGAATAGATAATGTAATAAAGCTGGAAAGAGATGAGCTTAAGTTCTTAAAGAAAAGAGCAGATGTTATCATTGACACAAGTCAGATGCTTACAAGGGAACTTAAGGCAGAGCTTGAGGGCATATTCTTTGACGATAAGAATTTCAAGAATCTGTTTGTTACAGTTCTTTCTTTTGGTTTCAAATATGGAATACCTGCAGACGCAGATCTTGTGTTTGATGTGAGATTTCTGCCTAATCCATATTATATTGAAGAACTTAAATACCTTACCGGTAATGATAAGCCTGTACAGGATTATGTGAAGAAAGCTCCGGAGACAACAGAATTTCTGGAAAAGATAGATGATTTATTGAAGTTCCTTCTGCCTAATTATGTTAAGGAAGGAAAGAACAGCCTTGTTATTGCAATTGGCTGTACAGGAGGAAAGCATCGTTCAGTTACTCTTGCTAATGAAATCTATAAGCTTATAAGCAGGACTGAGTATGGATGCAAGGTTGAGCATAGAGATATTGAGAAAGATTCTAAGAGAAAAGGTTAAGTATGTCGTTTTCATCAGAAGTAAAAGAAGAGTTAGTTAAGAAAACAGATTCCGCGAGGCATTGCCAGATTGCGGAATTTGCTGCGTTTATGGGAATGTCTGGCAATGTAAGCGAGACAGATAATGGAGAATTATGTCTGGAATTCGTTACAGAGAACGAATTGTCAGTTGAGAAATTCAGTGACCTGTTATTGAGAATATTTAGCATTAAGATGGATGCTGATACGAATGAAATGGTTAAGAATGGCAAGGAAACTATTATAAGGATAACCAGACAGAGTGATGTTGCTAAGATATTGCAGACATTAAAATGGTGCGACGACCGGTTTACACAGATTGAACCGGTGTTTGTTGACGCAAGAATTGTAGCTATGGACTGCTGTAAGAAAGCATTTATAAGAGGAGCTTTTATGGAACGAGGTTCTATAAGTGACCCCAACAAGTTCTATCACTATGAGATTGTGTGCAAATATGAGGAGGACGCTGATATTCTTATGGATATGCTGCGTTTTTTCGGACTCGATGCCAAGGTTATTGTAAGAAAAAACAGTTTTGTTGTGTATATGAAAGAAGGCAATAATATTACTGATACGCTTAATCTTATGGGAGCGGTTGTATCACAGATGAATCTTTACAATGTCATGATTCTTAAGGGAATCAGTAATGATGTCAACAGAAAGGTAAACTGTGAGACTGCTAATCTTAACAAGACAATTGAAGCGGCGGTCAAGCAGATTAAGGATATTGAACTTATAAGAGATACTGTCGGGCTTGACAGTTTAAGTGACAGTCTGATGCAGGTTGCTCTTTTAAGACTCGAGAATCCTGACATGAGTCTTCAGGGATTAGGTGAGCTGTTAGACCCTCAGGTTGGTAAATCGGGTGTAAACCACAGGCTAAGAAAGATTGGCGAGAAGGCAGATGAATTAAGACAGAGCATGGGAATCTCTGTCTGATTAAATATTTTTAATAAAATTTTACATTTTCTTTTCAAATAGGGATTGACAAGAAGTGTATAATTGAAAATATGAGATAAAAGAGCAGTCATATACTGCAGAAAGGTTGATTAAGATGACTAAAGTAGATATAATTTCAGGCTTTTTGGGAGCAGGTAAAACAACTCTTATAAGTAAGCTTTTAAAGGAAGCCTTAAAGGGAGAGCAGGTAGTTCTTATTGAGAATGAGTTCGGTGAAATCGGTATTGATGGAGGATTCCTTAAAGATTCTGGTGTTGAGATAAGAGAGATGAATTCAGGATGCATCTGCTGTTCACTTGTTGGTGATTTCGGAACTTCTCTTAAGGAGGTTGTTGATAAGTATCATCCAGACAGAATTATTATTGAGCCTTCAGGAGTAGGCAAGCTTTCAGATGTTATCAAAGCGGTTAAAGACCTTCACATTGAGAATGAAATCGTTCTTAACAGTGCTTCAACAGTTGCAGATGCATCTAAGGTTAAGGTATATATGAAGAATTTTGGTGAATTCTTTAATAACCAGATTGAGCATGCAGGAACTGTTATTTTAAGCAGAACACAGAATGTTTCTGAAGAGAAGTTAAAGACAGCTATTGAGCTTATTAAGAGTGTTAATCCTAATGCACATATTATCACAACTCCTTGGGATGATATTGACGGAACTAAGATTCTTGGTGCAATGGAGAATGTTACTAACCTTGAATTAGACATGCTTGCAGAGGCAGCGCAGAAGGCTTATGAGGAGCATGAGAAGGAGCACCACCACCATCATCATCATGAAGATGGAGAGTGCTGCTGTTGCGGCGGACATGATGATGATGATGATGACGAGCATGAGCATCATCACGACCACGAGCATGAGCATCATCATGACCATGATGAGGAACATGAGCATCATCACGACCACGACCACGAGCACGAACATCATCATGACCATGAGCATGATCATCACCATCACCATGCAGATGACGTATTTACAAGCTGGGGAACAGAGACTCCTAAGAAGTATGAGAAGGCAGAGCTTGACAGCATATTAAAGAAGCTTTCTGAGAGTGAAGATTATGGTAAGGTTCTCCGTTCTAAGGGTATGCTTCCTTGCACAGATGGAACATGGATGTATTTCGACCTTGTACCAGAAGAATATGAGATTCGTGAGGGAAGTGCTGATTTCACAGGAAGAATCTGTGTAATCGGTTCTGAACTTAAGGAAGATGCACTTAAGGAACTTTTTGAAGTTTAATCAGTGTTTAATAGAAGAACACATTTTTACAACGCATTTATAATGAAATGATAGCGCAAATGCGCGGAAATGAGGATAAATATGGCAAATGAGGAATATCAGATTCCGATTTTCTTGATTAACGGTCAGCTTGACAGTGGTAAAACAAGATTTATCTCCGATACTATAGCAATGGGACAGTTTGCAGACGCTAAGAATAAACTTCTTATTGTGTGTGAAGAAGGTGAAGAGGAGTATAGCGAGAAGCTTCTTAAGGACAACGGAGTTGATATGGTTGTTGTAGAGAAGGAAGATTTTAATATCAAGACTCTTAATGAACTGGACAAGAAGTATGATCCATGGATTGTTATTGTTGAATATAACGGAATGTGGGATCCAGCACTTATTCTTGGAAGTGAGAAGCCAAGAGGATGGCAGGTATACCAGTCTATAACTTTAGTTGATGCTAATTCATTTGGCTTACAGTGGGCTAACATGAAGTCTATTATTGCAGAGTCTGTTAAATATGCGGACATGGTTATCTTTAACAGATGCAAGTCAGGTATGGATCTTGGCAGCTACAGAAGAAGCATGAGAGCATTAAATCCTGCACTTCAGATTATCTTCGAGGACGAGAAGGGTGACCAGGTTGCTATATCTGAACAGCTTCCATACGACATCAATGCTGATGTTATTCAGGTTGATGACGAAGATTATGGTATCTGGTATATGGATGTGTCTGAAAGACCGGAAGTATACGCAGGTAAGAAGGTAAGATTCAAGGGACAGGTTCTTAAGAATAAGTACTTTAAGGATAAGAATTTCGTTCCGGGAAGAAAGGTTATGACATGCTGTGCAGAAGATACACAGTTTATTGGTTATATCAGCTTCTACAACAACATAGCTTCTCTTGAGAACAGAGAATGGATATGGGTTACAGCTACTATTAAGTATGAATTCCAGATGGCGTATAAGAAGAAAGGTCCTGTTCTTTACGTTGAAAGCGTAGAAAAGACAGGTGCACCTAAGGAAGAGATGGTGTTCTTCTGATATGATACAGGATATATGGCCAAAACATCTGGACAATCAGTATAAGAATCTTAAGTCAGGCAATGAGGACACTGTGTTTTATTTTCAGGGTTCCTCGTTGCTTGCAAGACCATCAGGACATTTTAACTCACAGAATCCTGAAGAAAATGTATTAATATATCCACAGTATGATGAGTTCGTTCAGGGGATAAAGTCCTCTTACGGAGACAAAGCTGTGGATAACTTTGAATTCATATATCTGTTGTCAATTGATGAGGAACATTTTTTCCTCGCAAGAAAGACAGGAAGCCTCGAAAGAGGCACATTCTTGGGAGAGATGGCTGATTCAGCTGTACACAAGGATATGTATTCTTTCGTCAGAGGATATGAATTCATAGGAGTCGATTCTTTCCGTAAGGCACAGCCAAGAGAGCATGCTTATGCGGCTATTACTGCATTTCATCTGTATGGCTGGTACAGGGATAATCATTTCTGTGGAAGATGCGGAAAACCACTCAAGCATGATGACAAGCAGAGAATGTTACGCTGTGACTGCTGTAAGAATATGGTATTTCCTAAGATATGTCCGGCTGTTATTGTTGCAGTTACAGATAAGGACAGAATTCTTCTTACTAAATATGCGGGAAGAACTTACAGGAATTATGCGCTTATTGCCGGATTCACTGAGATTGGTGAAACAACAGAGGAAACTGTAAGCAGAGAAGTTATGGAAGAAGTAGGTGTGAAGGTTAAAAATATCACATATTATAAGAGCCAGCCTTGGGGACTCAGCGGTTCTCAGCTTCTTGGTTACTTCTGTGAGCTTGACGGTGACGACACAATAACTCTTGAAGAAGATGAGTTATCGGTCGGCACATGGGTCAAGGCAGATGATATAGATGTAATTGATGACCATATCAGTCTCACAAGGGAAATGATTGAGAAATTCCGCAGTGAGCATGTGAGTCACAATTAATTGTAATCTTTAAAACTAATATTAAGATCTATGGTATTACCACTGACACCGTCTAACTTAGCTGATTCAGTGTATTGCCATATAGAGAATTCATATGGGAAGTAAGGTGTGTCTGAATAGTAGGCAAACCACTTCTCATATTTTTCTAAGCGGGTAAGGTCAAGTCTTCCAACGAATCCCTTGAGGTTGGAATATATCATTGGCTTATAGCCTGCTTTTTCTATCTTGTTGCAGAATGCGATTATGATATCTGTAAGTTCTTCAGTAGTCAGATTCTCCTGTCTGTATGAATCGCCTGAAATCTCCTCAAAGTCAATAACTACAGGATATGTAATCTTGTAAGGCTTGATAATATCAAGAACATAATCAGCCTCTTCTATAGCTTCCTGTTTCGTAATTGCAGATGAGAAGAAGTATGCGCCAATCTTAATATTATTCTTTATTGCGTCTTTTGCAAATGTATCAAATGAAGAATCAGTGTTCAGGATTCCATTGCCATAGCTTCTGAAACCACATCTTAACATGGCAAATTCAACGCCCTGTTCTTTTAATTTCTTAAAGTCAATATTCCCCTGAAACTTCGAAGCATCAACACCCATATGTGTTGTAACTTTACCGTCTTCATTGTATGTGATAATTCCTTTATCATCCTGCTTGAAATTCTCATCCTTATAATTATTCTTCGCAAGTTCAGGAAGTATCTGCGCAAATACATACTGATTCTTATTGTTCACATAGACTATATTATCAGGGAAATAGCTCTTAAGTATAGAAAGAGAACCTTCACCGTTAGTGAATCTTAACTTCATATCAGAAAGAAGATCCTCTTTCTCTTCTGACTTTAGTTTCTCAATCTCGTCATTGCTAAGCTTATCGGTATTAGTTGCAACGGTTGATTTTCGGTACTTAATAATGACACCGGTGGTCAGAAGACCGAACATTACAGTTGTCATAAAGAATATTAAAGTTGTTATCACAAAAGGATTGGTTTTCTTCGATTTCATAGTGCATCACCTCTATAATAATTAATTATGAGTTATTCATAAAAAGTATTTCTTGTATAAATGGTATATTAGCTTTTGCAAAATGTCAATTAGAATTCATATGATTTTTTAAATAAAAATATAGAAAAGGTATTGACAATTTATTGAATAGAATATATAGTATCTGTACAACACAACAATTCTTATGAAACTCAGAATTCAGATGCAGAAAGCTGGGATTCTTTTGCCTTTGCAAGAAGGTAGTTATACCGTTTCTGTTCCGAGTTAAGCTGGTAGATGTAACAGTCAATCAGGTCAGGATCAGTAACATTATCAAGATTAGAATAGGCAGTGTACATAGCCTTTTTAGTCATCATAAGTTCCTGTAACAGATATTTTTCATCATATGTAGCAGGATTCTTTTTTTTACCAAACATTTTCAATAGAATTACTCCTTAATATTTGAGATTAGGGGCATTGAATGCCTTGTATTAAAAGTATAGGCATTAAATGGTAATTCTATACATTTTTTTTGAGGAGGTGGATAAGTGACAGATGTTATATCAGCAGGAATTGCGCTGATATTAATTGTATGGGCAGTATCAGAGGATGTAAAAGCATTCAGAATACCCAACAGGCTGATTATTGCAGGATATATTGCGGGAGTAATAATGCTTGTTATAAGAGGCTTTTCCGGAGAGCATATAGGAAATCACATAACTGGAACCCTGGTGGGATTATCGGAAATGCTGATTTTTTATATTATAAAGGCGGTTGGCGCGGGAGATGTAAAGCTTTTTGCAGTACTTGGATTATTGCTTGGAAAGACGCTGATAACACAGTTGTTGATTGTTTCTCTTGTAACAGGTGGTATTACAGGAGTTGTTGAGTTGTGTATTAAGAAGACTGGCAGGGTTGAATTAGGAATGAGTCATGTGCAGATGCATGGATTTCATTATGCAGTTGCAATACTTATGGCTTATGTTGTTGTGTTTGGATACAGATTTGTTGTGATGTGAATAAATCAATAAGGGGGTGGATGTATGGGGAAAAATAATATCTGTGTAATATATGATTCGGACGAAAGTTATGCAAAAAGACTGATGTCTGTAATTAATGATGATAATGATATTCCGTACAATGCACAGGTATTCACAAAAGAGAATGATCTGGACAGGTATCTTAAAGAAAAAAAGGCTGATATGCTGATGATAAGTGAAGAGGCATATGAGTATGATTCGGACAGGGTTGGAAGTAAAACTGTTGTATTATGTGAAGAAGATGAAGATGCAGATGAAATTAATACCAGAAAAGGAGAGGATTTAGTCGGAGTATGTAAGTATCAGCCATCATATCAGATATTACAGTCTGTCATGAAATATGAAAAGAAAGAAAAAGCATTAAGGAGTGGCAGGCTGAAGGTGATAGGAGTGTATGGTTTTAACAGTGGCAAGAGAATTGTGTTGTCGCTTGCTATTGCAAGAATACTGTCAGAAAGAGCGGCTGCATTGTTTGTCAGTTTTGAGTCGTTTTCGTGTGTGGCTAATATATTAAAATGTGATAATAATGAAAATTTATCAGATGCATTATACACATTCAGACAGAATCATAATCAGTTTCATAAAAATATAGCTAATTCAATAAGCCATTATGACAGGCTGGATTATATACCTGAAGCTGACTGTGCGGAAGATGTGTCAGATATAAAGTCGCAGGAGATAGGAACATTTATACAGGCAATTGGTAGAGAACTGGGATATTCATATATTGTTATTGATATAGGTGATTGTATCAGAATGCCATGGGCTGTACTGGAATGCTGTGATGAATATTACATTACATGCGGTGAGAATAGCATAGAAAACAGTCGTATCAGGAACTTTGAAAAATATATGATTGAGCAGGGAATGGATAACATATCAGAAAAATTAAATAAAGTCAGTGTTAATGTACAGCCTGATATTCCTGTAGAAGACATATGGGGGAAGTTACCGTTCAGTGAATATTATGAAGATTTGCAGAGGATGATAAATGCAGGTGGAATTTAATGGAGGGATTATATCAGACTATACGTCATAAGGTGTACCAGAATCTGGATGTGGGGCATGATATTACAGATGATGAATTATATCAGGTCATAGACAGATGCATATATGAGGAAAGCAGGGAAAAAATAATATCAATAAGGCAAAAGGAGGAATTAAGAAGCAGATTATATAATTCTATTAAAAAACTGGATATTTTACAGGAACTTTTAGATGATGACGAAATTACAGAAATCATGGTTAATGGTACAGAATGCATTTTTTATGAGAAGCAGGGACGGATTAAAAAATGGGACAGGCAGTTTGAAAGTGAGGAAAAGCTTGCTGATATTGCTCAAAGGATAGCTGCAATGTCTAACAGAATGGTTAATGAAGCATCTCCAATTGTTGATACAAGGTTAAATGATGGCTCACGAGTAAATATCGTATTGCCGCCAGTTGCGATTGATGGACCGGTTATAACAATAAGAAAATTTTATGATACACCATTGACAATAGAACGGCTAATAGAGCTTGGTTCAATAACACCGGAAGCAGCTTGTTTTTTAGAAAAACTTGTTAAGAGCAGATATAACATATTTATATCTGGCGGAACAGGAAGTGGTAAAACAACATTTCTTAATGTATTGTCAGATTATATACCAAGTGATGAAAGGGTTATAACAATTGAAGATTCCGCAGAACTTCAGTTACATAATATCAGTAATATGGTAAGACTTGAAGCAAGGATGGCTAATGCAGAAGGTGAAAATGCTGTATCAATAAGAGATTTGATTAAATCAAGCCTTCGAATGAGACCAGATCGAATTGTCGTAGGTGAGGTAAGAGGAGCGGAAGCTTTGGACATGTTGCAGGCAATGAACACAGGGCATGATGGAAGTTTGTCAACAGGACACGGCAATAGTCCGAAAGACATGCTTACCAGACTTGAGACAATGGTACTTATGGGAATGAGTATGCCGGTTGATGCAATCAGAACACAGATAGCTTCGGCAATAGATATTATTGTTCATCTTGCAAGACAGAGAGATAAAAGCAGAAAGGTGGTACAGATTGCAGAAGTTGGGAATTACCAAAATGGAGAAATTGAACTTACGCCATTATTTAAATATGTTGAAAAAGGTGAGACAAAAGATGGAAGGATACTTGGTGGGCTTGTCAGGCAGAGTGCCTGTATTAAAAGGACAGAAAAGCTTGAAGCCGCCGGAATCAGGCTTGAATGACATAAAATATATTGCAGAAGGAGTAGGAGTAATAATAATTGCAGCATATATTTTTTATGAAAATATATTTATGTCAGTACTTTTGATACCGTATGTTGCTGTGCATATTAAGGAATCCCGAAGAATAGCAGAGGCAAAGAAGAAGCGTATTCTTACAAAACAGTTTAAGGATGGAATAATGGCAGTTTCATTTGCACTGAATGTTGGATACTCGATTGAAAATGCTTTTTCACAAGCTATAGATGAGTTAATACTTCTCTATGGATCGGAAGCGGATATAGTAATGAAATTTAAAAATATAGTTGTCCGTATTAATCAGAATGAAAACCTTGAAGATATTCTTAATGATTTTGCTAAAGAATGTAAGATTGAAGACATCATGTATTTTGCAGAGGTGTTTCGTTATGCAAAACGAAGTGGAGGTGATCTGATATCCATAATCAGGAATACTGCGGATATTATTCAGCAAAAAACAGAAGTTGCCACAGAAGTAGAAACTATTGTAAGTGGAAAACGAATGGAGCAGAAAGTTATGAGTGCAATACCAGCATTAATAATTTTATATCTTAAAGTGACGGCAAGAGAGTTTGTGGAGCCTTTGTATGGTAATTTGTCTGGAGTACTTATTATGACTTGCTGTCTTGGGGTATATCTTATTTCAAATGTATGGTCAAAGAGGATTGTTAATATTGAAGTTTGAAATAAAAAGAAGTTACAAGTTAGATATGAAAAAGAAAATAATAGCTGCAATAGTAATAAGTATTATATTTGCCGGGGCAAGTGCAGCTATGAATCAGAGAGACAAAGTAAAGACAACAGCATTGACGCGCCCGCAGCCGGGAGAAGCTGATGAGATAAGACAGATAAATGTGCTTGATAAAGATGGTGGGGTGCTGGCTCAACTTGATATTAATGTTGAACCGAGGCAATTATCAGAAGAAGAGGCTTTTGAATATTTTGAAAAAGCGTACCAGGAAACGCTGATAAATATGCTTGGGAACAATGAAAGCGTCAGACACATAACTTCGGATTTGAATATGTGCGACACAGCCCAGAACGGAATTATAGAACTAGAGTGGTATTCAACGGATTATGAGCTTGTTGGATACGATGGAAAGGTAAATAACCAGGGGTTTTCCGAAAATGATGAAAAGGAAGTTAAGCTTGTGCTGATAACCAGGTATGGGGAATATAAAAATGAGTACGATATCGGGGTAAAGGTTGTTGCACCAGAGTATGACTCCAAGACAAAGATTAAGGTTAGTGCCCAGGAAAGCATAAAGAAGGCAGCAGATAGCAGTCCTTATGCATCTGATATAGAACTTCCTGAATATATAGATGGGCAGGCTGTTGATTATGAGCCAGCAGGCAGTACCAGTCCGCCTTCATTGTATCTTGTTCTAGGAATGGTGTCAGTAGTTCTTATTGTATTACTCGAAAAAAAGAAGAATAAAGATTTGTTAAAAAAAAGAAAAAAAGAGCTGATATATGATTATTCGGAAATAGTATCTAAACTTACTTTGTTGTTAGGAGCTGGGATGACTACAAGAATGGCATGGCACAAGATAGTGGAAGATTATAACCGGAAAAGACAATCGGGGAGTATTGGGGTAAGACCGGCTTATGACGAAATGTATGAGGCAGATTGTAATATGCAGGCTGGAATATCTGAGGCTGCTGCATATGAGAGATTTGGTAAAAAATGTGATACAAGAGAATATATGAAGCTGGCGTCATTGTTACAGACCAATATAAAAAAGGGAACCAGCCAGCTCCGGGTGTTGCTGGAGCATGAGGTTAACGAATCATTTGAAAAAAGAAAAAATATAGCAAAGATTAAAGGGGAAGAAGCAACTACAAAGCTGTTATTTCCGATGCTTTTAATGCTTGGAGTTGTAATGGCAATAATTATGATTCCAGCGGTTATGAAATTTAATATGTAAATACCGGGGTGAATAAGAAAGGAGACAATTATGAGGACATTATATTATGGTATAAAAAAATTCTGGAAAGATGAAGATGGTATGGGAGTTGTTGAGGTGGTACTTATAACTATAGTTTTAGTTGGATTGGTTATTTTATTTAAAAGTCAGATAACAGCTCTGGTTAATTCTATTCTTGCAAAGATGTTTAATCAGGCGAATAAAATCTGATAGGGGGATTCAGTGATAAAAAAAGATGTAAAAGCCCAGATTACAATAATGGCAGCTTTAAGCATGACAATTGTGTTATCTCTGATACTGACATGTATAAAGTCAGTATCAGACAGCATGAGAAATACATATATTAAGTCAGCCTGTATGCTGGCAATAGAAGGGGCTTTTTCATGTTACCATAATGATATGCTTAATGAATACGATATTCTGGTAATGAAAAAGACAGATAAAATAAAAAGGCATACGGAAGATTATATAAGACAGAATATAGAATCAGAGAACAAAAACATTGAACTTACGGGAGTTGAATTTAATGATTTTGGATATATGACCTCTAATGGTGGCGATTATTTAATGAAAGAAATTACTGCATATATGAATTATGGAATATATTCTGAGGTTGTTGATATGTTAAAGGATACACAGAGACAGGTAGAAAAGGCAGAAATAATTAATGAATTAGTATCTGATATTTCGGCATGTGAGAATAAAATGGCGGATGCAGATGAAAAAATTCTGGAACTCGTCCGGTTAGTCGATGGGGTAAGGACTAATGAAGCCGGATTGGTTATAAAAAACAAACATGCAGAAGCTGTCACAGAGGGATTTGCAAAGATGGCGGTCAATGGTGAAATAACAATGGCAACAGTAGGGGTTAATGATTCTAGAATATATAATCCTGTAAGGGGCAGTGCTTTAGGATATGTAGATGTATCACAGATACTGCAGGATATGATAGATGACACTGATGGTTTGTTTGAAATGGGAGATGAGGAAAGTGAATTATCTGGAAATAATTCTTATGCTCAGCTTTATAAGAGAAATTACGAGGCACTAAAAAATTCATTAGAGACGAGCAGAAATAAAACAAAAGAGGCATTAAATGTGTTGGATGGCTATACATCTGCAAAGTCGGGAGTGGATGATAACATATATGAATGCATTAATAAGCTGGAAAAAAGCAGGGAAATAATCGGAGAAGAGATATATAACGGAATGATGCAGGATCTTAATGATATGAAGCAGTCTGGGGGTTCTGAAGAATTAAAGATGTGTGATACATACACATTAACAAATGCATTAAAGAGAAATCAGGTTATTCTGGATGGAGCGTGTGCTGTACTTGACGAACTTGATGTTGGGTTACTACAGAATAATTGCAAATCAGTAAGGCAGAAGGTTGTTAAATGTCAGGGGCTGTTATCAGGTCTGTCTGCAAAGGGTATGGAATTTAATTATTCAGGAATAGATTTTTCTTCTAATGGAGTAGGGCTGAAGGCATTAAAGAAGATAAAACAAATGATTACGGAAGGTATTCTTGCATTAGTTGTTAATACAGATAAGATATCAAAAAAACAGATTAACTATACAGGATTAGCGTCTTCTATGACAGGTAAATATGATAATGGAGATTCTGCATTTAATAAAACGAAAGATGCTTTACTTATGAATGAATATCTTATGATGAAATTCAATAGTTATGCAGATTACATAGAAAGTGAAAACAGTTTGGATGATTGTCTTGATTATACACTCGAATATATTCTTGAAGGCAGGGATAGTGATAAAGAAAATCTGGAACAGGTTATGCTGAAGCTGTCAGGGATAAGAACAGGAATTAATCTGGCATATCTTATAACGGATCAAGAAAAGAAAGCACAGGCATATGCGTTGGCATCTGGAGCATTAGGGTTTACTGGTAATATGGCAATAATAAAGGCGGGACAGTATCTTGTGTTGTCGGTATGGGCATATGGAGAGGCAATTACAGACTTGCAGAAATTATATTCAGGTAAAAAGGTAGAACTTGTAAAGACAAAAAATACATGGAATCTTTCATTAGAAAAACTTCTGGCAATGGATTTTGGAACTGACAGTGATGAAGATGGTTCAGGTATTGATTATGAAGGATACATAAGAATGCTGCTGGTAATGGAGAAGGCGGAGCATAAGAATTACAGGACAATGGGAGCTATGGAACTGAAAATGATAAGCATGGGACACGAAGATTTCAGAATGAAAGATTATATTGTTTCGGCGCAGGCAAGAGCTTTTTTTAAATGTAAGGAACGTCCGAAAATATACAAGCAGTATATGAAATGTTCGTATATATAATTAGATTTAGCAGCATAAAGCTTCTAAATAGCAGTTTGACGCAGAAAATTTTTATTAAGAATGCTCATCAGGAAAGGAGATGCGGTTAGATTAAACAACTCACCCAAATAAAATACATCATAAATAGGCAAGTTTCTGCGTCGACAACTGTGGAGGCAGCATTAGTAATACCATTATTTGTCTATGCAACAGTAGCGGTTATATTTATGCTGCATGTACTAATGGTAAGAACACAGGTAAATAATGCATTGTATAACACAGTAAGAAAAATAAACAGATATGCGTATATAAGTGAATCGGTGCAGGAACTGTCAGATGAAGATAAAAATGATATATTTAACAGTTTAAAGAAAAGTGAAGATGATGCAGGTATATGCAGAAAAGTTATTACCAATGTTGAATTGGTGACTGTTTTTATAGATGAAATAGGTGGCAGTTATGCCAAAGATAATTATATAACAGGTGGTAATGCAGGCTGGGTTTTTGCCGGAACAAAAGTACTTGATAATAGTTCCACAATCGAAGTAAAACTTACATACAGAATATATAATCCATTTAACATATTTGGGAAACAGGGGATATATATTCAGGAACATTGTCTGACAGATGCCTGGCTTGGGGAAGACAGAAACACATATGTGCCATCTGAATACAATAAGGGGGATATGTATGTTTATGTTACAGAAAATGGACAGGTATTTCATACTGATATTGATTGCACATATTTACTACATCAGATAAGAACTGCCAGTATAAATGATGTTTCACAATTAAGAAATGATGCAGGTGCAAAGTATTATAAATGCAGTAAATGTGATGGAAATTCAGATACAATTTATTATACGCCATACGGACGCAGATACCATACAACTTCTACATGTGAAGTGTTGCAACGCAATGTCACAAGCATAAAAAGGGAAATTGCAGAAAAAACAATGAGATGTTGTATTAAATGCGCTGAAAATAATGGCTGAGGGGGAATATGGTTAATATATTTATTATGACAGGATTGTTAATTATGGGGATTACGGATATAAAGAGAAAAGCAGTTCCATTATGGATGTTAATTATATTTTCTATATTTTCCATAATCATAAAAGTAATATGTCTTATAAGAGAGAAGCAGACGATAGGGGGTATTCATCTGATATATTTTTTCGTATTTGTGGGTATAACTATGCTGATTAGCATATATGGAAAAATGATCGGACTTGCAGATATGATTTTAATAGGATTGATAGCCTTTTTAGATGGTATGAGAATAGCATTAGGAGTGCTTCTGACATCGTTGTTTCTGGTCAGCGTATTTGCAGGTATATTATTGTTGTTGAAAAAAGCTAAAACTAATGACAGTATAGCATTTTTGCCATTTGTTCTTTTTTCTTATGTGGGGGTGATATTGTGTGGATAAGAGCTTCTTATACGGTTGAAAATGCAGTTATAGTTCCTGTGTTTTCAATGATAATTATTTTAATAATATCATTTACATGTAATATTCATGATGAAATTATAAAAGAAAATGTTATGAGTCAGATTGGAATAGAGAACGAATTAAGTGAAATGAATAGTGACAGAAGAAATGATTTTGAGAAAATTGCAGAAGAATATTTAAAGGAAAGATGTATATTTTCACATAACTATAAAGTGAAAGTGGATGATTCGGCAATAAAGAAAAGTCAGCCGGAGAAAAGTATAAGAATAATGAGGGCAATAATTGAGGCAGTTAATTAGAGGAGGGAAAGATTTGGGGAGTGATAATATAAATGTAAGATACGAGCATCAGAATAACAGTAATTATCTGGTAATAGAGGATGAAAAAGAATATGAGGATTATCAGTATAAAATGCTGAGACGCAATAAGCCAGATCATTTTTTAAAGATGTCTATGTATTCGGTAAATAATAAATACGGGATATATTATGATATAACATCGAAACAGCAGGTGAGTAAATTCTATGAATATGGAAAAATGACAATGGATGATGTTAAATCAATATGCATAAATATTTCTGAGATAGTCAGGATTGCTGATGATTACATGTTGGATATAGATCATGTGAAAATTGAACCTAAATACATATATATGGATGTTGGAACTAAAAAATTGTATTTTGTATATCATACAAATCTTAATTCTTATACATTTAATGAAAGCTTAAAAATGCTGTTTGAGTTTATACTTGAGCATTTTGATCATAGTCTGGATAAACAGTGTATTGTTAAATTGTATGAAATATATCAGAAGGTATTGGTAGGTGACTATGATCCTTTCAATTTAATAAAAATGTTTGGAATGTCAGAAAAACAATGGGATGATGAAAAAATAGCATCACAAGAAATTAGTGAAGAAAAAAGAGAAATTAAAAGAGAAATAAAAAGGGAAATTCCAACAGTATTTCCGGAACAGATTCTTGTAGATAAAGAAGAAAGACAGGAAAAGTCTTTATCTCAAATTCCAATAGCAGGAGCGTTAATTATGTTTTTTGGACTTATTAATATGTTTCTGCCAGATATGATTCCGTTAAATATACCTGCTATGGTTTCTTTTGCATGTACTGGCGCAGGCGCTGGAATATTATTTTATACATTCAAAAAGAAGAAATCATACGCTGATACAGTAACGTCTGTTGAAAAGGAAGAAATCCCTTACGCAATAAAAGAAGAAGTAAAAGATAATAATCTGGTTAATAAAACAAAAAATGTATCAGATATGTATGATGATTTATGCAATGAAACAATGCTGTTATCAGATTTTATTGGTTCAGCGAGAAAAAAGAAAAAATTAAAATTGCATCTTATGGATGACAATCTGATAGGTGAATTAGATATACATACATCAGATGAACATAATATAAGGTCAATAGCAATGAACAAATATCCATATATTATCGGCAGTCTTGAAAAAATGTCAGATGTAGTTGTGAATGCACAAGTTATAAGTCGTATGCACTGTTGTGTATATCATGAGAGCAATCAGGAGGATATATATAGCATAGAGGATCTTAATGCAACTAATGGAACATACATTAATGGAGAAAGGCTTAATAATCATGAGAAAAAACAATTATGTAATGGAGATATACTTAAACTGGCGGCGATAGCCTTCAAGGTTGAAATAAGCTAGATTTTATGCTATATTCTGACTGATATATCACTATAGATAAGTAGTGAATGTAATTAAACATATATGGGGATTATGGCAATGAATATTAATATATATTATGGTGGAAGAGGTCTTGTTGATGACCCTACAGTTTTTGTGATTAACAAGATACAGGAAGTACTTACAGAGTTAAATGTTAATGTTACAAGGTATAATTTATATGAAATGAAAAACACTATAACAACATTGTCGCAGACAATTACTGAGGCAGATGGACTTATTCTTGCAACTACAGTTGAATGGGTTGGAATGGGTGGATATATGCAGACATTTTTAGATTCATGCTGGTTGTATTCAGATAAGTCTCAGGCAGCAAGTATATATATGTTTCCAGTTGTAATGGCTAGGACATATGGAGAAAGAGAAGTTACTCTGGCATTAAATAATTCATGGGAGATTATTGGTGGAAAGATTGGTCAGGCATTAAGTGCTTATATTGATGATACAACTGATTTTGAGTTTAATTCTGAATATAATACCATAATAGAAAAATATGCTGAGAATGTATATAGAACAATTTCACAGAAAATAAAACAGCTTCCATCAAGCAGTCAGACAATAAAAAATAATATGCTTAAGGATACGATTAAACTTACTCCACAAGAAAGTGAACAGTTATCAAAGTATGCATCTGATGATGATTTTGTAAAAACACAAAAGCAGGATATTGAATCACTGGCAAGTATATATAAAGAATTGCTTAGTGATCAGGAGAATGGCGGAGATGATTATTATATTAATGTATTTAAAGATAATTTTAAACCGGCAGCAGGATTTAAGAGTACATATATGTTATCAATAAGTGATAAAGAAAAATTAATAAGTATATACGTTGATGGAAGTCAGATAAAAGTTGAATTAGGGGAAAACAAGGGTGCAGATGTAATTGGTAAGCTGACAAAAGAAACCTTTGACAATGTAGTGAAAGGCAGAGATACTTTTCATAGGGCATTTATGACAGGCGCAATGACTGCAAGAGGTAATCTTAAAACTTTGAGAATGTTAGATGAGATATTCAGATTTCAGAATTAATCCGAGATCTGAATCTGAATATTCAATAGGCTAATTGTCTGATAAAGGTATAATTATACTGAATATAATCTGGTTGTCTGCATTATATATTGAAGCAGAAATGTTATATTTCATACATATCTGATGAACGATTGCAAGACCGACACCACAGTGTCCTTTCTTTGTAGTGAAAAAAGGCTGGCTGATATGTTCAAGGGATATATTTTTGGGAATTTCTGTTGTGCAGTTATTTGCTATATTAATACGAATTATATTGTCATTAATATCGGACTGGAGCGTTATTTCACCAGAATAATCAGAGGCTTCACATGCGTTTAATACAATTTCTGTCATCATCATTTTGAAATGTTCAGGATTGATTGATATATCAGGCAAGTCGGCAAGAGAGAAATTAAAGCTACAGTCGTTGTCTGTATTTTCATCAATAATATCAGGAAGTTCATAAAGTATATCTTTAATGCATACAGGATATCTATCTAAATCTTTCATGCTGTAACGATATAGAGTAGTGCGGTCCATATGACATATTAGTTCAGATAGTACTTTTTCCATGCGTTTGAAATAAATATTATCTGATATTTCGGGGGATTTCTTTTTTAGAAGCTGAAAGCTTGTTTTCAGATACGCAATATGATTTTTGATATTATGGGAACTAATAGATAATTCTGAAGGAGAGATTAAAGACAGTTTTTCGATAACAGGTTTTAAATCAGGAGTATTTTTTACTAAGTTACATAGTTGGTTATATTCATCATTATTAAGCATATTATAAGAAATCCTTTCAGACATTAATTTAATAAGTTTTTTGCTATGAGGTTGTAATCGAACACTCTTTAAGTTATCATATAAAAGTATATAATAAAGTATATACATATTCGAAGTACATGTAAACAAAAGTATTTCGACAAATTTCGCGCAAAGTGAGGAAATAGTATGAAAAAGGATGATTGTATTTTTTGCAAGCTGGCAAACGGCGAGATTCCAACAAATGCTCTTTATGAGGATGATATTGTAAAAGTTATTTTCGATGCAAGTCCTGCCGCTAAAGGACATGTACTTATATTGCCGAAGGAACATTTTGACAATATATATGAACTTGATGATGACACTGCCGCACATGTATTTAAAGTAGCAGCTAAGATTTCTAAAGCGTATAAGAAAGCATTGGATTTTGATGGACTTAATATTGTTCAGAACAATGGAGAAGTAGCAGGGCAGACAGTATTTCATTTCCATATGCATATTATTCCTAGAATTAAAGGTGATACAGTTAATGTTGGATGGGTTCCGGGAACTGCAGATAATGACACCATAGCATCAATAGTAGAAAAAGTTACACCTTATCTTTAATGTTTGTATATGTTATATAATGAGGATATGAATAACGGATATTAAGCGGGAAACCGTAATGATATATAGAAAGAGGAGAAAGCATGATTAAATTAAGTGATGGAGGAGCATATCTTATCAACGGTGTCGATATTGTTGAGGATAGTGCTTCGGCTGTGAATGAAGTAGCTGCCAAGACAGGATGTTCAGTAACAAAGGAAGAGGCTGCTAAGAATACTATTGCATATGGAATTCTTGAAAACCATAACACATCTGGAAACATGGAGAAGTTAAAGATTAAGTTTGATAAGATGACTTCTCATGATATTACATTTGTTGGAATTATCCAGACAGCAAGAGCGTCAGGGCTTGAAAAATTCCCAATTCCTTATGTACTTACTAACTGTCATAACAGTCTCTGTGCAGTTGGCGGAACTATTAATGAAGATGACCATATGTTTGGTCTTACATGTGCAAAGAAATATGGCGGAATATATGTGCCACCTCATCAGGCTGTAATCCACCAGTTTGCAAGAGAAATGCTGGCTGAAGGTGGAAAGATGATTCTTGGTTCAGACAGCCATACACGTTATGGAGCTCTTGGAACAATGGCTATGGGCGAAGGTGGACCAGAGCTTGTTAAGCAGCTTCTTAATAAGACATATGATATTAACAGACCGGGAGTAGTAGCTATCTACATGACAGGAGAACCAGCAAAGGGTGTTGGTCCTCAGGATGTTGCACTTGCTATTATAGGTGCAGTATTTGGTAACGGTTATGTTAAGAATAAAGTTATGGAGTTCGTTGGACCTGGTGTTTCATCACTCAGTGCTGATTTTAGAATTGGCGTAGATGTTATGACTACAGAGACAACATGTCTTTCATCTATCTGGAGAACAGATGATAAGGTTAAGGAATTCTATGATATTCACGGAAGAAGTGAGAGCTACAAGGAACTTAATCCTGGAAATGTGGCTTATTACGATGGTGTTGTATATGTGGATTTAAGCACAATCAAGCCAATGATTGCTATGCCATTCCATCCAAGCAATACTTATACAATTGAAGAGCTTAATGCTAATCTTGAAGATATTCTCCATGATGTAGAGAAGAAGGCTCTTGTAAGCCTTGATGGACAGGTTGAATATAAGCTCACGGATAAGATTAAGAATGGCAGACTTTATGTTGATCAGGGAATTATCGCCGGATGTGCCGGTGGTGGTTTTGAAAACATATGTGCAGCTGCAGACATTCTTAAAGGAAAGTCTATTGGTGCAGATGAGTTTACGCTTAGCGTATATCCTGCAAGTACACCGATTTATGTTGAACTTGCAAGAAATGGAAGACTTGCAGATCTTATGGAGACAGGCGCAATCGTTAAGACTGCATTCTGCGGACCATGCTTTGGTGCAGGAGATACACCTGCTAATAATGCATTCTCAATCAGACATTCAACAAGAAACTTCCCTAACAGAGAGGGTTCTAAGTTACAGAATGGTCAGATATCATCTGTTGCACTTATGGATGCACGTTCTATTGCAGCAACAGCAGCTAATAAGGGATACCTTACAGCAGCTACAGATGTTGATGTAGAGTTTACAGGACCAGCATACCATTTTGACAGCTCAATCTATGCTAACAGAGTATTTGACAGCAAGGGGGTTGCAGATCCAGAACAGGAAATCCAGTTCGGACCTAATATCAAAGATTGGCCAGAGATGGTTGCACTTCCAGAGAACCTTATTATTAAGGTTGTATCTGAGATACATGATCCGGTTACAACAACAGATGAACTTATTCCATCAGGAGAGACATCATCATTCAGATCTAATCCTCTTGGTCTTGCTGAATTCGCGCTTTCAAGAAAGGATCCTGCATATGTAGGACGTGCTAAGGAAGTACAGAAAGCAGAGAAGGCAAGAGAAGCTGGACAGTGCATGGGAGAAGCCTTACCAGAGCTCAGAGACATCATGCATAAGATTAAAGAAACATATGATGTTCATAAGTCTAATGTTGGTGTTGGAAGCACTATATTTGCAGTTAAGCCGGGCGATGGTTCAGCAAGAGAGCAGGCAGCATCATGTCAGAAGGTACTTGGCGGATGGGCTAACATTGCTAATGAGTATGCGACTAAGAGATATCGTTCAAATCTTATCAATTGGGGTATGCTTCCATTCATAATTGATAAGGGAGAGCTTCCTTTTGAGAATGGAGATTATATCTTTATTCCGGAGATTCAGGATGCGATTAAGAACAAAGTGTCTACAATCAAGGCATTTGTTGTTAATAAAGATATGAAAGAGTTCGAACTTAAGCTTGATGAGCTTACAGATGATGAAAGACAGATAATTCTTGATGGATGTCTTATTAATTATTATAGAGATAACAAATAATAAGATGAAATATTAGTGTATACGGAAGTTGGTGAGCAGATGGCAGAACAGAATATACTTAATGGGAATCAGAAACAGCTGGAACAGATAATTGGAGATATGAAAGAACATAACTCTAAAAAAGAAAGGCTTGAGAAGCTTTCTGAAAGCGTAAAAGATATTTCAAGAGAGTTAGATAACACAAACAAAGAAAAGCAGAATGAAACTGATTCTAAAATAAAAGCAAGTATAGACGCAATATGTGATGGATACGATAAATCAATCAATGCTGATAAAGATAAAATAAAAAATGTTACTGCTGCCAGAGATAAGGCTAAGATGGCAGGCGTTAAGGAACGGATTAATTCTGAAACAGCGTCTTTAAGAGCGGAAAATTGTGATTTGGCAGAACAGATAAATGAGGCTTTTATACATGAGAATATTTCAAAAATGTGTAACAGTCAGATATTTATCGCGGCTTTTAACGCCAGAAAATTTTTGGATTATGTAATTGATGTATCGTTATTATTAGTTCTTTTTGCGGTGATACCAGTATTGTTGTATTTTCTGCCAGTGATTCCAGATTGGATTCTTCTGCTTTATAGTATTTTAATGCCAATTTTATGTTTGATTCTTGTTAAAGGAATATATAAGGGTGTGCTATTGAAACATAAGGATACGATAATTGCAGCTCAGAATACCAGAATGCAGATACGCGATAACAAGAAGAGAATCAAGAAAATTGAGAGAAATATACGCAAGGACAGGAATGAGGATATGTATGGTCTTGAATCTTATGATTCAAAGATTAATGCGCTTCATGATGAAATTTCTGGCATTGAGGAAGAAAAAAATGCAGCTTTGGAGGAATTTGAAAATACAACCAAAGCTGACATTATAAGTGAAATAAACAATCGTTATGACGATAAAATAACCAGCATGGATGCAGAATTAAAAAAGAAAAAGGATGAATATGATGATCTGGATGATCTGGTCAAGAAGCAGAGGATATATATATCATCTAATTATGAAGCGTATCTAGGAAAAGAATTTATGAGTGTTGACAGGCTTTCGGAATTGAATTCAATTATGAAGTCTGGCGCAGCAGATACGATAGCGCAGGCTCTTGCTGTATATAATAATCGTCATTAAATGTTCTTAATGCAAGCACAATTGCATCAGCTATCTGAAATATTATTGACAGGCGGGTTGTCTGAAGTGTAGAGAATTCCATATCACGGGAAGAGTTAACAATTCCTGTAATGTGAATATCTCCCACTTCGGGCAACTTTTTTTTAACACCCAGTCCGGGCTTTAAAGGACCAGTTGCGAGAGTCATATAACCAACATGATCTTCTTTGCCAAGAGAAGCATCTATTGCGATTATGTAAGGATTATCAAATGTTTTGCTTATAGTTTTAAGACAGTAATTAAGATTGGCAGCATGAACAGGCTGGTTAAGATCTCCGATGAGATACATACCAGGAGAAATATAATCCCTGAACTGGTGACCAATTAGTGGGCCAAGACTGTCACCGGTAGAACGGTCACTTCCTATACATAAAATAATGATTTCCTGATTAGGGAGAATATTCTTGGATACGATATCACAGAGCATTTTTCCCATTTTTACTCCAGAAGAAGAATTGGTTGAATTAAAGTAATAAAGCATATATACCTCCGATTATTATCTGACAGAGACAGGCTCTTTAGTAATGTGTACGCTGTAGAATTAATGATTATTACAAAATTATTTTTAATATTTTTTTCGCGCTGACAAAATCTGATAATTTTTTCTTTATTACAGTGATATTATTCTGATGAAAAGAGTAAAAGGAGGCACCATGATAGAAATAATTTGTAATGAAGAAAATTCAGATAAGTCAAAAAAAGGTACAAGAGGTGCGGCCATAAGGAGACCGAAAAATATTAAACAGATAGGCGAAGTGAACTCTGATAAGAAAATATATATAGAAGATTATGCTTTTACATATATAAATTCAATAGCATACAATAATCCATCGGATATACAGGCTGGAGTTCTTCTTGGGGACAATCAGGTGGATGGAGAAGAAAAATGTGTTTTTATAAAAGGTATAATAAAAGCAAAACTTGGGAAAGAGGTTGAAGAAAAAGGGGTGTATTTTAATGAAAATGTCTGGAATGTAATATATACAGATGTTGAAAAATATTTCCCGGATCTTTCAGTTGTAGGCTGGTTTGCAGCTATTCCTGAAGTTACGCCTGAAAGAATGCTTAAATTAAAGAAAATACATCTGGATAATTTTGCGGGGACAATGAAAACATTTTATCTTATTGATACAGTGGAGAAGGAAGAGAATTTTTATCTTTATGAAAATGGTGAGTTGAAAAAACAAAAAGGATATGTATGTTTTTATGAGCGGAATTATGAGATGCAGGAATATATGTTAGAGAGAAGAGAACGGAGTTCAAGTGAAGAGGGACCGGACAAGGTAATGAAATCTATACGTAATATAATTAAGGAAAAAGAGGAACTGAGAGAACAGAAAAAGAGTACAAGATTTATGTACGGTGTAAGCACATTTATGGTTGTAGTCATTCTTGTTATTGGAATTAATCTGATGAATAATTACCAGAAAATGAAAAAGTTTGACAAATCAATAAGCAGTCTTATGGTACAGATGTCAGGAAATGATTCGACAAAAGCGGATACGGTTGTACCAGTCAATAAATTAGAGGGCGGTGTATATCCTACAGAAGCAGAAACAGAAGGGACAAGCATAATTGCGACAGCAACGGAAAGTTTTGATGTGACAACTGTTGTACAGACGGAGGAGCAGGTGGTTGCAGCAACAGTTAAGGAGCCTGTGATATATACGGTGAAATCTGGGGATACAATAATGGGAATATGTAAAAAGTATTATGGTGACACATCAAAATGTAAAGAGGTAACTGCATATAATGATATAAAAGATGAAAATGTATTATACATAGGACAGCAGATAAAACTTCCTTGATTAAATTCCCTAATATTGTATAATTAGCTATGTTAGAGGATGCAATAAAAAGGGGATTAATATGGCAGATATAATATCTGGAAAATCAAGATTTAATGGTGACAGAAATGCGCCGGTCAGAAAAGTAATCAGCATAAATTCACAGGCGGCAGCGTCTTTAGAACAATCAGAGGATGTTCTTGATGATGAAACAGTAAAAAGAAAGATACGCAGACATAAAATAAGGGTTATATGTGCAACAGTATTTATAATAGCGTTAATTGCAGCTGGTGTATATATTGCTTTGAGATTTATGGACAATTATGATTATACATCATATTCAGTTGTTAATTCAACTAACAGGGATGATATAGAATCTTCCAGGTATGTTTCATTTGCAGATGGATATGTAAGGTATAGCAATGATGGTATTTCATATTATAAGGGAAATGGCAAGGCTATATGGAACCAGACATATTCAATGCAGAACCCGGCAGTAAGCATATGTGAAAATTCTATAGCTGTTGCTGATATTAATGGAAGTACAGCATATTCATTTAATCAGGATGGACAAGTCGGAAAGGCCGATACTTCTATGCCAATATTGCAGGTTGAGGTTTCCTCAACTGGTAAAATAGCGACAGTCCTAGAGGATAATCATGCCAATTACATTAATATGTATGATACAAATGGAGATAAAATATACAGTGTGAAGACAACTTTGTCGGGTGATGGTTATCCGTTAGATATTAGTATTTCATCAGATGCCAAGAAGCTTATAGCGTCATTTATAAAGGTGAGTGGTGATGAGATAAAAACAAATGTTGTTTTTTACAATTTTTCTGATGTTGGAAAAAATGAAACGGAACGAGTTGTCGGTGGATTTAATTATGATGATATAATTGTTGGTGATGTGAAATTTATAAATGATACAATGGCTGTTGCTGTTGGAGAAAATGTAATAAGCATTTATAAGATAAAAGAATATCCGTCACTTGAGCACACAATTGAAATTAATAATGAAATAGAAAAAATATTTTATAGTGACCAGTACATAGGTGTTGTTGAGAATAATTCTGATTCGGGAGATCCATATAAACTTGTAGTTTACAACATAGCTGGAAAAGAAATATTTAACACTACATTTGCAGTTCAATATACAGATATTAAGTTTGATGGAAAAAGTATAATTATGAATAATGCATCAACATTTGTTCTGATGAATCTGAGAGGCAAAAAGCTGGCAGATATAGAATTTGACATGCCGGTTATTAATGTGTTGCCAAAGGGAACCAGAGGAGATTATACACTTGTGAATTCCAAATATATACAGACAATCAAACTGAAGTGATAAGGGGGAACAAAATGCTTTTAATAGGAGTGATATTAATTCTTGGAATATTTGCTGTTGTGGGATGGAGAAAGGGCGTTATAAGAATAGTTCTTTCGCTGGCGTCAATACTTATAACAATAATAGCTGCGGTAATTGTTGCACCATTGGCAACATCAGCGGTAAAAAGCGGAACTAATCTGGATGAAAATTTATCACAATCCATATATGAGTTGTTATCAAATAATAAAGAAATTGATGATTATTTTATTGCGAATCAGAGGAATTTATTAGATGTAAATATTAATCATATAAGCAGCTATTCAGATGAAGTCAATAAAGTTATAGGTGAGGTTGGAAACAGAATCAATCTTCCAGAGAGTCTGACTGATGCAGTTAAAGCAATTCCAGAATCTGAATTGGCAAATGTTATAACTGATTATACATCAACATCGGTTAAAGAAATTACTTTAAGGATAATCTCGGTAAGGCTTGCAAATATAGTCCTGACGGCAATCATATATATAATGATAATGGTGATTGTATTTATAGCACTTAGGATTGTTATTGCTGCAACAGGAATTATAAGCAGGCTGCCTGTCATAAAACAGGCGAATAAAGCAGGCGGGGTAATATTGGGGCTTGTTGAAGGCCTTGTTGTAATATGGTTATTTTTTACAGTTGTTACAGCAATAAGCGGAACGGAGACAGCTTCCAA
>NC_012778.1:1775000-2027500 GCF_000146185.1 [Eubacterium] eligens ATCC 27750 | reverse complement strand
GCTGGAAGGTTAAGAGGAGATGTTAGCCGCAAGGTGAAGCATTGAATTTAAGCCCCAGTAAACGGCGGCCGTAACTATAACGGTCCTAAGGTAGCGAAATTCCTTGTCGGGTAAGTTCCGACCCGCACGAAAGGCGTAATGATTTGGGCACTGTCTCGACAATGCACCCGGTGAAATTGAAATACCAGTGAAGATGCTGGTTACCTGCGCCAGGACGGAAAGACCCCATGGAGCTTTACTCTAGCTTGATACTGGGGTTCGGTATTGCATGTACAGGATAGGTGGGAGACTGAGAAGATGTGTCGCCAGATGCATCAGAGTCGATGTTGGGATACCACCCCTGCAGTACTGGGCTTCTAACCTGCAGCCGTGACCCGGCTGGGGGACAATGTCTGGTGGGGAGTTTGACTGGGGCGGTCGCCTCCGAAAGAGTATCGGAGGCGCTCAAAGGTTCCCTCAGAATGGTTGGAAACCATTCGAAGAGCGCAAAGGCAGAAGGGAGCTTGACTGCGACACCGACGGGTGGAGCAGGTACGAAAGTAGGACTTAGTGATCCGGTGGTATGAAAGTGGGATTGCCATCGCTCAACGGATAAAAGCTACCCTGGGGATAACAGGCTTATCACTCCCAAGAGTTCACATCGACGGAGTGGTTTGGCACCTCGATGTCGGCTCATCGCATCCTGGGGCTGTAGTAGGTCTCAAGGGTTGGGCTGTTCGCCCATTAAAGCGGTACGCGAGCTGGGTTCAGAACGTCGTGAGACAGTTCGGTCCCTATCCGGCGTGGGCGTAGGATATCTGAGAGGAGCTGTCCTTAGTACGAGAGGACCGGGATGGACTGACCTCTGGTGCACCGGTTGCATTGCCAAATGCATAGCCGGGTAGCCAAGTCGGGACGGGATAAACGCTGAAGGCATCTAAGCGTGAAGCCCCCCTCAAGATGAGATATCCCATAACATAAGTTAGTAAGACCCCTTGAAGACGACGAGGTAGATAGGCAGAAGGTGGAAGTGTGGTGACATATGGAGCTGATTTGTACTAATAGGTCGAGGGCTTAACCAAGAGAAAAGGTTAAGACGGTTTGGATAGAACAAAGAGAGTTATTCTTAAGAGTAATCGGATGAAAAATATTTGCAAAGACAGATACGATATGATATATTTAATGTGCAGTTTTGAAGGAGCAATCCTTTTAAAAGTAAGCTGCTATGTGGCTTACATTTTTTCACATAATGGAAACATTAGTGATAATCCTCGATAGCTCAATGGTAGAGCACTCGGCTGTTAACCGAGTTGTTGTAGGTTCGAGCCCTACTCGGGGAGCTAAGAATAAGTGGCATGCACTTGCCCATGAATTCTTTATTACGGCTCCATGGTCAAGCGGTTAAGACACCACCCTTTCACGGTGGTATCAGGGGTTCAAATCCCCTTGGAGTCATTTATTAATAATAAGGCGACATAGCCAAGTGGTAAGGCGTGGGTCTGCAACACCCTGATCACCAGTTCGAATCTGGTTGTCGCCTCTTAAAGCTTTAATCCGAATGGGTTAAAGCTTTTTTTTCGATTTTTTTGAGAATTGGGACAGATTGTAAAATGAGAATATTAATATTTGTGACAAGACAGTTATGTTATAACAGCGGAAGATATTTTGCAGAAAAAATCATTGAAGCATTGCAAAATTATGGGTGTCAGTGTGAATTTTGTGAAATCCCAGAATATTCAATACCATCAGCAGGAACAGAAATTGCACAACCAGCATCAATAAATTCAGATAAAATAATTGAACGGTCGGCAGAAGATTTGTTACAAAGGTATGTGAATAAAAAATTTGATGCCATAATAGATTTCAACTCGAAATTACCCAGGCTAATAATGGATGATGATAGTTATTATCTGGATAACATTGATGCACCATTTTATAATTTTATATTGGATCATCCGTTGTATCATCACACAACTTTATCGTGTCGGCTGAATAATTATTATGTGTTTTCTGTAGACGGGAATCATTGCGAATATATAAAAAAATATTATCCATGGATTAAGGATGCGTATCAGATTAATCTTGGAGCTGAACATGTGTGTACATCAGATATAAATAAGAAAGAAAAAAACATATTATTTATGGGGACATTCAGAAAACCAGATGTGTATATGAAACACATATTGAGATGTGGAATCAGAGAGAAAAATGATATGTTGTCAATGATAGACAGAATTATGAATAATGAAGAATTAAGTATAGAAGATTCTATCAATATAGAGCCTAAAGCTGAACTGTTAAATAAATATTATCTTGTAGAAATGTATATAAGAAATTATTATAGAAAGAAATTGATAGATACGCTGGCTGATAACGGTTTCCCTTTAAAAATTGCAGGTGAATGGTGGGAAAAATATGATAAGTCATGTAAGAAAAATGTAAAAATAATTAAACCCGTATCGTTTGAGAAATCATTTGAAATAATCGCACAAAGCAGAGTGTTAGCAGACTCATCACCTTTTTTTAAAATGGGAGTGCATGACAGGATATATGCAGGAATGGCTAATAATACTGTAGTCATGACAGATTCTAATAAATATAGAATGAATATTTTAGATAATGTAGCAGAAATGTATAGTATTAATGATGTTGATGATATATGCGCAAAAGCAGATAAATTGTTGAATGATACAGCATATTATGAAAATATGGTATACAGAGCTCATGAAGAATACAAAAAAAATTACACATGGAATAATGTTGGAGAGAGAATTATAAAACATTTTCTTTCTGAATAATAATATGTATGTTATAATTAACTGAAATGTGCAGTAGGGAGGAATTTAATGATTAGATTAAAAAAAAGCAGAGTGTTTGCAATTCTATGTTTTACTGCAATGGCTCTGGGGGCATGTGGAAAAAGGACAGAAGCTGTAATTAGTGATGGAGAGGATATTACAGAAGCTGGTACAGAATATCCTACATTGGAAGAAAGTCATGAAGATATATTTACATATAAAGATTTGAAAATAGGGAATATAACATATCTTATGTCAGAAGATCAAGTGAAATCTATATTTGGAAAGCCGTCTGAGGAGACAGAAAATAATAATGAAAAGATTTATTCTTATAATGAAATGTCGATTGGTTTTGAAAAACTAGATGACAATAACAGACCTGATTCAAATGGTACATATAAGGTCACACAGGCAGCATCAATAAAGAACAATGATAAATTTTCCCGAAATATGAATGTCGGGGATTCTGTAGATGATATATTAAAAGCATATTACAGAGACAACGATTATCAAAATCATTTGTATATGTCAGAGGACAAAACACTGACTTATGGTAAATTCATTTATGGTGATTTTACAATGGCGGAGTTGGATAAAATTAATACAAAAGATGCAATTGCCTATGGATTGGTTAATTATAATGGCTACAGTAGTCTGGAGACAGCAAAGAGCTATAATATAGAATTTACATATTTTGATAGCAAATATAAAGGCGACAGAGCATCTGTTGATGATGATTTTGCAACAATTAATTTTGAAGTTGACAATAATGGTAAAATTACAGCTATTTCATGGTTTTATTATCCAGAACAGAAATAAAGGAGAGGAAGGATTATTATGAAGAAATTTGCAAGATGTTTATTGATACTTATTTTGGTCGTTATTCTAAGCGTAGTTGGCGGATATTTTTATGAGGATAGTACAATAACACCAATGTATGAGTCTGTATCAAAAATTTATGTGGTTCCGGGAAGTGACAGTGAGGCATCAATAAGGGCGAAGGATGGCGGTCTTAATAAGGATTTTATGATAATTTTTTCAAGTAATGTTGTTATTGAAGCTGCTCAGAGGATTGCTGGTACATCGGAGGATATTTCTGAATATCTTACTGTTACATCTCCAGCAGATAGTAACATTGTAGAATTAAAGGTTATCAATCCGGACCAGAATACTGCTAAAACATATGTAGATGCGATAGCAAAGACTGCTGTTAAGACAACAACAATAATTCCAGTTGAGTCAATGCAGATTTTGTCTGAAGGAACAAGCACAGGTAACGCATTTAAACCAAATTTGTATAGAAATACAGTTATAATTGCTGGTATGGCAAGTGCAGTATGTATATTTATTGAACTTGTTGTGTGCCTTATATTATGCGCATTTAAGAAAAAAGAGGATCACAGTGATGATGAGTATGAATATGAAGCAAGATTTGGAAGATATGTTTATCCAAGGCAGGAGTTAATTGATTCAGAACAGCACAGATTACCACACGACAATACCAAGAAGGCTGGTACGGATGATATTTTAGCAGCATTTGATGACGATGACGATGATGATGACAATATAGATTTTCTTACTAAAAATGCGGTTGATAAGCATGACGAAACTTTTAAAAAGGAAGCAGCTGTTGCAAGAGAGTCCGAGTCTGAGCCAATATTAAATCAGGAAATAAAGATTGAGTCAGAGACCGTTAGTAAACAGGAAGCACCAATAAAGGTAGAGTATGAATCAGAAGTAAAGGAAGAAGCAGAGCCTGAGCCAGAGGCAGAACCGGAAGTGCAGGTGGAAGCAGAACCTGAGCCAGAGGCAGAACCGGAAGTGCAGGAAGAAGCAGAGCCGGAGCCAGAGGCAGAACCGGAAGTGCAGGAAGAAGCAGAGCCGGAGCCAGAGGCAGAACCGGAAGTGCAGGTGGAAGCAGAACCTGAGCCAGAGGCAGAACCGGAAGTGCAGGAAGAAGCAGAGCCGGAGCCAGAGGCAGAACCAGAAGTGCAAGTGGAAGCAGAGCCTGAGATAGAAGCAGAACCAGAAGTGCAAGTGGAAGCAGAGCCTGAGATAGAAGCAGAACCAGAAGTACAGGAAGAAGCAGAGCCGGAGCCAGAGGCAGAACCGGAAGTGCAGGAAGAAGCAGAGCCGGAGCCAGAGGCAGAACCGGAAGTGCAGGTGGAAGCAGAGCCGGAGATAGAAGCAGAACCAGAAGTACAGGCAGAAGCAGAGCCAGATGAGGCAGAAGATGTGATTGCAAAAGCATTTGCAGTACAATCAGAGGAAGATGTCGTAGAACCAGAGCCATTTATAGAACCAGAACCTGTATTTAATGTAAAGATTCTCGGAAGAATAGTAAAGTAATATATAGGGGAGGAGGAATACAGGATGTTTAGTGTTAATATTGATAAGATTGTTGATATGACTGATAATGAAAGAAAATGTTATGAAGAACTGGTAAAGACTCTTAAATCTGAGTTGGGAACAAGCAAGTGTCTGGCTGTTACAAAAGATGGACTGAGTGCATTTAAAATTGCATATAGTTTTGTTGCAACGGGTGAGAAGGTATTGTTTATAGATGCAGATATTATGTCTGAGATTTTCCTTGGGAAATACAAACTTGGTAAAAATCTTAAAGGTGTTGCAGACTTTATGCGTAATCCAGAAAAGCAAAATGATCTTATATGTAAAACCAATAATGCAGATATGGACATTATATTTACAGGTGTTTTAGATGATGGTGTTATATCTGAAGATGAAGAAGAAATGATGAAGAAGCTTATATTTATCTATTCAGCGGATTATGACAGGATTGTAATGAGTTCAGATGAAGAGGGAAGAATAGCTAAATACTGCGATGGAACAGTCATTATCTACAACGAAAGTGAATTCGGTGAATATGCAGCACAGAATTACAAAAATGAGTTGGAAAGTAATAAATGTAATGTGTTAGGTGTGGTAATTAATGAATAATGTTGATAAGTTTATTAAATTAGTGCATGAATGTGATAATATTGTTTTTTTCGGTGGGGCGGGAGTATCTACAGAGAGTGGGATTCCTGATTTCAGAAGTCCGGACGGATTATATAACCAGAAATACAAATATCCACCAGAAACGATTATCAGTCATTCTTTTTACCAGAGATATCCAGAGGAATTCTATAGATTTTACAAGGATAAAATGCTTTATCCTGACGCAAAGCCTGGAATTACACATCTGGCATTGGCAAAGCTTGAAAAAGAAGGAAAGCTGAAAGCAGTTGTTACACAAAATATTGACGGACTTCATCAGAAAGCTGGAAGCAGCAATGTAATTGAACTGCATGGATCAGTGCTTAGAAATTATTGTGAAAGATGTCATAAGTTCTATGGTATCGATAAGATAATTAATTCTGAAGGCATTCCAATGTGTGACTGCGGTGGAAGGATAAAACCTGATGTTGTATTGTATGAAGAAGGCCTTGATGATAACAATGTAACAAATGCTGTGAATTGTATAAAACAAGCAGATATGCTTATAGTCGGCGGTACATCTCTTGGTGTATATCCAGCGGCAGGACTTATAGATTATTATAGGGGAGACAAGCTTGTTCTTATTAATAAGTCAGCAACACCTTATGACAACAGGGCTGATATTCTTATAAATGCACCACTTGCAGATGTATTTAAGAATTTTATGTGATTAATATATAACGGAGATTGTGAATGGCGGGTATTATTCCATACGAACCTGGTGATATTGTAGAAATGAAAAAAAAGCACCCATGTGGAAGCAGCGAATGGGAAATTCTTAAGGCTGGTGCAGACATTAAAATGAAGTGCATGGGTTGCGGTCATGAAGTTATTATTAAAAGATCACTGGTACAAAAAAATACAAAAAAATTAAAAAAGGCTTGTAATTAACTTCTGGATATGATAAGATTTTGTCTTGTGATATATTTTTAATCCTTGTTCCTTCATTTACATTTATATGTATAAGGATAGAAGGGACCAAAAGACCAGAAGGAGGTGCGACGTAGATGAATAAGTATGAATTAGCATTAGTTGTTAGCGCAAACGTCGAGGATGAAGTAAGAACAGCTACTATCGAGAAGGTTAATGAGTTAATTACTCGTTTCGGTGGTACTATTACAGATCCAGGCACAAGCGAGAAGAAGAAGCTTGCATACGATATCCAGCATATGAGCGAAGGATTCTATAGTTTCATTAAGTTTGAAGCAGAAGCTGCTGCTCCAGCTGAGATTGAAAGCAGAATCCGTATCATGGATAATGTATTAAGATTCTTAATCGTTAAAGACGGAGAGTAATTTATTAATCCCGATTTTTAAAGATGACGTTTGACTTGCAACTCTTTATAGAAGAGGAGATAAAGTATGAACAAAGTTATTTTAATGGGAAGATTGACAAGAGAACCAGATGTAAGATATTCACAGAATGCAGAAGGTTCTATGGCAGTTGCCAGATATACATTGGCTGTAGACAGAAGACGTGGAAGAAACAGTGATAATGAGCAGTCTGCTGATTTCATAAGCTGTGTTGCTTTTGGAAGATCAGGAGAATTCGCTGAGAAGTATCTTCATCAGGGAACAAAGATTGTTGTTACTGGCAGAATCCAGACAGGTAGTTATACTAACAAAGATGGTCAGAGAGTTTATACAACCGATGTAGTTGTTGAAGAACAGGAATTTGCAGAAAGCAAATCCGCAGCAGCAGGTAATGGAGGAGACTCTAATTATGCTGCGTACACACCATCAAGACCAGAACCAAGCCAGGCGGCTGGAGATGGATTTATGGCTATTCCTGACGGAGTAGATGATGAGGGTTTGCCTTTCAACTAAGATAGGAGGTAAAAACCATGCCAGATAAGAAGGCTGAGAGACCAGAGGGTCAGATGAGAAGAAGACCAATGCGTAGAAGAAAGAAAGTTTGCGCATTTTGTGCAGATGCCAACAAGGTATTAGATTATAAGGATGTTGCTACACTTAAGCATTATGTTTCTGAGAGAGGAAAGATTCTTCCAAGAAGAATTACAGGAAACTGTGCAAAGCATCAGAGAGCTCTTACTGTAGCTGTTAAGAGAGCAAGACATGTAGCTCTTCTTCCATATTCAGTAGACTAATATATATTAAGAATACGAGCCGTAGCAGGTTTCCCTGCTACGGCTTTTTTTGTAAGCAGTGAGCCGTGCAATCCAGAATGTGCTTGCACAGATTCTGGATTATACGGCGAGCGCCAATAATGAACAACGAAGGTCGAAGACCGGGAGTTGTGAATTATCAAGGCTCGGGAGTAGCGAAGCTACGGAGAGACTTGGCTTACAAAGTATGCTGCCCGCAGCAGTGAGCCGTGCAATCCAGAATGTGCTTGCACAAAGTATGCTTGTAGTATATTTGTATACATGATATAATTATTCTAATTCGATTATGGAGATGGGTATTATGCCAGATAATAAAAATGGGAAAAAAGCATTTAAATATAGTGGACTTTTAAGGTCTTTTTTTGCATGGCCTTTGTATATTGGTGCAATTCTGATTATAATATGTACTGTTATGTTCTGCATTAATGTTATGGCAGCAACAATTATAAGTATTTTTATGGTTATATATCTGCTGGCGTGCGGATTGATGTATTTCTACTTAAGACCAAGAATAATGTATGGAATGGTTGAATTTGCAGCCAATTATTCTCAGGTTCAGAAGCAGCTTTTATATAATCTGAGTGTGCCATACTGCCTTTTGGATAATAATGGAAATGTTATGTGGACTAATAAGGCAATGCAGGACTGCATAGGAATTAAGAAGGATTTCAGAAAGAATATCAATACTGTTCTTCCAGAAGTTACACCAAGTATATTTCCAGATAGTGAGATTGGATTTAAGGAGATACGACTTACATTTCAGGACAGGGATTATAAGGCTGAATTAAAGAATATTGACGCAGATTCTATAGCAGAGGGTGTTGATATAATAGAGAAAAGCATGGATTCTTCAATGTATGTAATGTATCTTTTTGATGAGACTGATATTAATACATATATACAGAAGTTAAAGGATGAAAGATTCGTTGTGGGACTTGTGTATATAGATAATTATGAGGAAGCCCTTGATAGTACTGACGATGTAAGAAGGTCGCTTCTTGCAGGTCTTATTGATAAGAGGGTTAATAAGTATTTTTCTCCGGGTTCAGCAATTGTAAGAAAACTGGAGAAGGATAAATATATTGTTGTTTTCAGATATAATTTCTTAGAGAAGCTTATGCAGGACAGATTCAGCCTGCTTGAAGAGATTAAGAGCATTAAGATTGGTAATGAGATGACTCTTACACTCAGCATGGGTATAGGAACGGGTTCGGCAGAGTATTCTAAGAATTATGATGTGGCTAAGGCAGCGATGGATCTTGCTCTTGGACGAGGAGGAGACCAGGCGGTAGTCAAGGATGGTGAGAAGATTCTTTATTATGGTGGCAAGAGTCAGCAGATGGAGAAGAATACAAGAGTTAAGGTGCGTGTTAAAGCTCATGCATTAAGACAGATTCTTGATAATAACAGTAATGTGCTTGTTATGGGACATACACTTGCGGATATTGATGCATTTGGTTCAGCTCTGGGTATATATGTTATTGCTAAGAAGCTTGGCAAGGAGGCACATATTGTTCTTGGAGAGGTTACAAGCAGCGTACGGCCTTTTGTGAACAGATTCATAGGCAAGGAAGAGTATCCGGATGATATGTTTATAAAGCCAGAGGATGCGTCTTCCAGAATAAATGCATCAACAGTAGTTATTGTTGTTGATGTTAACAGACCACAGAGAACAGAGTGTCCAGAGCTTCTTGAAAAATGCAAGACAGTTGTTGTATTTGATCACCACAGAAGACAGAGTGACACAATAACAGGAGCAGTTCTTTCGTATGTCGACCCATATGCGTCATCTGCCAGTGAGATGATTACAGAGATGATACAGTATGTTGATGACAATATTAAGCTTAAAGCATTTGAGGCAGATGCACTTTATGCCGGAATTAATATTGATACTGACGGATTTAACAGTAAGTCAGGACCAAGAACTTTTGAGGCAGCAGCATTCTTAAGAAGACATGGTGCAGATGTAACAAGAGTAAGAAAAATGCTTCGAAGTAATATGAATGAATATAAGGAGATTGCAAAGGCTGTAAGCCGTGTGGAGATTTATAAGGACGCATTTGCAATATCAATATTTAATGGCGATGGAATTGACACACCAACTGTTGGCGGTGCCAAGACAGCCAATGATTTGCTTGATATATCTGGAATCAAGGCGTCTTTTGTTATCACTCCTTACGAGGATAAGATATATGTGAGTGCAAGGTCTATAGATGAGGTTAATGTACAGCTTGTTATGGAAAAGCTGGGCGGAGGTGGTCATATGAGTATTGCAGGAGCTCAGCTTACAGATTGTACAATTGATCAGGCAGTTAATAAAATTAAGCTTACACTTGATAATATGATTAAGGATGGTGAAATTTAATGGATGTTATTTTATTAGAGGATGTTAAGACATTAGGAAAAAAGGGACAGATTGTTAAGATTAATGACGGTTATGCAAGAAATTATGTGCTTCCAAAGAAGCTTGGAATTGAGGCAACAGCAAAGAATCTTAATGACCTTAAGTTAGCCAGGAAGAGAGAAGAAAAAGAGGCAGCAGAAGAGCTTGCAGCAGCAAAGGAGCTTGCGGCTAAGATTAAAGAGTGCACAGTTACTGTTTCCATGAAAACAGGCGAAGGTGGAAGAACATTTGGAACTGTTTCAACTAAGGAAGTTGCAGAAGAAGCTAAGAAGCAGTTAGGTCTTGATATTGACAAGAAGAAAATGAAGCTTGATGTGCCAATTAAGGCTTTAGGTAATTACATTATCCAGATAAAGCTTCATAAAGATGTAACAGCTGAGCTGACTGTTAAGGTTGTTGAGAAATAAATATATAAGATACATTTGTAAGAAGGGGAATTACTATGGATGAGTCAGTGGTAACACGGGTGATGCCTAACAGCATTGAAGCTGAGCAGTCTGTTGTTGGTTCAATGATTCTGGACAGACAGGCAATTATAACTGCCGCTGAAATCTTAAGGCAGGATGATTTCTACTACAGGCAGTATGGAACTATGTTCCAGACGATGGTAGACATGAATAACGAGGGAAAACCTGTAGATATAGTTACTCTGCAGGCAAGATTGAAGGAGACAGATGTACCGGCTGAAGTCTATAGTATAGAGTTTGTAAGAGAACTGTTATCATCAGTGCCAACATCGGCTAATATAAGACAGTATGCGGGTATTGTTAAGGAAAAAGCAGTACTCAGGAATATCATAAGAGTTAATGATGATATTGCCAATCAGTGTTATGCGGGCAAGGAAAAGACTGAAGATATACTTGCTGATACTGAAAAGAAGATATTTGAGCTTGTTAAGAATAAGGGTGGAAAGGAATATACACCTATTGATAAGGTTGTTCTTGAGGCACTTGACAGAATATCTGCGGCAGCAAAGACTAAAGGTGCTGTAACAGGTGTTCCTACAGGGTTCAAGGACTTAGATACTTATCTGTCAGGTCTGCAGCCGTCAGATTTTATTCTTGTTGCAGCCAGACCTTCAATGGGTAAGACCGCATTTGTCCTTAATGTTGCTGAAAATGTAGCTATCAAGCAGCAGATTACAACAGTTGTATTCAGCTTGGAGATGTCTAATGTCCAGCTTGTAAATCGTATGTTATCACTTGAATCAACAGTGGATGCGGACAAGATAAGAAAAGGACATCTGGATTCTAATGACTGGGGCAAGCTTATAGAGGGTGCGGACAGCATTGCCAAGTCGAAGCTTATAATTGATGATACGCCGGGTATCTCAATCGCAGAATTACGTAGTAAATGCAGGAAATACAAGATGGAGAATAATCTTGGACTTATTATTATCGATTACCTCCAGCTTATGAGTGGCAGTGGAAGCGGACGTTCTGAGGGAAGACAGCAGGAAGTATCTGACATATCCAGAGCGTTAAAGGCACTTGCGAGAGAGTTAAATGTACCAGTAGTAACACTTTCACAGTTAAGCCGTGCAGTAGAGCAGAGACCAGACCACAGACCTATGCTTTCGGATCTTCGAGAGTCAGGAGCTATCGAGCAGGATGCCGACGTTGTTATGTTCCTTTACAGAGATGATTATTACAATAAGGATACAGAGCAGAAGGGTATTGCAGAGATTATTATTGCCAAGCAGCGTAACGGTCCTATTGGAACTGTTAAGATGGCATGGCTGCCGGAACAGACAAGATTTGCAGATCTTTCAAGAGACTTAAGACAGTAATTGAACATGCAAAAAAAACCCCGAATCAGTATTAAACTGGTCCGGGGTTTTATGTAAGTACCGTTCAGGTACATTGAACACCATCTGGTGAACATTAATCTGTATCTTGTTCAGACTACTGTGGGTTAGGAGCGCCAACTGGACATGTTCCAGCACAAGCACCACAATCAACACAAACATCAGCGTTGATTTCGTAATGAGCAGCACCCTCGCTGATTGCTTCAACAGGACATCCTGCTGCACAAGCACCACAACTGATACAATCATCATTAATTACATATGCCATAGTATATATCCTCCTTAATAATCTCTTTATTAACTGCTTTGGCAGTCGCTTTAGTGATATTATACGATAGCCTTTGATAAAATTCAATATGAATTTTTATCAATAAAATACATTATTGCTGTTAGGTATAACTAACTTGAGATAGAATAGTAAAGCAAAATTAGTGTATTATTGACATTTATCCGGGGCAATATTATAGTAGGTATGTTGAGCGGTACAAAAGTACCGATAATATTAACCTAATAACAGGAGGTCAGTATGACAAGAATTACTAAGGACACTACAATTGGAGAAGCTCTTCAGATAGATGCAGGAATTATACCTATTCTTATGGGAATTGGTATGCATTGTGTTGGATGCCCATCATCAGCAGGCGAGACATTAGAGGAAGCTGCTATGGTTCATGGTATTGATCCAGATATGCTTATTGAGGAGATTCAGAATTATCTTCAGTCTATTGGATAAATACAGACAATGAGTGATAATAACAGAGCCGGAGCATTAGATTTAATTGCTCCGGCTCTGTTATTATAGTCTGCTTAGAATATGAATGGCATGTTCTTTTACAATACATTCACAATGCTCTGAAAAGAAACCTGTATAATTATCGAATGCAGCTTCTTTATTACCATATTCAGAAAGAATGTTGCATACTTTATTAAAATCTTTAGAAGATGTTTTGTTTTTGGAAATTGTGAGATAATAACGCTTATCAGATGGATTCTTATAAACAGAGTTATTATCGTGGTAAAAGCGGTTAATTATCCGGGCAGCACTACTGATATCATCAAGTGAACCGAATGAAAACACTCTGACAATATGGCTGGATGCTTCTTTAACAGTAGGTTTGTTTTCTGAGGTGTCAGACTCACCGGATTTTTTGCCGGAAGTTTCTTTATTATTAAAATACTCCTTAACACGGTCTAATATATTCATAAGATTATCTTCTGAAATGTTATTATCTTCCTCAGTAGCGGCGCTTTCTTCATCAAGTTCTTCGTTAGCTTTAGGAGGAGAATAGGATGAGTAGCCGTTGCTTTCAATTGTCTCTATATCATCAAAATCAAAGCCGTCATCATCATCAGAATCTGACGGTGAGAAACGGGAAAAACGGGTATCAAGTTCTTCAGGATTATCAACTTTAGTAACAATAAGAACAATACATTCTGCTGAAACAGGAATTGCCTCTATCATTAAAGGAGTGTCCTCTGCTTCAAAGCCTAATTCATACGATGCCTGCTGCATCATATCACGAAAAAGTTCTTTCGCTTTATCGCTGCCATAGGCAAGCTCGTTGATTTTCAAATGTCTTGAAGCCAGATCGGACTTGTTAAGTGTGCATCTGATCTGATTTTCATTAAGTCTTTCTATTTTCATAAGCCACCTCTGACTAAATTTGTTAATTATCGTAAAGATATAATACCCATTTTTTATGGATATGTAAAGGCGGTGTAAGAAAGCAGTAGTAAAATAAATATAAATTTTTTGAAAAAATATATTGAAAATTAAATTATTATAGTGTATCCTATGTTTAGGAGATGTTTTTCATGTATCGTCGTAAGAGGAGGTGGATAACCGATTTTACGAGAAATATGAAATCATTAAGGAACTTGCAAGTTCCAATCATTCTAAAATTTATCTGGTAAGGCATGTTATACTAGATGTATATCGTGTAGCCAAGATATTTACGGGCAGTCATGAGGAATCAGAACGACTTCTGAATGAGGCCCATCTTATTAAGAATTTGAAACATCCCCACATTCCTGTAATTTATGATATTGAACAGAATATTGGAGAAGATAATGATAGTATCTGCATTATCGAAGAATATATTGATGGTAAATCTTTGCGGCAATATGTTAATGATGAAACAGAGACTAATGGCTGCCTGGATATCCATGAAATATGCCGTATTGGCATAGAATTGTGTTGTATACTGGAATATCTTCACAGCTTTAATGGTGAAGGAATATTACATATGGATATTAAGCCTGATAATATTATGCTTGATAATTACGGAAAAGTTAAACTTATAGATTTTGACAATGCAGTCATTGCAGGATGCGGTATGCAGGTAAATAATGGAAGTCTGTTATTTGCAGCACCTGAACAATACTCAGGTGAAGATGCCGTGGAGCAGTCAGATATATATAGTGTGGGAATGGTCATCCTATTTATGATTTCTCATGGAAAAATCAGGACATATGAGAATCATAACTTATCAGGAGCAGCTGAAAGATATTCAGTATTGTATCACTTAATTAACAAATCACTGCATCATCAATGGGGATTGAGGTATGAAAGTGTTACATTGGTTCGTGAAGAACTGGAATCTATAATGAAAATGGGTGGCGGTACATTTGAAAAACTCTCTTATGTCATTCAGGTTGCAGGAGAAAAACCCGGTATAGGTGTTACTAATGCAGTTATGAGTATGGCACATTTTTTTCGGAATAATCAATATGATTGTGTTGTTGTTGATAAATCTGGTAACGATTATCTGCACAGGGAAATTGTGAGGAGCACATTAATGCCAGAAGGATTTTATCTTTATGATAATATAAAAGTTATACCGGATTATTATAATGCAATATCTGTAAATGGAGTGAGAAGCAGAATTGTAATTATAGACTGCGGATGTGATTTTAATAAGAGCAGAGAGGTTAAAATTACGGATATTACTGGGGATAATTATACATGTATACGGGTTTTTATAGTTGGAAAGGCTACACATTGCAGCGGGAAGAAGATGGATGATAAAGATATTATTATGCTGAACCTTGTAGGGGCAAGACAATTTTATGAACTTGTAAACAGTGTGTATAAAGGAAAGAAATGTTATAGAATACCATGCATATATAACTGGAATGAAGCAAATCCTATATTTGACGAAACAATGAATGATTTCTTACAGGATAACCTTACAGGGATAATGAAAGGTTACAGACCTCACAGAATAAAGGAGTGTATTGGAAGGCTATATGAAAAAGTTAGAAATTTCAGGGTTATTAAGTGGTTTAGAAAAAAGAAGAAAAAGCAGGAACACAGCTGTAATAAATTATAAGACTGTCGGACTGATTGGATTATGCAGCGGTGCCGGAACAACACAGCTTGGTGTTATGCTTGCAAATTATTTCTCTAATGGACTTCATCTGAAAACAGCTATCGTAAGTTCTTGCTATGATGATGCTTTTGACAGAATAAAAGAAGAAGTGCAGACTTGTAAGGTGAAGAATTATGCAGGTAGCAGAAAAGGATTTTCATATAAGGGGATAGACTTCTTTAGTGGAGTAAGACAAGGTTTCGTCCACATCATTACAGAATATTATGATGTGGTGATAGTAGAGGTGAATCTTGCAGATATGAAGGACAGACTTGCTGATGGTTTAAGGGATGTAATGTCTTGTGAGTGCCGGGTTCTTGTTGGATCAATGGTGCCATGGAAATATGGCGAGTGTATTAAAAGGCTTGGAAGAATAAGACGGATTTATAGTATAAAAAATATGCCGGTTGTTTCTATGACATGGCAGGAAAAAAGGGCAAAAAACATGGAACGTGAATTTGAACTTAAAGCATATAAAGCGCCAATGCAGATGGATCCTTTTGAAATGAATGGAGAGGCTGTCATGATGCTTAAGCGGGTAGTAACTTAAAAGTTTATTTATGCAGTAAAGCATCTGGAAAGTCAATAATATATCACGAATACGGTCTTATGGAATACCTTTGCGTACGACCGCAGGCACATTTTTATGATTGATTGGGCAATTATAAAGGTGTGCCTTTTTATTGCATGATTTATATGCATAGTGGTACAATTATAATAATAATGTGCAAAGGAAAGGCAGAGAAATGAATAAAAGTACGGCAGGAAAGAAAAGAATTGTTATTGTAGCTGCATTTGTAATACTGATTGTGGTTATGGCAGCAATGTTTATGATAGTAAGATATACACCGACAAAGGAAAAGATGAACGGTTATGTTTTTTTAACCTGGATAAATCCACAGATAAAACAATGGTTATTATAGATGGAAAACAGTATTCAGATACCGGAGTTGTGACAGATGGAAGACATTATCTGCCACAGGAATTTGTTGCAGATAATATAAATGCCGGATTTTATTATGATAAAGAATCACAGGCTGTATTATATTCAGATTCATCATATATGTATACATATATGAGTGGTAAAAATGTATACACGGATGATACAGGAAAGACATATAATACAGATTATCCGGTTGTGATTGATATCAATGGAGAATGCTTTATTGCATGGGAGTATATTGCAGAGCATACAGATTGTGAATACGCTTATGGAAGTGAACCGGAAAGAATTAATATCAGTATTGAAAGAGAAAACAAGCAGTGTGTTACAGTTAAAAAGAAGTCTGCTGTAAGATACAGGGGAGGAATTAAAAGTCCTGTTCTTGAGTATGTGCAGAAGGGGGACAGATTAGTTTACGAGGATGACCTTGACGACTGGATAAAGGTAACAACTGCGACAGGTTATACAGGATATATAAAGAAAACAGAGGCATCAGATACATTTGAATATATAAGAGAAGAAAAGAATTATGAGACTCATAATTATAATATGAAAGATGACAAGGTTACGCTTGCCTGGTTTCAGGTAAGCGGAGTGGCTGGCAATTCAGGAATAGACAATAATATTGCTACAGCGTCAGGTGTTAATGTGCTTGCACCAACATGGTATTCAGTTACAGATTCATCAGGCAGTATGTCATGTTATGCATCGGCCGGGCTGGTTAACAAAATGCATCAGAGAGGAACAGATGTATGGGCACTTGTAAGTGATTTTGATACAAATGTGGATTTTGCAGCACTTTATTCAAGTAAGAAGGCAAGAACCAATATGGTTAATACACTTATTAATGATGCTGAAAAGTATGGATTTGACGGAATTAATCTTGATTTTGAGAATATTAAGAGCGCATATGCCAAAGATTATCTGCAGTTTGTAAGAGAATTGTCAATTGCATGTGAAAGAAAAGGTCTTGTGTTGTCAACAGATAACTATAAACCGGAGGCATATAACAGATGCTATAATTTAAAAGAACAGTCAAGATTCGTTGATTATGTTATTGTAATGGCATATGATGAACACTATGCAGGAACAGATGCCGGTTCTGTAGCTTCACTTCCATTTGTAAAGGAGGCAGTTGAGGCTACAGTACAGCTTGTTGGCAAGGAACATGTAATAGCAGGTATTCCATTTTATACAAGAATATGGACAACAACAGATGGAAATACAACAAGCAGGGCTGTTGGTATGCAGGCAGCAGTTGACCAGTTAAACAGTGATGGACAGGTTGCATTGTGGAATGATGACTGTGGACAGTATGTTGCTTCATATACTGTAGGAAATTCCACAAGACAGATATGGTTTGAAGAAGAGAAATCAATAGAGGCCAAGATGCAGATTATACAGGAAAATAATGTGGCAGGTGTTGCAGGCTGGAAGTTAGGTCTTGAGAAGTCATCAGTATGGTCAGTTATCAGCAAATATAATAAATAAAAGTAATATGCATAAACCTTCTGTAATAAATTAGTAGAGAATTACAGGTTTCGGAGTCGTTATGCCAGAAAAAGCTGATATAAGCAGGACACTTCTTCTGCCGTTTATGTCAATAATACTTCTTGTTGCTGTTTACATGACAGCCAATGTACTTCTTCCATTAAAGGCCAATGGCAAAGGCAGCAAAGAAAGTGAAGATGTGCAGGAGAGACAACATTTGTCAGATGATGCAGGTGATGGTGAAGTCGTTGAGATGAATATTAATTTTTCTGAAAAATGTATTGTTATTGATAGTGGGCATGGTGGCGCAGACCCAGGTAAAGTAGGGGTTGCGGGAACAAATGAAAAAGAGATTAATCTTGCAATTGCAAAAAAATTACAGGAACGGCTTGAAGATGCCCAGATTAATGTTATTATGACAAGGGACACGGATGATGATTTAAGTGTGGAGTCCGATAAGAGTAAAAAGAAAGCTGACCTGGAAAGAAGATGTGATATAATCAATAGCAGTGGTGCTGATATGGTAATCAGTATCCATCAGAACAGTTATGTCACACCTAAGGCAGAAGGTGCACAGGTATTTTATTATAAGAAGTCTGAGGAAAGTAAAAGAATAGCGCAGATAATGCAGGGGATTCTTGGTGAGAAGTTAGGTACAACAAGGCAGATTAAGTCAGATGTTAATTATTACATACTGCTTCATTCCAAGCTGCCGACAATTATATCAGAGTGTGGTTTCTTGTCTAATCCGGAAGAGGAGCAGAGACTGTGTACGGAAGAATATCAGGAAAAAGTGGCTGATGCTCTGTATTGTGGTATAATAGAATATCTGATGATGAATATGAAGTAATGAAAGCTGGCGAAAGGTTTTATGGAAACAATAATAAAGAAGATAACACACACAGAAGAAGATAAGAAAATATATGAACAGGCAGGACAGATTCTAAGAGAGGGAGGGCTTGTGGCATTTCCTACGGAGACTGTATACGGACTTGGTGCGGATGCACTTGATGCAAAAGCTTCAGCCAAAATATATGCAGCAAAGGGAAGACCTTCTGATAATCCGCTTATAGTGCATATTGCAGATGTTAATGCATTGTATGACTTAGCCAAAGAGGTACCAGATAAGGCACTTGTGCTGGCAGAAAAATTCTGGCCGGGTCCGCTTACAATGATTCTTAAGAAAAAGGATAAAGTACCTGATTCTATAACAGGAGGTCTTGGAACGGTTGCTATAAGAATGCCAAGCCACCCTGTTGCGGCAGAACTTATAAGAAGCTCAGGAGTATATATAGCTGCACCAAGTGCCAATACATCAGGAAAGCCAAGCCCAACAAGGGCAGAGCATGTAATTAATGATTTATCTGGAAGAATAGATATGATTATTCAGGATGATACTGTAGATATAGGTGTGGAATCTACAATTATTGATTTGAGCGAGGAAGTTCCGACTATATTAAGACCTGGATATATCACACAGGCTATGTTTGAGGAAGCTATAGGAAAGACGATAATTGATCCTGCTATTATGGGAAGCCTTAAAGAAGGGGTTGTACCTAAAGCACCGGGAATGAAATACAAGCACTATGCACCTAATGCTGATGTGACTATTGTTGAAGGTCAGCATGAAAAGGTTGTTCAGTATATTAACGCCCAGATTGCAGAAAAGGAAGCAGAAGGTCATAGATGTGCAGTTATGGCAACTGATGAGACAAAAGATAAATATATATGCAGTGATATTGTTTCAGCAGGACATAAGGATGATGAGCTTAGTGTTGCAAGAAACCTGTATGCGATATTAAGGGACTTTGACAAGCAGAACATAGAGTTTGTTTACTCAGAAAGCTTTGAGACAAAGAATGTGGGACAGGCTGTTATGAACAGACTTATCAAGGCAGCCGGGCACAAAATAGTTAAACTGGATTAATATATTTTTAATTAATGAAGATATGAGGATTTCCTATGAACACATTTGACAAGGTGATATTCGTATGTAATGGAAATACATGCAGAAGTCCAATGGCGGCAACTGTTATGGCCAATCTTAAACAGGATATTATATCGGAATCCAGAGGAATGGTGGTGCTTTTCCCAGAACCCTATAATCCGAAGGCGGTTGCAGTCGCAGCCAAGCATAATATGATAATTCCGAACAATTCAGCAAAACAGTTGTTGAATGAGGATTTCGGAAATGATACACTTGTACTGGCTATGAATTCGCATATGAAACAGAAGATATACGATGAATACAGCGAGGCAATTAATGTATATACTCTGAGTGAGTATGCGGGAGAGCCGGAACAGGAGATTAAAGACCCATATGGCAAAGGCATTGAAGAGTATAGTGCATGTTTTGAACTGATATACAGGTTAGTCAGCAATGTTGCAGAGTATCTGGATGGGTTATCAGAAGAAAAAGAAGATAAGGATAAAGGAGAAGAATAATGATAGCAATCGGTTGTGATCACGGAGCATTAGAATTAAAGGAACAGCTTATAGAGCATCTTAAGAAGAGAGGCATTGAGTGCAAGGATTATGGAACATATACTAAGGATTCATGTGATTATCCTGTATATGCAAAGAAAGTGGCTGAGGCTGTTCTTTCTGGTGAGTGTGAGGAAGGAATTCTTCTTTGTGGAACAGGAATTGGAATGAGCATGGCAGCTAATAAGATTAAGGGAATCAGAGCGGCATTATGCAGCGACTGCTTCTCAGCACAGGCTACTAAGGAACATAACAATGCCAATGTATTGTGTATGGGTGCAAGGGTTATCGGACCAGAGCTTGCTTTCAGAATAGCAGATACATTTTTAGATTCCAAGTTTTCTAATGATGAGAGACATATAAGAAGAATCAGTATGTTAGAGGATTAATAAATGGGCGATAAGAGAAAAGATTATATATCATGGGATGAATATTTCATGGGAATTGCAACACTTTCCGGTATGAGGTCAAAGGATCCTAATACACAGGTTGGTGCGTGTATAGTAAGTCAGGATAATAAGATATTATCCATGGGGTATAACGGACTTCCAAGGGGCTGTTCTGATGATGAGTTTCCATGGAACAGAGATGGCGAAGATAATAAGTATTTTTACACAACTCATAGTGAGCTTAATGCAATTCTTAATTACAGAGGCGGAAGCCTTGATAATGCCAAGCTTTATGTTACACTTTTTCCATGTAACGAATGTGCTAAGGCAATTATTCAGGCAGGAATTAAGACTGTTGTATATGACTGTGACAAATATGCAGATACTGCATCTGTAATTGCATCAAAGAGAATGCTTAATGCCGCAGGTGTCAGATATTACAAGTATGAAAGAACAGGTCGCACAATAACAATTGACATGTAAAAAGGGGTCTGGAAACGAATAAGGTTTCCAGACCCTTTAGAGCTTGTTATTCATGAGATTCAAGAATCCTGATGTATTCATTAAAGGTTCCGTTATAGATGGCGGTAAGAAGCTTGTTAAGCTTGTGAAGCGCATCAGACATAAGTTCACAGCTTATGATATTCTCTGTAAGTGCATCTCCTAATTCATCAAGGTCGACAACACGGACGCGCCCGTCATTCTCAATTATGACATCAGCGAGAAGATCAGTGAATATATATGTATCAGAGACAGCATCATAAGAAGTGTCAATAATGTCACAATAGATATATGCAAGAGAGTTATCTGCTTTATAGAATTTGCTTATCTTAAAACCTTCGTTAATAACATAATATGATGTTCCATGTGTGAATTCAGCTTTTGGACGAAATGTGTTCCAGCTGGTCATAATAGCATCAGAATCTAAGAATATTATGTTATCGTCCTTAAGATTAACGCATTCATCAGGAATAAGTCTTTTTCTGTATAATGTAGGCATATAAAATCCCCCTTTTCGGGTATAGTTAATAATACACAAAATATAATGACAAAATTATATCAGCAGATTAATTAAATTTCAATAAAAAGGGTTGAAAAATATACCTATAAATTGGTAAAATTAATGCAGACTTTTGTGAGGAACATGATATGAAGAATGATAGTAAAGCATTACGAAATATTGTACTGATATCCCAGCTCGCTATATGTGTGATGGTGCCAACATTTTTATGTCTGGCACTTGGAATATGGCTTGATAAAAGGTTTGGAACATGGTTTACGGTTCCGCTGCTTTTTATCGGGATGGCAGCAGGTGCAAGAAATGCATATGTTCTGGCAATGGACACAATACGACAGGAGAAGCTTAAGAAAGATAAGGCACAGCAGGATGAAATCGACAGAAAGGTAGAGGAATACAGAAAGAGGCAGGAAAAAGATTCCAGTGAAATTAAGAGGTGATTTATGTTAAAAAGAATTAAAGATATTAATGAAGCTCTTCCGGGAATGCTGCTTATAGAATGTATTTATCTTGTTGTTGCCCAGATAATTATATTTATTGCTGTTCCGAATAAGATAATGTGTGCAGTGGGACTGCTGGCAGGTGTTATATATGCCGTATTCAGTTCATTTCATTTAAGCTTTACTATACGAAAGGTTGTGTATGGCGGGCATAAGCAGTCTTCAACACTTGTATTTGGGTACATTGTAAGATTTCTTGTAATGATAATACTGCTTGCATTATTGTATATCTTTAAGGCAGGAGATCTGTTGTGTGCAATTATTGGCATGTTCTCAGAGAAGATAGCGGCATATCTGTCGCCTTTACTGGACAAGAACAGGTCCACAAAAGGGGAAAACAGTACTGGGGAGTTTCCGCAGACTGATAAAAATATAATAGAAAAGGAGAGTGAGTAGGTGGGAAGCGAGAGTTTGACTGCGATGGTGGCCGGAGATTCAAGTTTCATGATTAAGACGCTGTACACATTTAAGCTGAATGGCGTTTCATTGAACATTGACACAACACATGTGGCTCTGCTGCTGGTATCAGTCTTTATTCTTGTTATGGCTGTAATAGCAAGGATTAAGATTAATAAAGTCGATGCTTCAGATACACCGGGAATGTTCCAGAATGCCATAGAAATCATCGTTGAGATGTTAGGCACTATGGTTGATGGTATTATGGGTAAGAATGCCAACAAGTTTGTGAATTATATATCCACATTATTCTTGTTTATAATAATATCTAACATATCCGGTCTGTTTGGGTTAAGACCACCAACGGCTGATTATGGTGTTACTCTGTGTCTTGGTCTGATAACATTTATACTGGTTCAGTTCAATGGTATCAAGAAGAACAGGATTAAGCACTTTACAGCATTATTCCAACCGATATGGTTTTTATTCCCGATTAACCTTATTGGTGAATTTGCAGTTCCGTTATCATTATCATTACGTCTTTTCGGTAATGTAATGTCAGGAACAGTTCTTATGGGATTGATATATGATTTGCTCAGTCCATTTACAGTTGCATACCCGGCAGTTCTGCATGCGTACTTTGATTTATTCTCAGGCTGCATTCAGGCGTATGTATTCTGCATGTTAACTATGGTTTATGTTAACGACAAGATAGCCGATTAACGGCAAATATTTTTATTAGACGGAGGATTTTTAAATGAATATTTCAGGAAGTGAATTTATTAGTGCTATGTCAGCAATTGGAGCAGGTATTGCGATGATCGCAGGTGTTGGTCCTGGTGTTGGTCAGGGTATCGCAGCAGGTTATGGTGCATCTGCAGTAGGACGTAACCCGGGAGCTAAGTCTGATATTACTTCAACAATGCTTCTTGGACAGGCCGTAGCCGAGACAACAGGTCTTTACGGTTTTGCCGTAGCTATTATCTTAATGTTCGTTAAGCCTTTCGGAAACTAAGAAGAGGTGCGAAGATAATAGAAAGGAGGCCTACAATTGAATTTGTCAGGAAATACATTTGTTGCCATAGCGGCTGATGGACGATTATTCGGTCTGGATCCGCAGCTCCTTTTTGATGCAGCAGTAACTGCAGTCAATGTATTTGTACTGTTTCTTTTACTTACATTTATTCTTTTCAATCCTGTAAGGAATATGTTAAAGAAGAGACAGGACAAGATAACAAGTGACAGGGAGAACGCTGAGAACGATAAGAAGGAAGCGGGTGCCCTTAAAGCAGAATATGAGGCTAAGTTAAAGGATGCCCACAAGGAGGCAGAACAGATTCTTAGTGATGCAAGAAAGACTGCTATGCACAATGAGACCAAAATCATTGATGAAGCCAAGGCTGAGGCAGCAAGAATTATAGAAAGAGCTAATGTTGAAGCTGAACTTGAGAAGCAGAAGGTTGCTGATGAGGTTAAACAGCAGATTGTAACTGTAGCAGCTGTTATGGCATCTAAGTTAGTTGCCAGATCTATTGATGAGAAGGACAGCAATGCTCTTATTGAAGAGACTTTGAATGAAATGGGTGAGAAAACATGGCTAAGCTAATTGAAGCAACATACGGTGATGCTTTATTTGAGCTTGCCGTAGAAGAGTCCAGGGTGGATTCTCTGTATGATGAGGCCGGGGCTGTCATTGAAGCATTTAATGATAATCCGGAGTTTGGCAGACTGCTCAATCATCCAGAAGTTGAAAAGGGAGAAAAGGAAGGACTTATTAATAACATTTTCTCTCAGTTTGTTTCAGGAGATATGACAGGTTTGTTGATAACCATGGTCTCAAAGGACAGACAGAAAAAGATTGTTGATACACTTGAGTATTTTCGAAAGAGAGTTCTCGAATACAAGAAAATAGGAATTGCTTATGTAAGCACAGCAAAGCCACTCACTGATGAACAGAAGAAGGCTGTTGCTGGGAAGCTGTTAGAAACTACAGGATATGTTGATTTCCAGATGCATTATTCGGTTGATGAAAGTCTTATTGGCGGAATGGTAATAAGAATCGGTGACCGTGTAGTAGACAGCAGTATTAAGCATAAAATAGACGAACTTTCCAGAAGTCTGATGAAGATTCAGTTATAGGAATATCAGACAGGTTAGTTTAATTAATCAGAAAGCGGGTGCATAGAGCTAATGAATTTAAGACCGGAAGAAATCAGTTCAGTTATAAAAGAACAGATAAAGAGATATTCTACCGAACTTGAAGTATCAGATGTTGGTACTGTTATTCAGGTAGCAGATGGTATCGCACGAATTCATGGATTAGAAAAGGCCATGCAGGGAGAACTTCTTGAGTTCCCAGGCGAGGTATATGGAATGGTACTTAACCTTGAAGAGGATAATGTTGGTGCCGTTTTACTTGGTGATTCAAGAAATGTTAATGAAGGCGATACTGTTAAGACAACTGGACGAGTTGTTGAGGTTCCAGTTGGTGACGCATTGACAGGACGAGTTGTCAATGCATTAGGACAGCCTATTGATGGCAAAGGACCAATCGTTACAGATAAGTATCGTAAGATTGAGAGAGTTGCATCAGGCGTTATTACAAGAAAGTCAGTAAGCGTACCACTTCAGACAGGTATTAAGGCTATTGATGCCATGGTTCCTATCGGAAGAGGACAGAGAGAGCTTATTATCGGTGACCGTCAGACAGGTAAGACGGCTATCGCTATTGATACTATTATTAACCAGAAGGGTCAGGGCGTACATTGTATATATGTTGCCATCGGACAGAAGGCTTCAACTGTTGCAAGTATTGTTAAGACTCTTGAAGAGTACGGTGCAATGGCATATACAACTGTAGTTGCATCTACAGCCAGCGAGCTTGCTCCTTTACAGTATATCGCTCCTTATTCAGGATGCGCTATTGGTGAAGAGTGGATGGAGAACGGTGGAGATGTATTAGTTGTTTACGATGATTTAAGTAAGCATGCTGCAGCATACAGAACACTTTCACTTCTTCTTAAGAGAGCACCTGGACGAGAGGCTTATCCTGGTGATGTATTCTATCTTCATTCAAGACTTCTTGAGAGAGCAGCCAGAATGTCAGATGAATACGGTGGAGGTTCACTTACAGCACTTCCAATTATTGAAACTCAGGCAGGAGATGTTTCAGCATATATTCCTACTAATGTTATTTCTATCACAGATGGACAGATATATCTTGAGACAGAAATGTTTAATTCAGGTTTCAGACCAGCTATTAATGCCGGTTTGTCTGTATCACGAGTTGGTGGTTCAGCACAGATTAAGGCTATTAAGAAGATTGCTGCTCCTATCCGTACAGAGCTTGCCCAGTACAGAGAGCTTGCATCATTCTCACAGTTCGGTTCAGAGCTTGATGCTGATACTAAGGAAAAGCTTGCACAGGGTGAAAGAATCAGAGAGATGCTTAAGCAGCCACAGTACAAGCCAATGCCGGTTGAGTATCAGGTTATAATCATTTATGCAGTTACCAAGAAGTATGTTATCGATATAGATGTTGACAGAATTCTTGATTTTGAGCAGGGATTATTCGACTTTATTGATACCAAGTATCCACAGATTCCAGAGTCTATCAAGGAGACTAAGGAACTGACAGCAGATAATGAGAAGGCACTTATAGCTGCCATCGAGGAGTTTAAGAAAACATTTATCCAGTAAATGTTTTGGAATGGAGGTAATAATTTATGGCCTCAATGAGAGACATAAAAAGACGCAGAGATAGTATTCAAAGTACCGGTCAGATTACCAAAGCCATGAAGCTCGTATCTACTGTTAAATTGCAGAAAGCTAAAGGGAAAGCGGAAAGTACCAAGCCGTATTTCGACCTCATGTATGATACCGTAAAGAATATGCTTGCCAAGTCAGGTAATATCAATCACAAATATCTGAAAGCCGGAGATTCAAGTAAGAAAGCGATTATCACAATTACAGCGAACAGAGGACTTGCCGGAGGATATAATTCTAATATTACCAGACTTATAACAGGTAGTGATATTCCTAAGGAAGACGCACTTATATATGCAATAGGAACAAAGGGAAGAGATTTCCTTTCAAGAAGAGGCTATCAGATTAAAGCAGATTATTCAGATATGGTTGAAGAACCTGCGTATACAGATGCCAAGGCTATATGTAATGAGGTGCTTGATGCATTTACAAGTGGAGAAGTCGGAGAGATATATCTTGCTTATACATCTTTTAAGAACACTGTGGTTCATGAACCTAAGCTTATCAGGCTGCTTCCTGTTGACGCAGATGCGATGAAACAGGATGGCGAAGAGACTGATAACACACCTATGAATTATGAACCGGGTGAAGAGGAAGCTCTTAACCTGATTATACCGAAGTATGTGTGTAGTCTGATATACGGAGCTATGGTTGAGGCCGTTGCAAGTGAGAACGGAGCACGTATGCAGGCAATGGACAGCGCAACAAGCAATGCAGAGGATATGATATCAGATCTGTCGCTTAAGTTTAACAGAGCGCGTCAGGCTTCAATTACACAGGAACTTACAGAGATTATAGCAGGAGCGAATGCTATCAATTAATAAAACAATGGAGGGAATAATGGCAGAGAATAATATTGGTAAGATTACTCAGGTTATCGGTGCTGTAATCGATATTAAGTTTACAGACGGTAATCTGCCAGAAATCAATTCGGCCATCAATATTAAGACTAATGACGGCGGTAAGCTTGTTGTAGAGGTTGCCCAGCATCTTGGTGATGATGTAGTAAGATGTATAGCCATGGGTCCTACAGATGGTCTTGTCAGAGGTATGGAAGCAGAGGCAACAGGAGCCCCAATTTCTGTACCAGTAGGTGAACAGACTTTAGGAAGAATGTTCAATGTATTAGGTGAGCCAATAGATAATAAGCCAGCTCCAGAAGTACAGGAGCATATGCCTATTCACAGAAAGGCACCTGCATTTGCAGAGCAGGCAACTAATACAGAGATTCTTGAGACTGGTATCAAGGTTGTAGATTTACTTTGTCCTTACCAGAAGGGTGGTAAGATAGGACTTTTCGGAGGTGCCGGAGTAGGTAAGACAGTACTTATTCAGGAACTTATCAGAAATATTGCAACTGAGCATGGTGGATATTCAGTATTTACTGGTGTTGGAGAAAGAACAAGAGAGGGTAACGACCTTTATCATGAGATGATGGAATCAGGCGTTATCGAGAAAACTACCATGGTGTTCGGACAGATGAACGAACCACCTGGAGCAAGAATGAGAGTTGGTCTTGCAGGACTTACAATGGCTGAGTACTTCAGAGATAAGGGTGGAAAGGATGTACTTCTTTTCATTGATAATATCTACAGATTTACCCAGGCTGGTTCAGAGGTTTCAGCACTTCTTGGACGTATGCCTTCAGCCGTTGGTTATCAGCCAACATTACAGACAGAGATGGGTGCTCTTCAGGAGAGAATCACATCTACTAAGAACGGATCTATTACATCTGTTCAGGCTGTATATGTACCAGCCGATGACCTTACTGACCCGGCTCCGGCTACAACATTTGCACATCTGGATGCTACTACAGTTCTTTCAAGATCAATCGTTGAGCTTGGTATCTATCCAGCCGTTGACCCGTTAGAGTCTACATCAAGAATTCTTGATCCAAGAATTGTTGGTGAGGAGCATTACAAGGTTGCAAGATCAGTTCAGGAAATCTTACAGAAATACAAAGAATTACAGGATATCATCGCTATCCTTGGTATGGACGAGCTTTCAGAGGATGATAAGCTTGTTGTTTCAAGAGCAAGAAAGGTTCAGAGATTCTTATCACAGCCATTCTTCGTTGCAGGACAGTTTACTGGTCTTGAAGGAAGATATGTTCCTGTAAGTGAGACTATTCAGGGCTTCAAGGAAATTATCGAAGGAAAGTATGATGACATTCCAGAGAGTTACTTCCTTAACTGTGGTGGAATTGATGATGTTTTAGCTAAGGTAGAGAAGTAGAAAAGAGGTTGTAATGGCAGATTTACAGACAATAAAGCTTCTGGTTAATACGCCGGACAGAGTTTTCTACCATGATGACGCTACATTTGTTGAACTTTCTACCAGTGAAGGCGATATAGGTGTTTATCCGGGACATATTCCGCTTACTGCAGTTGTTGTTCCTTGTGTTCTTAGCATACACAATGGTAATGATGTAAAGAAAGCTGCGGTACACGGTGGAATTATAGAGATTCTCAAGGATAAGATAACTATTCTTGCTGAGGTGGCAGAATGGTCAGATGAAATCGATGTAGAAAGAGCTAATGAGGCGAGACTGCGAGCTGAAAAGAGACTTGCCAGCCATGATTCTAATCTGGATATGGTAAGAGCAGAGACAGCGCTTAAGAGATCGCTTGCGAGAATTAAGGCTGTTAATTAAATAATATGTATAAACCTTCCATTATCTGGGAATATTTCAGGTGATGGGAGGTTTTTTATATGGTAAAGATATATAGATTTCAGAGGCTGATGATAGCAGCCGCAGTAATTATATGGGCAGTATTTGCCGGCAGACTTGTATACAAGGGCATAAAGGGTGAGACAATGGATGTTGTAGATACATTTTGTGAAAATGTTTACTATGATATAAGCGCCGATATATCAGCGACAGGAAAGCTTGACAATGGAATGTCGGATACTGCAAAGAAGCTGATGATGACACAGATGGCAAAGACTCTGGGACTTAACAGATATAATATAACGGAGGATGAAACAGGAATATATCTTACACAGCAATCAGTTAATGGGAGTGCAGATATATCAATAAAAAAGAGCAGTACAGGAGAATATTTTATAACTGATATAGAACTGTATAAGGGATTTGAGAGCACTTCAGATTATGAAAAGCTGATGAAACAGGTGTTAGAGGAATATGGAATAGATACTCATGTAACAGTCAGCATGAAAGGAAGCATTGCTGGGGATATGTCACAGTATGATAAGAGCGAGGTCAGCGGCAGAATGCTTAAGATGCTGGGTGCAAAGACTGTGACTACGGGACAGATACAGGATTCATATGTTGTGTATGCTTACGCTAAAAGCGTTAAGGATTCTGTAAGCATAGGAAAGAACAAGATAAATGTTAATATAACAATGAATTATGACGAGACAAGGGGAGTGACGGATATACAGCTTTCAACACCGATATATAATGAGGATTTCTGATGATGATTTTTAAGGCATAAAACTTGCTATTGTGGTTTTTGTCTAAAGAGATTAAAATAACTATGTATATCCAGAGGATAAATCAAGAAAAGATGAGGCAGATATGGAATTAAAAGAGCTTTTAGATAAATGTATTAATGACAGGCTTATTGATCTTACAATAAGCGGACAGAGGGTAAAGAATGAAGAAGCTGCGATGAGGGTTAAGATACGTCCTGTCCAGCTGAAAGATGAGATAAAATATCAGGCATCAGAATTCGTAGGGAAAAAGGTGCTTCATGCTAATTATTCAGAGGAAGAGATTAAGACGAGAATTATAGAATATATGCAGAACACATTTAAACAGGCGCAGTTTAATATGACAGATGCGTCTGCTACAGTGCTTAGCTCTAAGAAGGGCGCATGTACCTGTAAGTATAAAAGGCTTGCACAGATAAAGAGCCAGAAGGATATGTCACACAACAGAACCAAGACATATATTCTTAAAGAGGGCGAGAAGGTGGATTTTCTTGTTGATCTTGGAGTTATGACTAAAGAGGGGGCAATTGTAAGAACAAGATATGATAAGTTCAGGCAGATTAACAGATTCCTTGAATTTATAGAGGATATTCTGCCACAGTTAGATAAGGATAAAGAACAGACAATAATTGATTTTGGATGTGGAAAATCATATCTTACATTTGCAATGTATTATTATCTTAAGGTTCTTAAGGGATACAATATAAGAATAATTGGACTGGATTTAAAGAAAGATGTTATTGAGCATTGCAACCGGTTAAGAACGAAATATGGTTATGAGAGACTCGATTTCTATGAGGGAGATATTGCTTCTTACAAGGGTGTTGAGTCTGTAGACATGGTTGTAACACTTCATGCATGTGATACGGCTACAGATTATGCACTTGCCAAAGCGGTAAAATGGGGGGCGAAGGTTATACTTTCTGTGCCTTGTTGTCAGCATGAGGCAAACAGAACAATTGCGGATGAAACTCTCTCACCTGTCATGGATTATGGAATCTTAAAGGAAAGATTTGCAGCAATAGCGACTGATGGCGCAAGGGCAAAGCTTTTAGAATCCAAGGGTTACCAGACACAGATACTCGAATTCATAGACATGGAGCATACACCAAAGAATCTGCTTATAAGAGCTGTTAAGACTGGAAAGCCTGATGCAAAGGCTTATGAGGAAGTACAGAATATGAGCAGGGCGCTTAATATTGACCTTACGCTAAAGAAGCTTTTGGAGGATTAAATTGAAAAGAATCAGGAATTATAATCTATCAGGATCTAAGTATTTTATACTTGGAGTTATATTTTTAGTTACAGTTATCGTAACATTTATATCAATGAAATTTGAGCAGATAATGCCATCAGCTACTACAATGGCAGATGCTACACTTCCAACAGTTTCCATGAAAACTGATAATGGGGGAGAGTTTAATCTGCTTCATGGATATACTATGGAGATTGATTCAACTTTATTCTATGGTAATATTACCCCAGTGAATAAGGACAGGAAGCTGCCTGTTATTATTCATACATATGGGGAGCAGATAGAAGGTGTAGCTTACAGGATAAGAGCACTTGATGATAAGTCACTTATCGAGAATACAGAGGTCACTAATTATTCTGAAAGTGGAAGTACAATAGAAGGTGTCCTAAATATTAAGAATCTTATTGATACAGGAAAAGAGTATGCATTAGAGATTGTTTTAAAGACAGAAAAACATGATGAAATATACTACTATACTAGAATTATGTATGGTGGCGAGTATGATTTGCAGAAGAAGATTGATTTTGTTCTGGATTTTAATTCAGCTACATTTGACCAGAGCAGAAGCAAGGAAATTGCGGGATATCTTGAGACTTCGAGTATAGGGGATAATACTAACTATGGAAAGGTTAATATTAATAGTTCTATAAGTCAGGTAAATTGGGGAAATCTGGATCCATTTGTTGAAAGTGATATTATTCCGGAAATTATATCTATAACGGATGATGTAGCAATTATCAGGCTTGAATACAGAGTGGGTGCAGCTAATGATTATGACTCTAATGATACATACAGGGTTAGTGAGTACTATAGGATAAGGCAGACTGCAACCGGATTTTATCTTCTTAATTATGAAAGAGAAATGAATCAGGTGTTTGATGCTAAAAATGATCTTACATCTTCATCAAAGATAAACCTTGGAATTAATTCATCGACACAGGCTTTATGTGATTCAGACGAGAAAGGAATATATACATATTTCGTTAATCAGGGATCATTGTGGTGTTTTAATAGCAGCAATAAGGTGTTTACAAAGGTATTTTCTTTTGATGGAGCAGAAACGGATACCGTGCGGGAGTCTTATGATGCTCATACAATTAAGATTATCGATATACAGGAGAATGGTGATTGTACATTTATAGTTAAAGGATATATGAACAGGGGTGAGCACGAGGGGCAGACAGGCGTATCTATGTGCAGATATTCGTATGCTGACAATGATGTTACAGAAAGGCTCTTTATACCACTTGCAGTTCCATATAATATTCTTTCGGAGAATGTGGGCGGTGTGGCATATGTATCATCAGATAAATTTTATATTCTTATAGATGATACATTATTTTCTGTAGACCTTGACAGTAAGGAGCTTATGATTGAGATAGATAATCTCAAGGATGGAACATATGCTGTTTCAGATAATGGTGATGCTATTGCATACAGTGTTTCAGGAGATATTTATAATACAGATACAATAAGAGTACTTAATATGAGTAATGACAGTGCTTTTGAGATAAAGGCGGAAGATGGTGATACACTGAGGGCACTTGGTTATATCCAGTCGGATTTTATATATGGTGTGGCGCATAAGTCAGATATAATATCTGCCCAGGATGGAAACAGCGTATATGCGATGTATAAGGTTGGCATTATTGATGTCGACTATAATACAATAAAAGAGTATGAGCAGCCGGGGATATATGTTTCAGGAACAGAGGTTGAGGGTATGCGTATTACCTTATCAAGAGTTGTTAAATCAGAGGATGGTTATACTTCAATAAGCATTGATCAGCTTATTAATAAGGATGAAAATGTAGCTGATAACAGCGTAGGTACTGAAACAATAAGCACAGATGCACGAAAACAGGAATTGTATATTGATCTAACAACTAAGGTGGCTGATATAAATGTCAGCTTAAGGACTTCAGGTGAAATTATATTTAAGAATAATACTGAACTTCAGCTTGATGATACATTTGTATGGGAAGGCTTGTATTATGTGTATGGTTATGGAAGGTTTCAGGGCAGCAGAACAGGGCTTGGATCTGCAATAATTCTTGCAAACAACACATATGGAACTGTAATTGACAGTGATTCAAAGGTTGTGTGGAAAAGATATAGAAGCAGTCAGGCATCTGTGGATGGAGTTGCGGCTGTGTCAGCAGGAAATTCGCTTACCAGTGCTGTTCAGATGCTTTGTAATTATCTTGGTGGTGGTATCAATGCATATGAATATATGCAGCAGGGAGAATCTGCAGTTGATATTTTAAATAAGATAAATGGAGTTAAGGGAATAAGTGTTTCTGGTGTGTCATATGATGAAATGCTTAGCTGTGTTTCTAATGGAAATCCTGTTATTGCAAAGGTTGCAGCTAATGAATATATTGTTATTGTGGCATATAATTCAAGTGAAATAGCTTATATTGTACCATTAACCGGAGAGCAGAAAAATATTTCCATGAATGATGCCGCTAAAATGTTTTCACAGGGTGGAAATGTTTATGTAACATATTACAAATAATCAGATATTAAAAATTGGTGAAGAATGGCAAAAAAGAGATTATCAAAAAAGAAAAGAAGACGCAGATTAATAAGAAGAATTATACTGCTGGTGTTTTTGTTAGGCATTGCTACAGGCCTGCTGTTGTTTTTACCGAAGATAATAAGAGTAATCAGTCTTGCACAGGATGCAAAGACAATGGTTAATGAAAGTTCTGTCAGTACATTTATGGAGTCGGGAACTACGGTTATATATGATGCAGACGGCAATGAACTCTGTACAATGAGAGAATCTAAGGATATGTATTATGTGGGAATTGAAGATATCCCGGATACATTAGAACAGGCCTTTATAGTGATGGAAGATAAGGATTTCTATAAACATAAGGGAATTGATTTCAAAGCAATTATAAGGGCTGTTATAGCAAATACTGAAAATGACGAGATAGTGCAGGGAGCAAGTACTATTACACAGCAGCTGGCAAAGAATATTTTTCTTACACAGGAAGTTACATGGGAACGAAAGGTTAAAGAAATATTTGTAGCGAGAGATATTGAAAAGAAATATTCCAAGGAGCAGATACTGGAATTTTACCTTAATAACATATATTTTAGTAATGGGTATTATGGTGTAGGAGCTGCGGCAAAGGGATATTTTGGGAAAGAAGTAAAAGACCTTACTCTTTCGGAACAGGCATTTATAGCGGCAATACCTAATAATCCTACAAGATATAATCCTCTGACTAACTTTGATAACACTGTAGAACGACGGGATAATATTCTGGCCAGACTGTATAATGAAGATATAATTAATTCAATGAATTATTATACAGCACTTGATTCACAAGTTGAGCTGTCTAGGCAGCCTGTTTCGTCAAGGAATAATTCAGTTGAAACATATGCCAGACATTGTGCTACGGAAGGAATGATGCAGGCAGGCGGATTTATATTCAGAACAAATTTTATTAATGATGATGATTATGACCAGTATAAGAAGCTTTATGAAGAAAGTTATACGATGTATCAGCAGAAATTATTATCAGGGGGATATAGTGTATATACAAGCATAGACATGAATATCCAGAAAAAGCTGCAGTCAGCAGTTGATGATAATCTGGACAGTTATACTTCGATGAAGGATGGAATATATGAGATGCAGGCAGCAGCAACATGTATTGATAATATGACAGGAAATGTGGTTGCTATTGTAGGTTCAAGAAGTCAGGAGCTGGAGGGATACACACTTAACAGGGCATATCAAAGCTACAGACAGCCTGGAAGTTCAATTAAGCCAATATTAGACTATATTCCATATCTTCAAAAGGGGAATACACCTGATACGATAGTATCAGATGAGTATATACAGGATGGTCCTAAAAATGCTGATGGAACTTATATGGGAAATATAACTTTAAGAACAGCGGTAAGCCTTTCAAGAAATACTGTTGCGTGGAATGTTCTTAAAGAGATAACTCCCAAGGTTGGCAGTTCATATCTTCTTAATCAGGGATTCCATAAAATATGGATGGATAAGGATTATAATGCCATTGCTATCGGTGGTTTCACATATGGAGTATCAACTGAAGAGATGGCGGGAGCTTATACAACGATAGTTAATGATGGAAAGTACCGGCGTGTAACATGTATAGTTTCAATATACGATAATAGAGGAAAGCTGGTGCTTGATACTTCTAACCGTGAGGAGAATATATATGATTCAGAGTCATGCAGGATGATGACAGATATGTTAAAAACTGTTGTGACAGAAGGAACCGGAAGAGGAGCAGCACCTGAAAATGCCATTGTTGCGGGCAAGACAGGTACGACGAATTCTAATTATGATTCATGGTTTTGTGGATATAGTGCATATTATACACTGGCAGTATGGCAGGGATATGATTATCCGGCATCAATACCTCAGAATGCGACTTTGAAAATATTCAGACAGTTTATGGAACAGGCACATAATGGTCTTGCAAAGAAAGATTTTCCAAAGTATAGCCACAAAGAAAATCAAGAGGAAACACAGACAGAGACGCAGACAGAAACTCAGTCAGTAACACAGACACAGACAGAAACACAATCAGTAACGCAGACGCAAAATAGTAGCAGTCATCATTATACACAGGCTTCAAGTCAGATGGAAACAGGAACGGTAAGGGATAATGATGCAACTGCAAGCACTAAGCAGGATAGTACAGCTGCTGGAAATAATTCTGGTACAGACAGACCAGCGGAAACAAAGAATGATGCTGCAATAAGAAATTAAAAAATGGAATCTGGCTTAAATGTGTCAGATTCCATTTCTGTTATTAATTACTTTCCGTAATGAAGTTCGTTATATTCCTTAACTCTCTGCTGGATTCTTTCAACCGGGCTTAAGAGATTGCTGATTGAAGAATCATGGTTAAGTGTATCAATAAGAAGAGCCATATATTTGCTCATATCAACATTGATGTACCAAGGCTTAGAGAGAAGTTCTGATGGCTGGTATACAAGGTTAGTTGTAAGGATTCTGTCAATAATGCCATTCTCATATGCCTCATCAAACTTCTTAAAGCCGTTAGTGAAAAGACCGAATGTAGTAGCACAGAATACTCTGCTTGCGCCACGCTTCTTAAGCTCAGAAGCAACATCAATCATACTTTCACCAGAAGAAATCATATCATCAATGATGATAACATCCTTGCCCTCAACATTAGTTCCAAGGAACTCATGTGCAACGATAGGATTTCGACCATTAACAATCCTAGTGTAATCTCTTCTCTTGTAGAACATACCCATGTCAAGACCAAGAACATTGGCAAAGTAAACAGCACGTCCCATACCACCTTCATCAGGGCTGATAACCATCATATGCTCGCTGTCAATATGAAGGTCATCTACATTAAGAAGAAGATACTTGATAAACTGATATGTGCATGATACAGATTCAAATCCCTTAAGAGGAATTGCATTGTGAACTCTAGGGTCGTGAGCATCAAAAGTAATAATATTCTCGACACCCATATCTGTAAGTTCCTGAAGCATAAGTGCACAGTCAAGAGATTCTCTTCCTGTTCTCTTGTGCTGTCTTGATTCATAAAGGAAAGGCATGATTACATTAATTCTTCTTGCCTTACCACCTGCAGCAGCAATAACTCTCTTGAGGTCAGCATAGTGATCATCAGGAGACATATGATTCTTGAAACCACATACAGTGTATTCAAGGCTGTAGTTGCAGACATCAAGCATAATATATAAGTCATGACCACGGACAGAATCTACAAGAACGCCCTTTCCTTCTCCTGAACCGAATCTAGGAGTCTTAGCGTTTACAATGTAACTGTCTCTCTTATATCCTGCAAAATTAAGGGTAGAAGTATTCTCATTCTGACGCTGCTCTCTCCACTTTACAAGGTACTCGTCAACTTTCTTACCCATTTCAGTGCAGCTTGCTAATGGGATAATACCTAAAGTTCCGTAGGGAATAGTTTCTGTGTGTCTTTCATCACGTGGCATAATAAATAATCCTCCATAAAAGTATAATAATTAAACATACATATAAAAATATAAACATTGACGCGAAATAAGTCAATGATATATTTGACATAAATAATCGTTAAGAGTTTTTAGCTGATAATTTCTTCATACACCGGATGTCATCACCAAAAATTCTTAAAATAGAATAGGCACTTACAAGCCTTGAAAAGATACGCTGAGAATATCTGCTTTCAATATCAGGCATATCAAGGTTAGAAGAGATAATAACACTTTTCTTTCTAAGAAGCCTTTCATTAATAATGTAAAACAGATTCGACAAATTATAGCTGGAAGAATTCTCCGTTCCTAAGTCATCAATTATAAGCAGGTCACATTCAGTAAAGAAAGATGTATCGAATTTAGAGTTACCATACTCTTTAAAATCACCGCTTTTAAATGAATCAAAGAACTCACCGGCAGTCAAATATATAATACTGTGATAAGAATCCATAAGAGCTTTGGCAATGCAGTTAGAAAGAAATGTTTTGCCTACACCTGTCTGACCGATAAATAACAGATTAGAAAAATTCTTATCAAAATTATCAACAAAATCATGGCATATGCTGACAACCTTCTGCATATTATTATAAGGTGTGAGTCCTGTGGCAGGATCTACATCGATGTTATTATACCAGTTATATGAAAATGTATCAAAATTCTCATTCTCAGTTATGTTCTTGAGATTAGAGTCCTTATATATAAGATCAATAGCTTTTTTGTTAAAGCATGTACATCTTTTTCCGTTAACATACCCGGAATCTTTGCAATAAGGACAGGTATATATATCATCAAGATAATCAGCAGGCTTACCAATTGAAGCCAGGGCAGATACTCTTTTTTCATGAAGTGTCTTAAGTGCAGCAGCCAGTTCATCAGTAGTCGTGTCAGATGAACCAGTGTCTATGCGGGCTCTGGCATTTTTAACAGACATATCTATGATATCAGAATCAATATCTGCTATAGATGGACAAGCGGAAACAGCTTCATTATAACGGTCAGCCTGAATATGTCTGTTGGTTGTGCGGATATCATCATATATTCTCATTATTGAGTCATACTGGGTATTAGTTAGAGGCATAACACACTCCTTTCTAATTAATTATTATTGCTTAATAATGAATTGTAAAAATCATCAGATTTCTTAGGGCGCTGCTGATAATTGTTAAAACGGTTGGCATTCTGCTTTAGTGATGCCGGGTTCTTAATTACCTTGGCTGCTTTAGAGGCCTCATACTGGGCATCTGATTTTTTAACATCTTCAGAATTACGGATATTAGAAGAGTTCCATTTTGTAAGAATAGAATCAGCATATTCAAAGCTCGGCTGGTGAGTAGCTTTAAGAGTTCTGTTACATGCTTCAATAATCATGTCAGAATCAAAGCAGAATACATCAGTCCACTTGGAAATAAGCTGCTTTTCTGCCTGACCGGGTTCTCTTCCTGTTATTCCGAATGCACGCATTATACGGTAAGCAACCTCGTTGTGGTTAGAAACCTCTTCCTTAGCTGCTTCTACGGTGCTGATGCCTTCATCTGCCCATGCTAAAGCAACCTTCTCTATATACCTTAAAGAAGTCTTGCCTTTAGAGACGCAGTATTCAATAAGGTATTCGATGAGATCTGCCGGAAAATGTAATGTGTCATAGAAGTAAACAATGGCATTAATTTCTCCTTCAGATAAAGTCTTTCCAAGATATGTCTGGACAACAAAGACAAGCATTGAAAAATCATCATTAGATGATAATTCGCTGAGCTTATCAGGCGAAACAGTAACTCTGGAAGGTTCTACAGATTCTTTTAAAGGAATCTTTTCAGGTTCTTTCGCAGGCTTAGCATCAGGAATGCTGTCAGAAGCTTCATTAAAAGTAGTATGTATAATATTCGTATCATCAGGGTCAGGTGCTGAAGGCTTATTATCAGGCTGTCTGAAAGTAATTCCGGACAATTCTTTATTACTGTCATAGGAAAGAGTTAAAAGCCCCAGCTTATCCCAGTATCGTAATGCTCTCATGACATCATTCTCTGTCTGGTTAAATGTATCAGCAAGAGAGGAGATACTCAAATCACTATTCTTTCTTGAAAGCAGTCTTAAAAGATAAAGATATACTTTAACAAAATCACCGTTCGCAGAAGGAACATATTCGTCTATAAAAAGATCAGAAACTGCTGTATAACCGGATGCAGTCTCTGAAGATAAATTCAGATTATTCATGGTATCATTCTCCCCAAAAAAGTTATGAGCAGATTATACCACTGAAAAAAATAAATGCAAAGCGCGTTCAGCGCGGAAAGGAGGTTTGTGGAAAATGTGGAAAATGTGGATAAATTAAAAACAGATACAGAGAACCGTGTAAAAAGCGGAATTAAAAAAAGACTATAATAAAAAATTATCCACAACCATTCTGCACAATTAAGTAACAGAAAATTGTGGATAATGTGGATAACTTTGTTGAAAAAATTCAGGCAGGTGGAAAACCGACTATTTAAGCAAGTCCTCACCGACTTTATATATGTCACCGGCCCCCATAGTTATTAACAAGTCACCGTTGATACAATTTTTTAATAAATATTTTTCAATGTCCTCAAAATTGTCAATGTATACACATTCCTTACCGAGAGATTTAATCTTCTCGCACAGGTCAGCAGAGCTGATTCCAAGCGTATCAGTCTCTCTTGCAGCGTATATCTTGGCGAGGACAACTTTGTCAGCGTGGCTTAATGCATCAGCAAACTCATTAAATAAAAGCTTCGTACGCGAATATGTATGAGGCTGGAAAACTACCCATACACGGTTATGTGGATAGTGTGCGGCAGAACTTAAAGTAGCACGGATTTCATCAGGGTGATGGGCATAATCATCAATGACAGTAACACCGTTAAATGTGCCTTTCTTCTCAAATCTTCTGTTAGTACCCTTAAAGTTAGAAAGACCTGCCTTGATATGCTCCATATCAACAGATAGCTTTCTTGTAGCGGCAATAGCAGCAAGAGAATTGTAAACATTGTGAAGCCCCGGTACACCAAGAGTTATAGTGTCAGCCTTCTCTCCATTAATAAGAAGAGAATAAGTGCATCTTCCAAGCTCGTCATAAGCGATATCAGAAGCACTGTACATGCTCTTTGCAGGGTCAGAGCCAAATGTAATGACCTCGCAGTCAGTATCCTGATAGAAATATTCATAATTATCAATGTCAGTGTTGATGATAAGAGTTCCGTCAGAAGGCAGCTTTTCAGTAAAAAGCTTAAAAGAATGACGGATATCATCAATATCCTTGAAGAAATCAAGATGATCTTCCTTGACATTGAGAATAATGTTCATAGTTGGATTAAATGATAAAAAGCTGTTAGTATATTCGCAGGCTTCTGCTACAAAATAATTATCACCGCCTACTCTGGTGTTGCCACCAATGCTGTTAAGTATACCGCCCACAGATATAGTAGGATCCATGCTGGCAGCAAGCAGTATCTCAGAGACCATGGAAGTAGTTGTTGTCTTTCCATGAGTACCGGCAATATTAATTGCATTCTTATAGACGGTCATAATCTGGCCAAGAAGCTCTGCACGGGTAAGCATAGGAAGTCCTGCTTCTTTAGCTGCCTTGAATTCTGGATTATCAGGATGAATTGCTGCTGTATATACAACAAGATCTATATCATTAGTTATGTTACCGGCACTTTGTGGAACAGATACCAGACATCCGTCCCCAATGAGTTCGTCAGTAAGTGCTGATGAGTGTGAATCGGAACCTGAAACAGAAAAACCTTTAGATAAAAGAATCTTGGCAAGCCCACTCATACTTATACCACCTATGCCAATGAAGTGAATATGGATAGGGTTGTTGAAATCAATCTTGTACATGATATTTTCCTTCCTTGAAATTATTGTTTGTTATATTGTATGTCTTATCGGCTTATTTTTCAAACCTTTCTTATTATATAATATACGATTTAGAAAATGTGCATAAAAATGTGTATAAAAAACTCGAAATTCTTTTTACTTAATGAGAATAGTATGATATAATCAAAATATCTAAAAGCAGTAAAAATTTAACATCAGAGGTGATAGCATGATTAAAAAAGAAATGATTGCAATGCTGTTAGCTGGTGGCCAGGGAAGCAGATTAGGAGTACTTACTTCTAAAGTGGCAAAGCCGGCAGTAGCATTTGGTGGAAAGTATAGAATAATCGACTTTCCTCTCAGTAACTGTATTAACTCAGGAATAGATACAGTGGGAGTATTAACACAGTATCAGCCACTTCGTCTTAATACGCATATAGGAATTGGTATTCCTTGGGATCTTGACCGTAATGTAGGAGGAGTATCAGTTCTTCCACCTTATGAGAAGAGCCAGAACAGTGAATGGTATACAGGAACAGCTAATGCCATTTACCAGAATCTGGAGTATATGGAGCAGTATCATCCGGAATATGTACTTATTCTTTCAGGTGACCATATATACAAGATGGATTACAAGATAATGCTTGATTATCATAAGGCTAACAATGCGGATATTACAATTGCTGCGATGCCTGTACCTATGGAAGAAGCAAGCAGATTTGGCGTGGTTGTTACAGATAACGATAATAAGATTACAGAGTTTGAAGAAAAGCCTGAACATCCAAAGAGCAATCTTGCGTCAATGGGTATATACATATTCAGCTGGAAGGTTCTTAAGGATGCACTTATCAAGCTTAAGGATCAGCAGGAATGCGATTTCGGAAAGCATGTAATTCCATACTGCTTTAATAATAATAAGAGAATATTTGCTTACGAATACAACGGATACTGGAAGGATGTAGGAACATTAAGCTCATACTGGGAAGCTAATATGGAACTTATAGATATTATTCCTATATTTAATCTTTATGAGGAATTCTGGAAGATATACACCAAGACAGATACAATCCCACCACAGTATATTGCTAAAGATGCCTATATAGAGAAGAGTATCATAGGTGATGGAACTGAAGTATACGGAAGAGTATTTAATTCTGTAATAGGTTCGGGAGTTGTTATTGAAGAAGGCTGTGTAATCCGAGACTCAATTATTATGAATAATTCACACATCGGAAAGAACACAACAATAACCAAGTCAATAATCGCAGAAGATGTAACGATTGGAGAGAATGTTGAACTTGGAGTTGGTGAAGAAGCAGAGAATGTTAAGTTCCCTAAGATATATAATTCCGGACTTGTTACCGTCGGTGAGTGGTCTGTTATTCCAGACAATGTTAAGGTTGGAAAGAATACAGCCATATCAGGAGAGACAACATTACAGGATTACCCTAATGGTGAGTTACCAGGCGGAGGCATAATAATTAAGGCAGGTGATAATTAATGAAAGCAATAGGTATTATATTAGCTGGCGGAAATAACAGAATGATGCGTGAACTATCTAATAAGAGAGCCATTGCAGCCATGCCGATTGCCGGAAGTTATCGCGCCATAGATTTTGCATTGAGCAATATGACTAATTCAAGAATCCAGAAGGTTGCAGTTATTACACAGTACAACGCAAGATCACTTAATGAACATTTAAGCTCATCTAAGTGGTGGGATTTCGGAAGAAAGCAGGGAGGATTATTTGTATTCACTCCTACAATCACAGCAGAGAGCAGTAACTGGTACAGAGGAACAGCAGATTCATTATATCAGAACATGCAGTTTTTAAAGCAGAGCCATGAGCCATATGTAGTTATTGCATCAGGTGATGGTATATATAAGCTCGATTATAATAAGGTGCTTCAGTATCATATTGAGAAGAAGGCTGATATTACAGTTGTCGTCAAGAATTTAGAAGATCGTTCAGAAATAGGCCGTTATGGTGTAGTAGCCATGACAGAGGAAGGAAGAATCACAGATATTGATGAGAAGCCATTAGAGACTAATCTTTCAACAGTTTCAACAGGTATCTATGTGATAAGAAGAAGACTTCTTATTGAACTTCTTGAGAAGGCTGCTGAAGAAGACAGACATGAGTTTGTAAGAGATATTCTTGTAAGATATAAGAATGTCAAGAAGATATATGGATATAAGCTTGATACATACTGGAGCAATATATCAACAGTAGATTCTTATTATAAGACTAATATGGACTTCCTTAAAAAGGATGTAAGAGATTATTTCTTCAAGCAGTATCCGGATGTATATTCTAAGGTTGAGGATTTACCACCAGCAAAGTACAATTTTGGTGCTAATGTAAGAAACAGCCTTGTTTCAAGTGGATGTATAGTGAACGGAACTGTTGAAGATTCAGTGTTATTCAAGAAGATATATATTGGTAATAACAGTGTAATCAAGAATTCAATTATTCTTAACAATGCATATATTGGAGACAATGCATATATTGAGAACTGTATTGTTGAAAGCAATAGTACAATAAAGGCTAATTCAAGATATGTAGGTGAGAATGGTGTAAGGATTGTTGTGGAGGACAGTCCATTATACTATTAAGAATAAGAATTGCAACAGAAGGTGTTTGGACTAAAGTATAACAGGAACCATAAGGTTTTAGAAGGGGTGCGTTATGAATATAACAGATGTAAGGGTTAGAAAGATTGCTAAAGAAGGTAAGATGAGAGCTGTTGTGTCAATCACAATAGATGATGAATTCGTTGTACATGATATTAAGGTGATTGAGGGAGAGAAGGGATTGTTTATTGCAATGCCAAGCAGAAAATCATCAGACGGAGAGTATCGGGACATCGCTCATCCAATTAATACTCAGACAAGGGATAAGCTGCAGAAGATTGTTCTTGAAGCTTACGAAAAGGCAGAGTATGTAGAAGAGTAAAGCAGTCGGATACAAGATGAGTAAGGGCCAGCCTGTGAAAGCAGACTGGCTCTTTTGTACTTGCTTTAAATTTATTGAATAAGTATAATCTCAATAAATGTTATAATAAAAAGAGAGGAAAACACAATGTATATAATAGCGGGACTTGGTAATCCGGGTAAAGAATATATGGGAACAAGACACAATGCAGGATTTTCAGTAATAGACGAGCTTGCAGACAAATATAATATCAGTGTGGACACAGCAAAGCACAAGGGACTTATCGGAAAAGGCGTAATAGCAGGTCAGAAAGTAATACTTGTTAAGCCTATGACATATATGAATAATTCAGGCGAGTGTATAAGAGAAGTTATGGATTATTACAAATGTGATATAGATGATTTTCTTGTTATCTTTGATGATATAAGTCTTGATGTAGGTAAGCTAAGACTCCGTGCAAAGGGAAGTGCAGGTGGACACAATGGAATCAAGAGTATAATAGCACATCTTGGAAGCGACAAGTTCAAGAGAATAAAGTTCGGAGTCGGCGATAAGCCTAAGAACTGGGATCTTGCAGACTGGGTGCTTGGGAAATTTCCTGCAGAGGAATATGCAACATTAAGAGAGGCTAATAAGAAAGCCTGTGAAGCTGTAGAATGCATACTTACAGATGGAATAGAAAGTGGTATGAATAAATATAACGGATAACTGGTGGTATAATATGAAAGCAATATTTGAGCCGGTGTATAATACAGCCGGTGTGGAACAACTTAATAAAGAGCTTGCTAAAGATGGTGGCAGAACAGTAATGGTAAGTGGCTGTATTGACACGCAGAAGCTGCATTTTTCAAGTGCCATAGCCAGCAATTATAATTTCCAGCTTGTTATAACCAGTGACGAGGGGAAAGCAAGGGATATGGCGGAGGATGCCAGATTCTTTAACGGCGGAAATGTAATGTATTATCCTGCGAAAGATGTAATATTTTATAACGCAGATGTGCAGGGACGACAGATTGCCGGAGAGCGAATCAGATGTATAGCAGCCATAATTGACAGATTGAATAAATCGGACATTGTAAAATCTGGAACAGAGAAATCAACAGAGGAAGCTTCAGACGGACCGCTTACAATTGTGACAACCATTGATGGAATATCAGATATGCTTCTTCCAGTCGACAGATTCAAGCGGGCAGTCATTAACCTTAAGAAGGGTGACATACTCGATGTAGAGGATATGGCAAAGAAACTTACAGCTATGGGATTCGAGAGATTCGGAATGGTTGAAGCCAAAGGACAGTTTGCCATAAGAGGCGGAATAATAGATATATTTTCATATACAGATGAAGCACCTGTGAGAATTGAATTGTGGGATGATGAGATAGACTCAATAAGGGCGTTTGATGCAGACAGCCAGCGTTCCATTGAGAATTATAAGAGTTATACGGTATTTCCTGCAACAGAGTTCCTTTTTACTGAGGATGAAATAGAGCAGGGGATTGAAAAAATCAGACATGAAAAAGACGAACAGATGAAGCTGTTCGGAGCAGATAAAAGGAAGCGTACTAAGGAACAGATAGAGGCTGGCAATCATCTTAACAGAATGTTTGATGACGCGTTAAGGACAGGAGATTACAGCAAATTCATATATACATTTGCAGACAGAGTGAGCAGCCTGGCAGAGTATTTCCCTAAGGGAGATACTCTTATTGTCGTGGACGAACCTGTAAGGCTTAAGGAACACAGCGACATGACTTTCTATGAGTACAGTGAGAGTATGAAGAACAGATTAGAAAGCGGTTATGTGCTACCAAGTCAGACACATATGTTTATGGATATGGAGACAGCCGTTCTTTCAATGAACGGACATAAGCAGCTTGTGCTGACAACACTTGAATACACACCTGAATTCTTTGGGATAGATTATTCAATGCATATTGAAGCGAGAAGCATAAGCTCATATAATAACAGCTTTGAATATCTTTCAGATGACATAAGGAAGTATAAACGTAATAAATACGCAGTTCTTCTTGTGTGCAGCTCAAGAACAAGAGCTAACAGAATTGTTGATGATCTTGGAAGGCTTGGAATTGAGAGCTTCTATACAGAGGACAGCAATAAATCCATGGCAGGCGGACTTGTGATGGTTACTTACGGAAGCCTTCACAGGGGATTTGAGTATCCGCTGCAGGGATTTGTGTGCATTGCCGAAAATGACATATTTACAGAGAAGAAGCGCAAGAGGGTTAAGAAGAAGGAGTATGATGGCAAGAATATTGCCGGCTTTAATGAACTTAATATTGGCGATTATGTTGTTCATGAGAATTACGGTATAGGCCAGTACAAGGGCATTGAGAAGATTAAGGTTGAAGGTGTTGAGAAGGATTACATCAAGATATCTTACGCAGATAACAGCAACCTTTATGTGCTCGCAACACAGCTTGACCGTCTGCAGAAATTTGCCGGTTCAGATGTAGAGAAAAAGCCAAAGCTTAATAAGATTGGTGGTTCAGAGTGGGGAAAGACTAAGTCAAAGGTTCATTCAGCCGTTGAAGAAGTGGCTAAAGACCTTGTTGAGCTGTATGCCACAAGACAGAGAATAGAAGGATACCAGTTTGGACCGGATACGGTATGGCAGCAGGAATTTGAGGAAATGTTCCCTTATGAGGAGACAACAGACCAGTTAAATGCGATAGAAGACACGAAGCATGACATGGAAAGCCGCAGGGTAATGGACAGACTTATATGTGGAGATGTGGGCTATGGTAAGACAGAGATTGCGATAAGAGCAGCATTTAAGGCGGTTCAGGAAGGAAAGCAGGTTGCTTATCTTGTACCTACAACAGTACTTGCAAGTCAGCATTTTACCACATTTGAACAGAGAATGAAGGACTTTCCGGTTACGGTAGCCCAGTTGTCAAGCTTCAGAACCTCAGCACAGAATAAGGAGACCATTGAGGAACTTAAGAAGGGCATGGTTGACATTGTAATAGGCACACACAGGCTTCTTTCTAAAGACGTGGTGTTCAAGGATCTGGGACTTCTTATTATTGATGAGGAACAGCGTTTTGGTGTTACACACAAGGAGAAGATTAAGAAGTTAAAGAATAATGTTGATGTGCTTACGCTCAGTGCCACTCCGATTCCAAGAACGCTTCACATGAGCCTTGCGGGAATCAGGGATATGAGTGTTCTTGAAGAGCCTCCGGTTGACCGTGTTCCGATACAGACTTTCGTTACAGAGCATAATGATGAGATGATACGAGAGGCAATCACAAGGGAGCTTGCCAGAAACGGTCAGGTCTACTATGTATACAACCGTGTAAGAAGCATTGATGAGGCGGCTGCACACATTCAGGAGCTTGTTCCTGATGCAAATGTGGCATATGCCCACGGTCAGATGGCTAAACGGGAGCTTGAGAAGATAATGTGTGATTTCGTTAATGGTGAGATAGATGTGTTGGTGTCTACAACTATAATTGAAACAGGTATGGATATATCCAACTGCAACACAATGATAATTGAAGATGCAGATCGTTTTGGACTTTCTCAGCTTTATCAGCTAAGAGGAAGAGTTGGCAGAAGCTCAAGGACTGCGTATGCATTTTTACTGTACAGAAGAGATAAGGTACTGACAGAGGTAGCGGAGAAGCGACTCAGCGTAATCAGGGAATTTGCGGATTTCGGTTCGGGCTTTAAGATTGCGATGAAGGATCTGGAAATCCGAGGTGCAGGAAATGTGCTTGGAAACAGCCAGCATGGTCACATGGCGGCTGTAGGATACGACCTGTACTGTAAAATGCTTAATCAGGCAGTCAACAATCTTAAGGGAATTAAGAATGAGTATGAGTTTGAGACAACAATAGATGTAGATGTGGACGCTTATATTCCGGCAACATATATTAAGAGTGAGTACCAGAAGCTTGATATATATAAGAGAATTGCTGCACTTGAGAACATGGATGAATTATCAGATATGAGGGACGAGTTATCAGACAGATACGGAAGTGTGCCATCATGCGCCGACAATCTGCTTATGATTGCGCTTATCAAGTCAAAGGCACATAAACTTGGCATGATAGAGATAAAGGGCGGCGTTGCGCATCAGGAATCAGGAACAGCAGTATGGCGTACAGTTATGACAGTTTATCCTAAGGCTGAATTAGACCCGGATGCTATAAAGAAGCTTCTTGACGAGTATGGCGGTGCAATCCAGATGAGAGTAGACGCCAATCCTGCATTTATATGGACTGTAACTAAGAAGAAATTCACTAATGCGAAGGAATACCTTAAGGGGCTTAATGCGTTGATGGATGTGTTTATGGAGAGGCTGATGGTGAAGTAAAAATCTCACATCAACAGTTGACAACCTTGATAGATGTGTTATAATTCAAAACAGTTTAACACTTTAAAGCGTAACGGTTTAAAGCGAAACAATTCCAGGAGGAAATTTTACAGGAGGAAACAGGTTATGGCAGAAAACAGGGGTAATTTGACTTCTTACAGACCAGACATCAAGGTTATGGACTGTACATTAAGAGATGGAGGTCTTGTGAATAATTTTGAATTCACTGATGAGTTTGTTAAAGATCTTTATGAAGCTAATGTGGCAGCAGGCGTTGATTATATGGAATTTGGATATAAGGCTGATAAGGATATATTTGATGAGAAAGAATTCGGAAAGTGGAAGTTCTGTAAGGAAGAAGATATCAGAGCTATTGTTGGCGAGAATGATACACCACTTAAGATATCAGTTATGGCTGATGTCGGAAGAACTAATATGAAGAGAGATATTCCACCTAAGTCAGAGTCAGTTGTTGATATGGTGAGAGTTGCAACATATATTAATACCATTCCGGCAGCTATTGAGATGGCTAACTACTGTTCAGATATGGGATATGAGGTTACAGTCAATATTATGGCGATATCGACAGCAGGTGAGAATGAGTTAGACCTTGCATTAGAGCTTCTTGCATCACAGAGCAAGGCACAGTACATATACCTTGTTGACAGCTATGGTTCATTATACCCGGAGCAGGTAAGAAGACTTGCTGACAAATACATTAAGATAGCAGAGAAGTATGGAAAAAGTGTTGGTATACATGCACATAACAACCAGCAGCTTGCATTTGCCAATACAATTGAGGCATGCTCAATCGGCGTAAGCCTTCTTGATGCAACAGTAAGCGGAATGGGAAGAGGTGCAGGTAACTGCTATTCAGAATTATTATTAGGGTTCTTAAGAAATCCTAAGTTTAATATTGTTCCAGTGCTTAAGTTTATTGAAAAGCATATGGTTCCACTTAAAGCATCAGGTGTTGTGTGGGGATGTGATGTACAGTACATGCTTACCGGTCAGACTAACCAGCATCCAAGAACAGCAATTGCATTTACTAAGGCAGAAAGAACCGATTATGCTAAATATTACACAGAAATTACCGGAGATGAGTAATGAAATGTTGACATGACATTTTTAAGAGCGTAAAATATGCTCAAAATCGTGTAAAACATTTTTTACATTGGTATCTTTAGATGAAAGGAAGTACTAACAATGGAAAAGAAGAATATTGATTGGTCAAGCCTTGGCTTTGGTTACATCAAGACTGACAAGAGATTCGTAGCCAACTATAAAGATGGCGCATGGGATAACGGAACACTTACAGAGGATGACAAGGTTGTCATTAACGAGTGTGCAGGTGTCCTTCAGTATGCACAGACATGTTTTGAAGGTCTTAAGGCTTATACAACAGAGGATGGTCACATTGTTATGTTCCGCCCAGATCTGAATGCAGCAAGAATGAAAGATTCATGTGAGAGACTTGAGATGCCAGTTTACCCAGAAGATAAGTGGGTAGAGGCAGTTGCTAAGACAGTAGAAGCTAATGCAGCATGGGTACCACCTTTTGGTTCAGGTGCAACACTTTATGTCCGTCCATACATGTTCGGAAGCAACCCTGTTATCGGAGTTAAGCCTGCTGATGAATATCAGTTCAGAGTACTTACAACTCCAGTAGGTCCTTACTTCAAGGGCGGTGCCAAGCCTATTACTATCAAGGTTTCAGATTTTGATAGAGCAGCACCACACGGAACAGGACATATCAAGGCTGGACTTAACTATGCTATGAGCTTACATGCAATTATGACAGCACATGAAGAAGGATTTGCAGAGAATATGTACCTTGACCCAGCAACAAGAACTAAGGTTGAGGAGACAGGTGGTGCTAACTTCATATTCATCACTAAAGATGGTAAGTTCGTAACACCAAAGTCTAATTCAATTCTTCCATCAATCACACGCCGTTCATTAATGGTTGTTGCTAAGGAATATCTTGGATTAGAGGTTGAGGAAAGAGAAGTTCTCTTTGATGAAGTTAAGGATTTTGCAGAGTGTGGTCTTTGCGGTACAGCTGCAGTTATCTCACCTGTTGGAAAGATTAACGACCATGGTAAGGAAATCTGCTTCCCAAGCGGAATGGAGAAGATGGGTCCTACAATCCAGAAGCTCTATGATACATTAACAGGTATCCAGATGGGCAAGATTGAAGCTCCTAAGGGATGGATTTACACAATCGCTTAATTGATATTCTTTAAATGTTTATTCGGTCTGGACAAGTGTTCAGACCGATTTTTTAATTTTCTAAAGTGGATTTTACATTTAAAATGTGGTAACATACTAATATAACAGACGTTAGTAAAGAGGTGCAGCAGTATGTCAGAAGTCGGAACTAATGAACGTTTATTGCGTTCTGATGTAACATTAGAAGAAAGCAGAAAGATAGAGAGAGTGCTTAGAAGAAACAATATATCATATTTTGAGAAGTGGAATTTCCACACAGGCGTGTTCAAGTTCCTTAATAACAGCAAGAATTCTAAGTGTGATATCTATGTTCATATGGATTCTATGGACAAGGCAAAGGAATTGCTTGCAGATATGTAATTAAAAGCTAATGAGAGATAAATAAAATCGTCTATGACAGAAACTCAATTTAAGAGCTGTGTCATAGACGATTTTTATTGCTAAAAATAATATCTTTATTCTTCATCCTTCGGCAGAGACTGCATATACTGATGCATTGATTCTGCCACAATCTTGCTGTGTGCAACAGCTTCTACTACGGTTCTTGCACCGTTGACAACATCACCTGATGCAAATATACCCGGACGGCTTGTGTGACCAGTCTCGTCTGCGTCAAGAAGTCCTCTTGCAGTAGCCTTAAGACCTGTTGTTGTGTTAACAATACGGTTCTGAGGTCCCTGACTGATAGAGATGATAACACTGTCTGAGTGGTGAAGTGTATCAGTTCCTTCTACATCAGTGAAAGTTCCATCTTCATTCTCAATAATATCCCTGAATATAACACCGTCATCCTTAATCTCAACGGGGCGTTTGTTATATTCAAATGTGATTCCTTCAAGCTGTGCATAGCTGAATTCATATTTGCTTGCAGCAACTTCCTTAGTGATAGAGAAACAGATGACATTGCGGGAGCCTTTTCTCTTGGCAGTTCTTGCAACGTCCATAGCGGCATTACCGGCACCGATAACAATAACAGTTTCACCAAGGTGATAGCTGTCAGGGTTATTGAGGTAATTGATACCAAAGTGGACATTACCGAAAGTCTCTCCTTTAATATGAAGAGAGTTAGGCTTCCATACGCCTGTACCTATAAATATAGACTTGTAGCCATCACGGAACAAATCATCAATTCCGATTGCACCACCGATAGTTGTATTCGGACGAATCTTAATGCCCTTCAAGGCAAGATGTCTGTATTCAATATCGTCAAGAACAGTCTTAGGAAGTCTGAATTCCGGAATACCGTATCTTAATACGCCGCCAATCTTGTCCTTTCCTTCAAATATAGTAACCTGATATCCGTATCTTGCAAGAATAATTGCAATAGTGATACCGGCAGGGCCCGAACCGATGATTGCGACTCTCATGCCGTTAGAAGGCTTAGGACCTTCAGTCATCTGGTTGGCATATGTACTTGAGATATAATTTTCAATAGTAGAAAAATGTACAGGAGCGCCCTTTCTTCCAAGTACACAGTGACCTTCACACTGGTTCTCATGATTGCAGATAAGACTGCACACGGTAGTAAGTGGGTTGTTCTCGAAAAGCATTTTACCAGCTTCGTTAAGCTTGTTCTCTTTAAGTAAACGGATTGCCATAGGAATGTTAGTGTTGATAGGACATCCCTTCTGACACTGAGGCACTTTGCACTGTAAGCAGCGGTTGGCCTCGTCCATAACATGTAACGCCATAATATATCCCCCTTTAAAAAATGTTAAGTAGTAGTAAGCTGCGTGTGTGTATCAGGCTGTCCGACACCTGTCTGTGGCGCTGGAACTCAGGTTTTCCTCGCTTAGCAGGAGTAAAAGCCGCTGTCTGCAGAGTTTATTACATCGCACAAAAGCAAACGCGCTTCGCTTGGACGAGCTTTTGTGCGATTAGCTTTTGCAGACAGCGGCTTAACTCCTGCACAGCTCGTCACAATTCATTCCTGCACCACAGACAGGTGCCGGACAGCCGGATACACATGCGCAAATTAACTAACTTAATCATAGCATTTTTTAAGTTGGAATTAAAGGGGAAGTTTGACGAAAGCGTGGCTGAAAGGCGGGCTGTTTTATGGATTTTTTTGGCAAAATATAGTATGATATAATTTAATGAAATTGCATGCTGTCGGGGGCAGCAGGGAAGGAATTAAGATGCCAGTTACAGAGTACTTAGAGCGCAATGCAAGAGAATATCCAGACGAGGTTGCATTGGTAGAACTCAATCCTGATGAAAAGGATACGAGAAGAACGACATGGAAGGAGTTCGGGCTTATTGAGCCTACAACTTATTCTCCATACCGCAGAGAGATTACATGGAGTGTATTTAACGAGAAAGCGAACAGATTCGCCAACATGCTTATCAGCAGAGGGATCAAGAAGGGCGATAAGGTAGCTATTATTATGTATAACTGCCTTGAATGGCTTCCTATATATTTCGGAGTGTTAAAGACAGGTGCGATAGCAGTGCCTTTCAACTTCAGATATGATTCAGACGAAATCTATTACTGCGCAGAGCTTGCAGAGGTAGATGTTATTGTATTTGGACCACAGTTTATAGGACGAATTGAGGTAAATGCTGAGAGATTATCAAAGGGCAGACTTCTTATCTATGTGGGAGATAACTGTCCAAGCTTTGCAGAAAGCTACCGTGAACTGGTTGCTGACTGTTCAAGCAAAGCACCTGATGTAACAATAACAGAAGATGATTACGGTGCAATATATTTCTCATCAGGAACAACAGGATTTCCTAAGGCTATTCTTCATAAGCACAGAAGCCTTACACAGGCTGCCGAGATGGAGCAGAAGCACCATGGAACGGGAAGATATGACACATTTTTATGTATTCCTCCACTTTACCATACAGGAGCCAAGTTCCACTGGATGGGAAGTCTTGTGGCAGGAAGCAAGGCTGTACTTCTTAAGGGAACTAAGCCTGAGACAATCCTTAAGGCTGTATCAGATGAAGAATGTACAATCGTGTGGCTGTTAGTGCCTTGGGCTCAGGATATATTAGATGCACTTGACAGAGGAGACATCAAGTTATCAGATTACAGACTTGACCAGTGGAGACTTATGCATATAGGTGCGCAGCCGGTTCCACCTTCACTTATCAAGAGATGGAAGGAATACTTCCCTAAGCACCAGTACGATACCAACTACGGACTTTCAGAATCAACAGGTCCGGGCTGTGTACATCTTGGTGTGGAGAATATCAATAAGGTTGGTGCTATCGGAATTCCGGGTTACAGATGGGAATGTAAGATAGTTGATGAAGACGGTAATACAGTAAAACAGGGAGATGTCGGAGAACTCTGTGTTAAAGGACCGGGTGTCATGACATGTTATTACCGCAACGAGGAAGCTACTAAGGAGGTTCTTAAGGACGGCTGGTTATATACAGGTGATATGGCTATGCAGGACGAGGACGGTTTCTACTTCCTTGTAGACAGAAAGAAAGACGTTATCGTAAGCGGTGGAGAAAACATTTATCCGGTTCAGATAGAGGACTTCATCAGAAGATTTAATAAAGTTAAAGATGTAGCTGTTATCGGTCTTCCAGACCACAGACTGGGTGAAAAGACAGCGGCTATCATAGAAGTTAAGGACGGAGTTACATGTACAAAGGAAGAGATAGAAGACTTTTGCATGGAGCTTCCAAGATACAAGCGTCCGAAAGAGATTATATTTGCAGATATTCCGCGTAATGCTACAGGAAAGATTGAGAAGCCGAAGCTTCGTAAGATGTACGGCGCAGACAGACTTGTAGAACAGGAAAATAAAGGCTGATAAGAATACATAGAATGGAGATTGTTATGAGAGAATTAATGCTGGGCAATAAGGCAGTTGCAAGAGGAATGTATGAAGCAGGCTGTAAGGTAATATCAAGTTATCCGGGAACACCAAGTACAGAGATAACAGAAGAAGCAGCAAAATATGATGAGATATACTGCGAGTGGGCGCCTAATGAAAAGGTTGCATTAGAGGCAGCACACGGAGCAACACTCGGTGGAGTAAGAGCAGCATGTGCAATGAAGCATGTTGGTTTAAATGTGGCAGCAGACCCATTATTTACAATATCATATCAGGGACTTAACGCAGGACTTGTAATCTGTGTAGCAGATGACCCGGGAATGCACTCATCACAGAACGAACAGGATTCAAGACATTATGCATTTGCAGCCAAAGTACCTATGCTTGAGCCTGCAGATTCAGAAGAATCAAGACTTTTCGTTAAGGAAGCATATGAGATATCAGAGAAGTACAATACACCAGTATTTATCAAAATGTGTACAAGAGTTGCACATTCACAGAGTGTTGTATGTCCTGAAGAAAGAGTAGAGCCTGCACAGGTCCCTTATGTAAAAGACCCAACTAAGGTCATGATGACTAAGAATTCAAGAGATGCACATGTAAGAGTTGAGCAGAGAACACTTGACCTTATACAGTATGCAGAGACAAGTGGAATTAACAGAATTGAAGAGTGTGCAGAGGGAAGCCTTGTCAATGGAAAGAAGATAGGTGTAATCACATCATCAACATCATACCAGTATACTAAGGAAGTATTTGGAGATAAGGTAAGCGTACTTAAGCTTGGCATGGTATATCCACTTCCAGAGAAGCTTATCAAAGATTTTGCAGAGGGTAAGGACGAAATCTATGTAATAGAGGAGCTTGACCCAATCATTGAGAACCACTGCAGGCAGTTAGGAATACAGGTTCATGGTAAGGATACATTTCCAATATGTGGAGAATTCTCACAGAATCTTATTAAAAAATGTATGGGAATGGAAGAACCTGAATACACAACAATAGACGCACAGATTCCGGGCAGACCACCAGTTATGTGTGCCGGCTGTCCACACAGAGGAATATTCTACATTCTTCACAAGAAGAAGATTATGGTATACGGAGATATCGGATGTTATACATTGGGCGCAGTTGCACCACTTAATGCAATGGATCTTAATGTCTGCATGGGTGCGTCATGCTCAGGACTTCATGGCTTTAACAAGGCTATGGGAGAAGCAGGCGAGAGTAACAGCGTAGGTGTTATCGGAGATTCAACATTTATGCATTCAGGAATGACTGGAATTACAGACATATCTTACAACATGAGTAATTCAACAGTAATTATTCTTGATAACTCAATCACAGGTATGACAGGACATCAGCAGAATCCTACAACTGGTAAGAACTTAAGAGGTGAGCCTGCAGGCAAAGTTGACCTTGAAGCATTATGCAGGGCTTTAGGCTTTAACAGAGTAAGAGTTGTTGACCCATACGACCTCGCAGCAGTTGAGACAGCAGTAACAGAGGAGCTTGCAGCTAAAGAACCGTCTATAATCATAAGCAGAAGACCATGTGTAATGATTAAGGGAACTGTCCACAAGCCTGCAATAGCAATTAATCAGGACAAATGTAAAGGCTGTAAGGCATGTATGCAGATTGGCTGTCCTGCTATATCATTCAAGGATAAGAAAGCACATATTGACCCAACATTATGTATCGGATGTGAAGTGTGCAAGCAGATGTGCAGATTCGATGCAATAGGAATGTAGTTTAGACAGGTAACTGAAGGGAGATTCAATATGACAAAGAATATTATGATAGTTGGTGTTGGCGGACAGGGAACACTTCTTGCCAGCAAGATGTTAGGATATGTATTATTAAAGCAGGGATATGATGTTAAGGTTTCCGAGGTACACGGAATGAGCCAGAGAGGCGGTTCGGTTGTAACTTATGTAAGATACGGCGAGAAGGTATATTCACCGGTAATCGATAAAGGTGAGGCTGATGTTATCATTTCATTTGAGCAGTTAGAGGCTGCAAGATGGGTTGAATTCTTAAAGAAAGACGGAGTTATCATCACCAATACGCAGAAGATGGAGCCAATGCCTGTAATTACAGGGGCAGCAGAGTATCCGGAAGGACTTATTGAGAAGCTTACAGCAGCAGGCGCCAAGGTTGATGCGAAGGATTTCCTTGCACTCGCTGAGGAGGCAGGTTCTTCTAAGGCTGTTAATATAGCACTTATGGGAAGATTCTCAACATACTTCCCTGACATAACAGACGAACAGTGGCAGGATGCCATAGAGAAAAATGTTCCTGCTAAATTCCTTGAGCTTAACAGGAAGGCATTTGAACTGGGAAGAAATGCTTAGATAATACACACAGGGGGAAGGCATTTGACGAGATTTACTATATGCGATGATGAGCCGGAGCATGGCAGATTAATAGGTAAATATATAAAGACTGAATATGCAAAGCACATGCCAGAGACTGATATAGCAGAAGTTGTGATATATCAGTCTCCGCAAGAAATGCTTGATGAAGCGATAGAAGACACAGATATATTCATACTTGATATTGAGTGTGGAAAGTCAAGCGGATTAGATATTGCAAAGGAGATACGCAGATTAAATAAAAATGCAGGAATAGTATTCTGCACATCACATAGCAATTATGTGTATCAGGTATTCGGTCTTACTCCTATTGATTTTATAAGAAAGAATAATATTGAAAACGATATTGTACAGACAATGTATAATATTATGGATTTTCTCAGAGGAAAAAAGAAAATACTTGTAATTGAGAAAGGCGATATAATAAGACTTTCAGATATTGTGTCTGTGAATGTTATAAAACATGACCTTATATTCAAAGGTGTTAATGGCGAGAGAAAAATAAGAGCCAACCTAAGTACATATGAAGAGCAGCTAAAGCAGTTCGGTTTCATTAAGATATCACAGGGCGAGATGGTCAATAAGGATTATGTTAAAGAAAGAAAAAAGGATAATCTTATTATGAAGGATGGCACAGTCTATCACATAAGCAGAAGCAGAGTCGATGAGATAAGGAGAATGTTCATATGACAGATATAATATTCGAAAGTTTCATAAATCTGTTTCAGAGTGTAGTTGTGACCGTGTTCCTTATTATTAGTCTTGGTTGTAAGGATAAGTATAATAAGAAATGTGTCAGTGCTGCCGGGATATTGATTACATTCATATATCTTACTGTATCTAACCATATTGTATACTTTGAGAGTGTGGCAATATATGTATATATGGTATATTCACTGATATTCAGTTTTGTAGTATTGGGCGGAAGTGTTATTGAGAAGATATTCTACAACGTCATGATGATATGCTGTCTGGCTGGAAGTTCGTTACTAGGTGGTGGATTGGTATCACTTGTTGTTAAGAAAGATTTTCTTAATGCACATAGATATGGAACGGGTTCAAGATATGTAAGTGTTATATTTGTACAGATATTACTTATGCTGTTTTTGGGATTCATTATAAAATTAAAGGTGTTTTTAAAGGAAAAAGATAATCAATACATGCTTATAATGTCCTTGATACCAGCTATATCGGTCATAGTATGCTGTTTTATGGTATATCGTTCAGATAAGAGCTATGAGATGAATGTAATATATACATTTATTGCCATGGCGGGCATTATAATAATTAATGTTATAAGTGTATTACTGCTTATTATGGAACAGAAGGTATATGAACAGAAAACCCGTCAGCAGGTTATGCTTAGCGCATATCAGCAGAAGGAGAAAGATATTGAATCGATACTTGATATGCAGAAGCAGAACAGTAAGCAAAGACATGACATTAATAATGTCCTGATCCTTATCAGTGAGCTTATTCAGGATGAGAAGTATTCAAAGGCACTTGAGGTGCTTGATAAATATCGTACAGGTTATAATAACATTAATGTTACAGAGATTGTAAGTAATAATATTGTGCTTAATTATCTGCTGAACAGAAAGATTAACCAGTGCCGTGAGGCTGGAATTGACATGGCATGTTATGTACTGTGGAATATTGCAGGTGTTGATGATATGGACTTATATATACTTCTTGAGAATCTGTGTGATAATGCTATTGAAGCAGCAGGACAATGTGAGAAGCCATCAATTAAGCTCCAGATAGCAGAGGATAATGCCAGCATGTATATAGACATAGGTAATACCACAAGTGGTAATGTGTTAAATAACAATCCACACATGAATACAACCAAGAAGGATAAGAACATGCATGGTTTCGGAATTATGAATATCAGAGATATTATTGATAAATATAATGGAACTATCAACTATGAACAGCAGGGAGATAATTATCTGATGTGCAGATGCACATTAGAAAAGGTTTGTCAATAGTTTTTTGATAAATAAAATTGTGCAGAATATGCCATATATTACCGAATATGCCAAACTACTTTTTTAAAAAATTAAATCAGCTATAATCAATGTATAAAGTGAAAGGAATTATGTATATGATTCATTCAGTTGCATTGGTTATAGCTGATTTTTTTGTGTCTAAGGATGTGATTACTGAAGAAGAAAAAGAACATTGATTGAAAGAGGAGGTATGGGCATGAATAAAAGGCTTAAAAATCTTACAATGATAGCACTAAGTATATCAACAATATTATGTGGATGTACAACGGCTAAGGATGCAGACAATCATGTTACGCAGGAGCAGACAATTAATTACACATATAATCATGATTTATATGAAAAATCTGTGAGCAACAGTGCGGCATTTACTGATAACGGATTCATTTTTTTGACAAATGGAATTCTGTATTTTTATGATATGACTGATAATGAAGCAGTTCCGATGTGTCCGGATATGACATGCTCACATAAGGATAGTAAGTGCAAAGCATTTGCAGCAGATAAGATGGATTATGATCCATATGACTTAAATGGTGTATCAGTAAATTGTCTTGGTAATATGGTATGGTATAAGGATAATCATATTTATATGATAAAAAGGGACGAGTCTGGCGATTATCTTATGGAATATGATGAAAAGTTTAATAATGAAAGTAAGGTAGCATGTCTTGCGTCAGACGGAAAGATTGTGGGAATAGCATCTGCGAATACTTCAACGGTGGCTGCCATGCATGAGAATTACCTGTATTATTATTCTGTACAGCCAACGAATGCACAGAATCTTGTTGAGGATGATTACAATACTAAGGTGAGCTGTAACAGAATTGCAATTAATGGTAATTCTAAAGTGGAAGAATTAGGCAGCTTTATATTTCCAATAGATTACGAATTGTTTAATATGGCATGCTGTAAGGTATGCGTCGGAGATAAGTGTGTATATTATATAGCCGGTGGAGATACAAGATATGGTTCAAAGAATACTCCGGTGCAGTACAGAATCTACAGATATGACATCTATAATGGAAAATTTGAGGAAAAGCTTAACATTAATACTGATAATGCAACAGATATACTTGGCAGCCAGACAGGTATAATAAGTAAAGTGACTTCTATAACAGCGGATGATAATGATTCGTTATATTTTGTTACAGACAATAAGCGGATTATTAAAGTATCAGTTGATGGAAAAACAGAGGAAATATATAACAATCCGGAAGCATTAGAAATATCATCACTAAGATATATTAATGGGGATATATACTTCTATGAGGCTTTACATAATGAAGGGAATATAAAGGCTGTAAATGCGGATAAACAGGTAGTGTGGACATGCAGTTTTGCTGGTGACGGATCAAGCGATGGAACATTTTCCGGCATAGAAATTAAAGGTATTGATAACAATAATATCTATGTAGGAATGCAGCGTAATAATGCAAAAGGCTGGAAAAATAATAATATCGAATTTTTTGATAATAAAGTTGAACCATATGTGAATACATATTCTGTCTACGCTATAGATTTATCTGATAAAGATATGCAGGGAAGTACTGCGAAAAAAATATATCAATGGAGTAAATAATAAAATGCCAGTCTTTCGTGAAAACGGTAAGGCTGGCATTATGTAAATTGAGAGGGAACAAGGGGGATGCGAATGGAATTAGTTAAGGTAATATCTTTAAAAAGAATTCTGACAGCAGTTCTCATAATTGTGCTTAATATAGTTTTATTCTGCATTATTAATAACGGACAGTATTCATACAAAATATATGATAATATGCTGAAAGAATATAACAGGGAATTAAATGAGGGAAATATAAGTGATTATCATGGATATATAAGACAATATGAATCAGATAATCCTGATATTACAGATAATGAACAGTATATAGAAGCTAAAACGCTCTTTTCTGAAAAAGTGGAATTTGTCAGAAATTATAAGATTAATATAGAGAATAAGCTGGTGAATATAGACAGATATAAAAATAATGCCATGTATGCACAATCAGGGGAAAGCAGACTGGAATTAATAAAGACACAGAATGATTTGCAGAAGGCATATGATTATGATGTCGATTATAGTAGTGATGTATGGCTGAGAAGTATGGCAGAATATAAATATATGGGATATTTTATCATTGTAATAATGCTTATATTTATCTATGGAATGCAGTCAGATTCGAAAAAAATGCAGTATATTGTAAAAAGTGCTCCTAATGGCAGGATGATATTAGAGCTGAAGCGTATAATCGTGCTGCTTATATTGTCTATTGCTGTAGTACTATTATCGTATACAGCGATTACAATGACTTCATTATTTGTATATAATGACTGGAGTTCAATTCATGGAATGTCAGGGTCGGATTCAGAAATTTATCTTGTTTCTATGGGGATGAGCAGAGTGGGACTGGTTTTGACTGTTGCTTTTAAGACAGTGGCAGTTACATTTGCAATGTCAGTATTTTTATATGCTTTAATTAATTTATTTGATAATAAGAATATAGGTTTATCATTTTCTGTAATAATAGTTGGAATAGAACTTCTGCTTGCTAAATTGATTTCAGCAAAAAGCATATTCAGAGGTATTAAATATATTAATATCAGTAATCTTGTAGATAATACAATATGGTTTAAATATGAGAACTGGGGTTACACATATTTTATAAGTGATGTACAGGAGAGCACAGTATTGGTAGGTTTGATAATAATATTATTATCAACGATGATGGCTTTCGCATGTAGTCTCAAAAAGACACAGCGAAAGGCAGGGGTTATCGAAAGGCTTCTTGGGAAAATCAGCCTACAGTTTAACAGGATATTTTCAAATTTTCCTGTTTTTATGAAGGAATTGTGGAAAATTCTGATAAAACGGCGGATGCTGATAGTGTATTGCCTTATGATTGTTATAGTCAGCAGTTATACATTTGCATATAAGCTCAAGTATAATATGGTTGAAAGTACGGTGTATACATTTTGTCAGAATAATAGTGCCTTATCAGAAAGCGAATTATATAGTCTGGAGGAAGAACTCATACAGGAATATCAATTAATGCAGGCAGAGAAAGACAATAATGCACAGATGGTAATACTTAATCATGAAATTAATCTGGTTCATTATGTAAATGAAAAGCATGATGACGGCGTAAATGTTTCTCTTATAAATCAATATGAATATAATAAATTATTTGATGAAAGACAGCGTGATAATAAGGAACTATTGATGTGCATATGTCTTATAACAGCATGCCTGCTTAATGTAGGAGTGATTTCATTTGAAAAGGACGAGAATGTTCTTGCATTGGTAAGGACAGGAAGGAACAGAAAGAGGTGGATAATAAGGAAGCTGCTTATTAATGCAGTGGTTAATACAGTAATGTGTGCAGGTGTATATTGTTACTATTATCATAGTGTTACCAAGGTGTTAGATATTCAAAGGTATGATATATTAATTCAAAGCATTCAGGCATTTGCAGATTATCCTTTTAACATATCTGTAAGAGGTTACATAATTGTTAATATAGTTACGGCTATATTAGGAATAAATATATTTGCATCAATTGCTACATATTTGTCGGCAAAAATTAATTACAGAGTGGGCGTGTTGGCGTGTCTGTCCATAAATGTTCTGTATTATATTTATAAAATAGGTGTTAATGTACTGCATTATTATACATTTCCGGGAATTGTAACATATATTGATTTTTATGGTGGAATATCGGTTTTACAAATATGCATAATAGTTGGAGTGGTGCTTGCCGGAGTGATTCTTAATTCAAAAGTTGTAAAACTTTTTTGATTAATGAAAGATTTGATATATGTTACAAAAAGTGACATAATAATCTTAATAAGATATCCGTGGGAATATCATATAGGGGGGATTACATGAGAAGTGCAGCCTTGCCTTTAATATGAAAAGGCAGAAGATTTACCTGCAGGGATTTCCTACAAGTATTTCTTCTGCCTTGTCTTATAAATTATTATAGTTGAGTGTTTTATATTATGTTACCATATTAATCGGTATGCGGGCTGGTATTTTAGAATTACTTTTCATCACCGAATATTACATGTCTTACTGGTGTAAGTGCATATAAAAGTATCATTCCGATAATTCCGCAAACAATTATCTCGCCAGCACCAACTGTAACGAAGAACATTGCAAACATGCCTTCTGAACCATAAGCGAACTTAAGCACGAATGGCACAATGATTGTGTTAGCAACAATTGGTGGAACTGGGGCAAGCCACTTATTTTTTCTTAAGAGGTATGTTCCGATTGCACCGATAAGTGTTGCAATGCTTCCAAATACTACATCCCATACAATTGCGCCACCAAGGATGTTAGCAATTATACAGCCAACAAATAATCCAGGGATTGCTGCAGGTGTAAAGTAAGGCAGTATTGTGAGTGCCTCCGCAATTCTGAACTGCACTGGTCCGAAACTGATGTAGTTAAAGATTACTACAAGTACGACATAGATTGCTGCGATAACAGCGGCCTGTGTGATGAATTTCACACTCATTCCTTTTTTCTTCATATTCAATTATCTCCTTTAGTTTTGTTTTGCGTGTGGAAGGTCTCGAACACACGATTTGTTACTGTGTCATAACACAGCCTGTGTAGTTTAGCAGATTATCATGAGATTGGCAAGTACAAATGTATATTATATGCGAATGTAAGCTGGATGTAAGTTTCGTGTTATATAATTGTGGTAAATAAAGAAGCACATTTTTAATAAGAGACATTGAAAAAGGAGGGCAAGATTTATGGATGATAAAAATGTTGTTAAGAAAAGGGTAACTCTTGCTATTGCATTTGCAGTATTTCTGCTTGCAGTCATTGTTATTATAGTGCTTATTAAACCAGTGATTTTCAAGGTTAAGGATAATAACAGGGCAGAGGTTTCGGAGCAGACACAGAAGGAGGCTGAAGAGTATCTTAAGGTATATTACCGTAGTCTTGTGATTGATAAGTGCGAAATGAGTGTAGAGGAGTATGAACCTGAGACAAATTCTGAATATATCAGTTATGTAAAGGCGGGAGATGAGGCGTATTCATATGCATCTTACGTATTCTATGGTACAATGGATACACCAGATGCGAAAGGAGACAGCGTCATAATCTATATGTCGGACAGTGTGAAGTCGCCATATTACTCAATTAATGGCAATGACAAGTGGAATATGTCAATTGTTCAGAATAAGCCAGACGGCGCAAAGACTTGGAATTATGCGTTTACAGAGAGGTAATGCTTAAGATTATAGGAATATATTTATTGATTATTAATGTAGTAACATTTGCTTTGTATGGAATTGATAAGTGGAAAGCGATACACAACAAATGGCGTATAAGGGAGGCGACTCTTCTTATTACAGCGCTAATCGGCGGTTCGCTTGGAGCTTTTATTGCAATGCATGTGTTCAGGCATAAGACGCGGAAGTGGTATTTTAAGTATACGGTTCCTGCGATGCTGGTTGTGCATGTGGTAGGGATGATTTTATTGGTGGTTAAATTGTAAGCAGGCTGTTATATGGGACAGCCTGCTTGATTTGTGTCTGGTGAATATGTGCGTTGTCAAAAAATAAACTGTAAAAATTTTCAGGTTATAACCGCAAAAAGTTCTTTAGTCAAATACTTTTTCGGGTTATAACCGCAAAACTTTTTAAATAGTCTATAAATTAAGGAGTGTAACCGCATTTTTACCAAGTATGTCATCTGTATCTTTTTCTGAAAATCTACATTCTTTTATTAAATCTACTGCGTCTTTCTGGTCGTCCCACGGGCTGTCAGAGCCGAATAATATGTGGTCTGCACCGTGGATGTTGACCATTTTCTTGAATTTCTCTATTGGAAGGCTGGCATTATGATTGAGTTTCTTGATGCATGATGAGGTATCAAGATATACATTTTTCATGTAATCCTTTTCTAATATGGAAGAAACTTCGTTCCACTGTCCCCAGCCACCCATGTGTGCGAGTACGAGTTTTTCTGGTTTTACTTCCTGAATCATTGCTGTAAGTCTGTCTACGCTTGATTCATCGCAGCCCGGAAAACTCACATCGAAGCCAGCATGTATAAGTATTATAAGCCCGAGTGCTGATGCATATTCGATAAGTCTTAATGACTGCATATCATCTATATTGGTTTTCTGGAAAACCGGGTGAAGCTTGATGCCTTTGAAACCATTGTTGGAAAGCCAGTTCAATATTTCTCTGAAATTCTCACAAGCCGGATGTATTGCCCCAAATGAAATTAATCCGGTTGTCTTACTTGTTTCATTAGTCTTTAAAGCAAGTGTATTGATTGTGTCGCACTGATTAGGCTTGGTTGCCACAGGAAGCAGCACTGAGTAATCAATTCCTGCCTTCTTCATGGATTCCTTAAGTGAGTCCACTCTTCCGTCAAGATAGTTATGGATTCCGCCACTGTGGGCTAATGTACCAACAGCCCTGTCAGCGAGTTCATCTGGAAATGTATGTGTATGAAAATCTATTATCATAAAACCTCCATTCTTGCGCTGCTTCTTAGCGCATTTCAAGTTTGTGCGAAGCACAAATCTTGTGTGTGAAAAATTACATTTTTCACACCTGCCTCCTTTTGCAGGTGGAGCTGTCCACTGATATATATATGATGTCCATTCAGCTTCAGAGTATGCAAAATTGCCATAAACATATTGGCATTGCTTAATTATGTATATATTTGTGTCTGAAAATCAAGTGTTTTTTGATAGGATGTTCTAACTCCAAGGTGGAGGGTGGCAAATTAGACGTTAGAGTGGTGAGAAGGCAGGATGAAGTCCAAAAGGAGAGCGAGAGTATGGCGGATTGGACGCTGAAGTGGTGGGAAGGCAGTAAATAGGCAGGATGAAGTCCAAAAGGAGAGCGAGAGTATGGCGGATTGGACGCTGAAGTGGTTGGAAGGCAGCAAATAGGCACAATAAAGTCCAAAAGGTGTGCCACTGGAGTTCAGAGTTAGAATAAGTCAACAAGAATCTGCAAAAATCCTATTGACAAATAGGAAATTGAGAATATAATGATTTACATACCAAGATACTATGTTTATATGGAATTAGATTTTGCAAGGAGGTACATGGAGGTTGAAGAATAGGATTATTGACACAGATGTACTTATTATAGGTGGTGGAACGGCAGGGTGTTTTGCCGGTATCACACTTGGAGGGAAGAAAGACCTTGATGTACTGATTGTTGAGAAAGCTAACATTGTACGAAGCGGATGTCTTGCTGCAGGTGTTAATGCAATTAATGCCTACATCACTAAAGGCAGGGTGCCACAGGACTATGTTGATTATTGTAAGAAAGATGCAGATGGAATAGTAAGAGAGGATTTGCTTCTTTCAATGTCTGAGAGGCTTAATCATGTCACTAAGATAATGGAGGACTTAGGACTTGTAATCCTTAAAGATGAGAATGGAGATTATGTTGCGAGAGGAAACCGCAATATTAAGATAAATGGTGAGAATATCAAGCCGATACTGGCAGATGCAGTTAAGAAGCAGGACAATGTAACGGTAATCAATCACCTTAATATTACAGATTTCATAGTGGAGAATAATGAGATTAAGGGTGCATACGGATTTGATGTCAACAATGCAGAGTTCTATGAGATAAATGCGAAGGCAGTTCTTGTGGCTACTGGCGGAGCGGCAGGTCTTTACAGACCTAACAATCCGGGATTTTCAAGACATAAAATGTGGTATCCACCGTTCAATACAGGAGCCGGATATGCAATGGGAATCAATGCAGGTGCGGAGATGACCACATTTGAGATGAGATTCATTGCTTTAAGATGTAAAGATACGATTGCTCCGACAGGAACTATCGCACAGGGAGTTCCGGCAAAGCAGCTTAATTCCAACGGCGAAGTGTATGAGAACAAATATGGTCTTACAACTTCACAGAGACTTTATGGAACAGTTACGGAAAACCGCGAGGGCAGAGGTCCTTGCTATCTTGGAACTAAGGGAATAAGCAGGGAGCAGGAGGAAGACCTTTACAAAGCATATCTTAACATGGCACCGAGCCAGACGCTTAAGTGGCTTGAGGCAGCGGGCGGTCCTTCTGAAGAAAATGTTGAGATAGAGGGAACTGAGCCATACATAGTCGGAGGTCATACAGCGAGTGGTTACTGGGTTGATAACAACCGCGAGACTACAATTCACGGGCTTTTTGCAGCGGGTGATGTTGCAGGCGGATGTCCTCAGAAATATGTAACAGGAGCTCTGGCAGAGGGCGAGATTGCAGCACAGGCAATAGCTGAAAGGCTTGAAGGCTCAGGAAAGGGCTTTGTTGTAAATGAGGTGGCAGATTCAGAATTGTCTGAGAACGCATTTGCAAAGAAGAGCGAGTATGAGAGATTTCTTAATAATAAGCAGGGACTTGTTGATATCGAGCAGACTGAGGAAGCAATGCAGAAGATTATGGACCAGTACGCAGGTGGCATAAGCACTGATTATCAGTACAATGAAGCAAGACTTGAGCTTGCAGATGAGAAGATTAAATTCTTAGAGCAGAGCATTGATAATCTTGCGGCACAGGATGCAGATGACTTGCTTAGAATCTATGAGATAAGAGAAAGACTTACGGTGTGCAGAAGTGTTATAGCACATTTGAAAGCAAGAAAAGAAACCCGTTGGCACAGCTTTGCGGAGAATATGGATTATCCGGCTAAGAGTGATGACTGGTTAAAATATGTCAACTCCCGCAAGGAGAATGGCGAGATTAAGATAATCATAAGAGACCTTGTGAGAGGAGGCGACAGCTATGAGCATTCAGATAAATAAGTTAAAATGCGTTGGCTGCGGGAAGTGCGTTGAAGCCTGTCCTGGCAACCTTATCAAGAAAGATACAGATGGAAAAGCATTTATAAAGCATGTCAAGGACTGCTGGGGCTGTACATCTTGTCTTAAGGAATGTCGTTTTGAGGCGATTAATTTCTTCCTTGGTGCCGATGTAGGCGGCAAAGGAAGCACACTTTCATTCAGGCAGAAGGGAAGTATCAATACATGGACGGTGACTTCGCCGGACGGAACAGTTAAGACGCTTGAGGTCAACAGACAGGAATCTAATAAATATTAGGGAGGAATATCATGGGTAATTTATCACATTTGGACGCACTCGAAGCAGAGGCGATATATATTATAAGGGAAGTTGCAGCAGAATGCGAAAAGCCGGTAATGCTGTATTCTATAGGAAAGGACAGCTCAGTTATGCTTCATCTTGCAATGAAAGCATTCTATCCTGAGAAACCACCTTTTCCATTTCTTCACATTGACACAACATGGAAGTTCAAGGAAATGATTAAGTTCAGGGATGAGACAGCGAAAAAGCTTGGAATCGAGATGCTTACATACACTAACGAAGAGGGTGTAAAGCAGGGAATCAACCCATTTGACCACGGTTCAGCTTACACTGATATCATGAAGACTCAGGCTCTTAAGCAGGCACTTAACAAATACGGCTTTACAGCAGCATTTGGCGGAGGACGAAGAGACGAGGAGAAATCAAGAGCTAAGGAGAGAATTTTCTCTTTCAGAAATACAGCACAGGCATGGGACCCTAAGAACCAGCGTCCGGAAATGTGGAAGCTTTACAACACTAAGATTCACAAGGGCGAGAGCATGAGAGTTTTCCCTATCTCTAACTGGACTGAGAAGGATATCTGGCAGTACATCCAGAGAGATAAGATTGATATTGTACCTCTTTATTTTGCAGCAGAAAGACCTGTTGTATACCGTGACGGCAATATCATCATGGTTGATGATGACAGAATGAGACTTCTTCCAGGCGAAAAGCCACAGATGAAGAAGGTAAGATTCAGAACTCTTGGCTGTTATCCACTTACAGGCGGTGTTGAGTCAGACGCAGAAACTCTTGACGAGATTATCGAAGAGACTTTAAGTGCGGTTGAATCAGAGAGAACAAGCCGTGTTATAGACCATGAGGAAGCAGGAAGCATGGAAAGAAGAAAGAAAGAGGGGTACTTCTAGAATGAAAGGTTTACTTAAATTTATTACATGCGGTAGTGTTGATGATGGAAAATCTACACTTATCGGACACATTTTATATGATTCAAAGTTATTGTATGCTGACCAGGAGAAGGCGTTGGAGCTTGATTCCAAGGTTGGAAGCCGCGAAGGCAAGATTGATTATTCACTTCTTCTTGATGGTCTTATGGCTGAGAGAGAGCAGGGAATCACTATTGATGTTGCTTACAGATATTTTACAACTGACAACAGAAGCTTTATCGTTGCTGATACTCCGGGACATGAGGAGTACACAAGAAACATGGCGGTTGGTGCTTCATTTGCAGACCTTGCAGTAATCCTTGTTGATGCAAAGCAGGGCGTGCTTATCCAGACTAAGAGACACGCAAGAATCTGCGCACTCATGGGAATTAAGCATTTTGTATTTGCAGTTAATAAGATGGACCTTGTTGGTTACAGTGAGGAGCGTTTCAACGAGATTAATGCACAGATAGCAGAGCTTACTAAGGAACTTTCACTTGCAGATGTAGTTGTTATCCCTGTTTCGGCAACAGAGGGCGACAATGTTACAACTAAGTCTGCTAATATCCCATGGTATAAGGGCGAGGCACTTCTTCCATACCTTGAGCAGATTGATGTTGATGATACTGAGGAAGAAAAAGGCTTCTACATGCCTGTTCAGAGAGTATGCCGTCCAAATCATGAATTCCGTGGTTTCCAGGGACAGATTGAGGCAGGAAGCGTATCTGTTGGTGACGAGATTATCACTCTTCCAACTAAGGAGCATGTTCATGTCAAGAGCATCCATGTTGGTGATAAGGAAGCCCAGAGCGCATCTATTGGACAGCCTGTTACTATCCAGTTAGACCGCGAGGTTGATGTCTCAAGAGGTTCAGTTCTTGCAGCAGGAGCAGACCTTAAGCTTGCAACAGAGATAACAGCTACAATTCTCTGGATGGACGATGATGTTCTTACTAATAACAAGAACTTTTTTGTAAAGCTTGGAACAAGACTTATTCCGGGCGTTGTTACTGAGATTGTCAATACTATTGATGTCAATACAGGCGAGGAGAAGCCAGCAGCTCTTCTTAATAAAAATGAAATCGCTGTATGTAAGATTTCTCTTGCTGATGTAATTGTTGTTGATGAATTCAACCTTCACAAGACTATGGGGGAGCTTATCCTCATAGACCGTGTTACTAATATGACTAGTGCCTGCGGCGTTGTCCGTGAAGTTAATGAGGCAGCAAGCGATGTTAAGGAAGTTGACGCAGCTTTCAGAGCGGAGCTTAACAACCAGAAGCCTGTTGTTGTTGAGGCTGTTCTTTCAGACAAGATTAATGTTGATTTCTTAAAGAAGGTTGAGAAGGAGCTTCTTCTTGACAGCAAGCATGTATATCTGTATGCTCCGGCAGAAGGCGAGGATTATACAAATGTTGTGACTCACCTTGTAAATGCAGGTATTGTTGTTATTCTTGCACTTAAAGAGAAAGCAGATATTAAGATTGATGGTGCAGAAGTCCTTGCAGGCTGGGAGTCTGAGGTTGACGCAACTACTGCGGATGTGGCTGAGTTTATTAAGAAGAATGCGTAAGTATTGTACAGAGGTCAGGTTGAGATGAAAAAATATGGATTTTTTAAAAAGTTAATATGTTTAGGTATGATTTTCAGCCTGACTTTTACCGGACTTTCCGGGTGTGGGCAGAAGAAGACGGAACTTGTTAATGTTTCTTATGATGCTACCAGAGAGTTTTATAAGGAGTATAACAGGCTTTTTGAAGATTACTGGTATGATAAGACTGGTGAGAAGGTTGAGGTTATCCAGTCTCATGGCGGTTCTGGAAAGCAGGCGCTAGAGGTTGCTAACGGTCTTGGAGCTGATGTTGTCACGCTTGCTCTTGAGGGTGATGTTAATGTTATAAGGAACGAAGGGCTGATTGATGACGGATATATTGATGATTATTCTGATGACAGCTCGCCTTACACTTCTACGATTGTCTTTCTTGTAAGAAAGGGTAATCCTAAGAATATTAAGGACTGGGATGACCTTCTTAATGACGGGGTTAAGGTTATTACCCCTAATCCTAAGACTTCTGGAGGAGCCAGATGGAATTTCCTTGCGGCATGGTATTATTTTAAGAAGCAGGGACAGACTGATGAACAGGTTCAGGCAAGTGTTACCAAGCTTTACAAGAATGTGGCAGTGCTTGATTCGGGTGCAAGAGGTTCTTCTACAACATTTGCAGAGAACGGACAGGGGGATGTTCTGATTGCATGGGAAAATGAAGCATTTTTCGCATTACAGGAATATCCGGGCGAGTATGAGATTGTTGTTCCGTCCGCATCTGTATTGTGCCAGCCAACGGTTGCGAAGGTTGACGAGGTCACACAGATGAATGGAACTGCGGAACTGGCAGACGCCTATCTTTCTTTCCTGTACACTGATGATGCGCAGAGACTTGAAGCACAGAACTTCTACAGACCTGTAAACAAGGACATCCAGAAGGAATACGAATCTTCAAGTGACGCAAGAAATATTAAAGAGATTCTATCTGATGGCAAATGGATTGTCAGCGACATTGACATGGCAGATATCGGGTATTTTGGCGGTTGGGAAGCGGCTACACAGAAGTTTTTCTCTGATGGCGGAATATTTGATAAGATATATGATTAATTAAAATGTAAGGTCACACTTAACCGGCTTTGAGCTGGCTGAGTGTGGTCTTTTTTGTGTGAATCTGACTATGCGCAGACGCATGAAGCCTACTAACATAGCACAAGTTATCGTGTATAATGGCTTTTAGTGGGTTTTGTCTTCCGTCAACAGCCTCTTATAAGTACAGTCGATGCCAAGCGCGCCAAGCGGAGCAGTAACTATGATTGCAAGCACAGCTACGGAAAGCACTATCTGTCCGCAGGAGAGTCCGGCGGCTAAAGGAACAGAGCCGATGGCTGCCTGGACGGTTGCTTTAGGAAGATAGGCAATTACACAGAAAAGCCGTTCCTTCCATGTAAGATTTGTCTTTACGGTGCAGAGAAGCACTCCGGCAGCTCTGAAAACAAGTGCGGCGAGAATCATAAGCAAGGCTGGAAGTCCAGCTTTCAGTGTGTAGCGGATATCGACAGCCGCGCCGACAAGCACGAACAATATTACTTCAGCAGCGAGCCACAGCTTGCCAAATTTTTCGGACAAACGGGCTGATACGGCGGGGACACATTTAAACTTAAGCGTACATGCCATAGCGACAACAGCAAGAAGGCCTGAAACAGACACTTTGCCCTCAAGCCAGCCCTCAATTGCAATAAGAAGAAAAGAGAAGCCAAGTACGATGATAACCTTCATGCTGTTTCTTACGGTATGTTTGCGGGCGTATGATGTTTCAAAGAACAGATACAGTCCCAATCCGGTTACTATGCCAAGAATTATGCCGAGTATAATAGACACAGGAATATTTACGAAATCCATAACATTTGCCTTGCCACCCTGTGCCACATTTAAAAATGTTGTGAATAACACTATTACAAATATGTCATCGCACGAAGCACCAGACAGTATCATCTGTGGAATTGCCTTGGCAGTTCCGTAGCGTTTCTCAATCAGCATTACCATTCGGGGAACGACAACCGCAGGAGAAACAGCGGCGAGAACCGCGCCCATCACGGTAGCTTCGGCGTGGTTAATTCCAAGAATTACAGGGGCAAGCAGAATATAACCGATGATTTCGCAGGAAGCCGGAACGAAGGACATGAGAATTGCACTTCGTCCGGCTTTTTTCAGGTCTTTTAAGTCAAGCGACAGGCCGGCCTTGATAAGAATAATGATAAGAGCCATTTTTCGCAGATCAGCCGATATTGAAAGGATTGATGGGTCAAGAAAATCAAGGACATATGGCCCGAGGACAATACCGGTAACAAGCATACCGATGATTCTTGGCAGTTTCAGCTTCTGGCAGATTGCGCCCATGACGAGCCCAACCAGAAAGATAAGTGATAAAGATGTCAGCATAATAAGCCTCCTTAAAAATGTAGTAAATGCATTTATGAACGCAAAAAAAGCTGATGCTTCCTGCGACATAAAATCGTAGAAGTCATCAGCTTGAATAAGCAGTTTAGGTTTCCCAAGGGAGTACTTCATTCCCTTTGATATTTATAATACTTTGGGGCAGGATTGTCAAATGTAAATGAGGAAATATATAATATTTAAAGAAAAATATATAATTTCCGAAAATTAAAATAATATTTCTTGAAAATGCCTTGATATTTCCGAAAAATTGCGTAGAATATAATATAGATGTATATAAATGTTGTGAATTAAGTAAGAGGCGGTGTGGAATCTGTGTACATGACACGGATTTCAGTATGTGCAGTAATGCACAGAAAAGAGGGGCTTTATGGATATTAGATATATTAAGGCGAAGGAATTATCCGCAAGATGGGGCGTGACGCCGAGAAGAATTAACCAGTTGTGTACAGAGGGAAAGCTGCCGGGAGCTTATAAGGAAGGCAAGTTCTGGATGATACCTGACGATGTGGACAGACCGGATTGTTTAAGGGAGAATAGGAATCTTTATGTCAGGGAAGACAGCGCTGTATACAACAGGAAGCGTCCCTGCCCGGTTGGAATAACATCTTATAAAGAAGTGTCGAATGAATGTTATTATGTAGACAAAACATTGCTTATTAGGGACATTATAGATAATCACAGTAAGGTGTATTTATTTACAAGACCGAGAAGATTCGGAAAGACACTTACTATGGACATGGTTCGCACATTTTTTGAAAAGACTGATACGGATACATCAGTGTATTTTAAGAATAAGAAGATATGGCGAGAGGGCGCGCTGTATAAGGAGAAGCAGGGGCAGTACCCGGTGATTTTTCTTACATTTAAAGACGCCCACCAGTCAACATGGCAGGACATGTACGCAAGTCTCTGCTTTACATTAAGGAATGAATTTTTGCGACATATTGAACTGACGACAAGCGCCAGATTAAGTGACTATGATAAGAAGTATCTTAAGTCAATACTTGATGATGAGGCAACGATAATAGATTATCAGTTTGCACTGGGGAAGCTGTCGGCAATGCTTTCAAAGCATTATGGCAGGAATGTAATCGTGATAATTGACGAGTACGATACGCCAATCCAGCAAGGACATATATTTGGATACTATGATGAAGTGATTGGCTTTATGAGAAATCTTTTGTCGGCTGTCTTAAAGGACAATCCAAGTCTGGAACTGGGGATTCTCACGGGAATTCTCCGCATAGCTAAGGAAAGCCTGTTCAGCGGGCTTAACAATCTTGTGGTTAATACAATTCTTGATGATGAATATTCGCAATATTTTGGATTCACGGAAGAGGAAGTTTCTGCTATGGCGCAGTACTACGGCGTGTCTGACCGGCTGGGTGAGATTAAGGAATGGTATGACGGCTATATGTTTGGCAGAACCGGAATATATAATCCGTGGTCGGTTATTAATTACTTCAATAACAAATGTGTTCCCAAAGCCTTCTGGTCAAGAACAAGTGGCAATGAGATAATCGGCGAGCTGTTTAATAGTGCTGATACCACATTTGCAGACAACTTATTAAGATTGCTGCAGGGCAGTACTGTTCAGGCAATTGTTGACACAGATATCATATATCCTGAGATTAATGGAGACATTGATACAATATACAGCTTCCTTCTGGTTGCCGGATATCTGCGTGTGTCAGAGCATATTGGCTCTCTGTACGACAATCCGATATGCGCGCTGTCGATACCTAATTATGAGATAAAGAGCGTGTTCCAGAAGGAGATTATTGACAGATATAACGGCATATTTACAGGTGCGCTGCTAAGAAACTTTGCGGAATCAATCCGTACGGGAAATGCACATTTATTAACAGAAACCTTGCAGCAGTATCTTTTGCAGTCTGCAAGCGTGTTTGATACGGCACATGAGGATTTCTATCATGGGGTGGTATTTGGAATGCTTGCGGTATTGTCAGACAATTATTATATCTCGTCTAACAGGGAGTCAGGTGAGGGACGATTTGACATAGAGCTGCAACCGAAGAGCCGTGGCGGACACGGATATATCATAGAATTCAAAGCATGTAAGGAAGCTGAGCTTGAGAAGATGGCTGGCAGTGCAGTCAGACAGATTCAGCAGAAAAGTTACACAGCCAATCTTGAAAAGCATGGCGTGTCTGGGATTGGTATGTTCGGAGTTGCATTCAGCGGTAAGAAAGTGAGTGTGGCGTATGAGGAGCATGATGTGAAGAAGCGCAAGTCACGCGAATAGAAGAATTGCAGAAAAAAGGACGGTAAGAAGTTAATTCTTATCGTCCTTTTTGTCACGGATTATTTATCCTTAATTGTATTATACAGATTAACAATTTCGCCATCTTTTTTGGAATTGATGAACACAGTCTGGTCAGCAGTTTTTATCATAAGCACAGGAGACACATCTTTAAAAATGTAGAGACTGCATTTTCCATAAGTATTGCCCTTAAATTTTCCGACAAGATAACTTTCTGTGGCACCGCCGTTATATCTGAAAAAATGGTCATCAGGCAGTGAATCCATCAGAGTAATTTCGGTAATGTTGTCAATGTTAATTCTGCTTGTATAACCGCATGAAGACACATTTACAGTGCTTTCAGTAGTCCTGATGTCGATAGTAACATGAATGTATGGAATTAATACAATAGTTGTCCATATTAGTAATCCAAGAATAACAGCCGTTATGCTTCCGGTGAATATCTTAGCACCTGTGCGGGCGTAGTTAAGCGAGTAGTTGGTCGAACACAGCCTGTCGGGTACGAAAAGGTGCGGGTCATTAGGATTGTAGTAAAATCCAGTCTTCCAGTAGTCATCATCATCAACAAATACCGGCTGTGTGTCAGCCTTAAGCATTTCGTTCTTTCTGTTGCGTGCAAGAATAAGAATGACAGTGAGCGTGCAGCCGCTTAACAACTGCAGAATAATGTACATCCAGAAACTTAAGTCACCAACAGTATCCTGAATAATACACATTAACACAAATGTTATCCATGCCACGAAGTTAAGAAGTGACATTACAAGCATTGCTGAAGCAATGTATTTCTTCATAGTCAGATTAACAATGTTGTTAATGTCCGAATTAAGGCTGTATGCCTGATTCTGTCGTCTGTTCATATAAATATGGAACACAAACCCGAATACTGAAACTATGACAGTACATATTGCAAATACAATAATCATTGAAAAATATGCTCTGTCTGTCCATGAATAGAATGGAATCAAAGCCAGCAGTTCTGCGGCAATTATGATGATGTGGTATCTGAAACTGACTGGAGTTGCATCTGCGTTTGCACAAGCACGAGTATCTATAAAGACCTTCTGTTTCTGGGATTCCACAAACCAGCCATTCTGTATCTTTAACAGATACATTTTCCGATGCGCTGAAAGCTGGATATACATAATTCCGAAAACGAACACGAGAATCCAGATTGTATACATAATAACGAAAATGATTATGTTCACAAAATTAAGAAAGCATATGGCTATTGAGAGTACTGCATTGATATTCTGAAAATATTTCATGCTTTTCTTAAAGCGTGTCATAAGTCGGGTGACATCGTCATCGTTAACATGGTCGCCTGGAATGTGGACTCCGATAAGCATTCCGTTGTTGTATCGGTAGTTGGATTCATATGCAAATCTCATGATCAGGACTGTGAACATGTTGCATACGAAGAATAGCATAAACATTGCGATTTTCATAAGGAAACCTCCTTGTATAGTGGGACTGTGTGTGTTAATGCATGTGTGAATACAGGCATATTACATTGTGCAGGGATTCATCTTGGAATAAATGTTTTCGCACATTTTTAAGAATTCTTCTTTATCCATTCCTGTAATGCTTGCTTCTGCGGATAGCAGTTCAAGCTCTGATTCAAGCTTTTCCCTGAATTCAATATCCATATTAATATTCTCGGCGACAAATGCACCAAGCCTTCTGTCGGTTTTAATAAAACCTTCAGCTTTAAGAATCTGGTAGGTTTTATTGACGGTCATTGTATTAACGCCTGCGTCAGAAGCAAGCTGTCTGACGGTCGGCAGTTTCTCACCAGCCTTGAGTTCTCCCTTGCCGATTCCTTTAACAATCTGATTTCTTAACTGTACATATATGGGCGTGTCGCTCGCAAAATCAAGTTCTATAACCATATCGGGCTCCTTTCTTCTTGCTAAAAATGTGTTGCTATTAGTGTATTTGTTGTGTCTGTATTACGGATTATAATACAAGCATAACAGAAAGTCAAGAAAGGAAGCCAAAGCATTGTGGATTGGACGTTAGAGAGGAGGGAAGGCACGAGGAAGTCCAAAAGGGAAGCCAAGGCGCGGCGGATTGGACGTTAGAGAGGAGGGAAGGCATTAGAAAGTCCAAAAGAGAAGCCAAAGTGTGGTGGATTGGACGTTGGAGTGGAGAGAAGGCGGTAGAAAGTCCAAAAGAGAAGCAAAGGCGCGGCGGATTGGACGTTAAAGTGGAGAGAGGGCAGTAGGAAGTCCAAAAAGACAGAAACCTCAAAATTCATATTGACATACAAACATAGTAGGTATATAATTTACAACATAGTAACATATAAACTTAGTAGGAATTAAGAAGGAGGAATTGATTATGAAACATTTATCTAAGACATCAGGTACACAGGAAAGCTGTTGCTGCTGTTGTATGTTTTCAGAAGAAAGAATGACTTTGATTCTTCCTTTGGAAATAACCGGTTATTGCAGTTAACTGTAACGCCGTGGAAGATGATAAGCCACTCTTGAATTATTACAGACCATCTAATAAAGCAATCCTTGAAAAATATGCCACAGAATCGAAAGGTAACACAATCACAGAGCTTTCAGCAGATGGAAAGTGGATAGTAACCAATGTAGAACTTACGGACATAGCACATTTTGGAGGTTGGAATGAAGCTACAAAGAAGCACTTCAAGGATGGCGGAGTGTTCGACAAGATATATGAGAAGAAGTGATTAAGGGAAGGGGAAACGACAGAATGAAAGAGAAGAAAAGAAAGAAAAAAAGAGTAATACCAGGCTTTGGTCTTTCATTTGGAATAACAATTGCAATGTTAGGATTAATTGTTGTTATCCCTTTATGTACCCTTGTGATATTCTCGGCAAAGCTGTCGTTTACGGAATTCATAACGACAGTTACAAGGCCGAGGGTGCTTTCAAGCTACAGAGTAAGTCTTGAGACTGCGTTAATCGCGGCACTTATAGACGCAGTTATGGGAACAATTCTTGCATGGGTTCTTGTAAGATATAACTTTCCGGGTAAGCAGATTATGAATGGAATAATTGAACTTCCATTTGCACTGCCGACAGCTGTTGCGGGTATAGCACTTACACATCTGACAACAACTAATGGCTGGCTTGGAGCATTTTTTGGCAAATTTGGAATCCGGATTGCATATACAAGGCTGGGAATTATATTCGCACTTATATTCGTTGGAATACCATTCGTAGTGAGGGCGGTCCAGCCGGTGCTGGAAAAGGTGGATATCCAGTACGAGGAGGCAGCCAACATGCTTGGTGCAACCCACAGACAGACAGTATTCAGGGTAATACTTCCAGAGATACTTCCAGCACTTATCGGTGGATTCACAATGTCATTCGCAAGAGGACTTGGCGAATACGGCAGTGTCGTATTCATAGCAGGAAATACACCGTATGAGACAGAGATAGCACCGCTTATGATTATGTCAAAATTACAGGAATATGACTACGCAAGTGCAACATCAATAGCGCTAGTAATGCTTTTTATCGCATTTATTATTCTCTTTATAAATGCAGTGTTACAGAGCAGGACATCGAAGATTGTAAGTGGAATTTCATAGAAAGGGGTTAGCGTATGAACATCAGAAAAGATTCAGGTCCGTTAAAATGGATTCTAATAGGTATAAGTGTGTTGTTTTTATTTGTGATGCTTATTCTGCCCCTCAGCTATGTAATGTATACAGCATTTTCTAAGGGCATAAAGGTGTTTCTGGCAGCTGTTACCGACAAATACGCACTTCATTCGATTAAGCTGACAATAGAGGTTTCGCTTATTGCGGTTGTGTGTAACACATTTTTCGGAATATTTGCTTCATGGCTTATTACGAAATTCCAGTTTAAGGGCAAGAAGATTATATCTACTTTAATAGATTTACCACTCACAGTTTCACCGATTATAGCAGGTCTTATATATGTGCTTACATTCGGTAGACAGAGTTTTATATATCCATATCTTAAGGCTATGGGAGTAAGAATTATATTCGCAGTTCCGGGTATCGTGCTTGCGACTATATTTGTAACGTTTCCATTCATATCAAGGGAGCTGATACCGGTTCTTACCTCGCAGGGAACTGACGAGGAGGAGGCTGCAGCGCTTATGGGTGCAAATGGCTGGACTATATTCTGGAAGGTTACATTCCCACATATCAAATGGCCGCTTCTCTACGGTATTGTACTGTGTACAGCGAGAGCAATGGGCGAGTTTGGCGCGGTATCCGTTCTTTCAGGACATTTGCGCGGAAGAACTAACACGATGCCGTTGTATATTGAACTTCTGTATCAGGGATATGATTTTACGGGAGCATTTGCAGTGTCAGCAATTCTTGTGCTGATGGCGGTTATTATACTTGTGCTTCGAAGTGTACTTGAATACAAGGGGCAGCAGGCAGCTAAGGCAGAGAAAGAGCGGCAGGAAGGATAGAAACGCACTACAACAGAAAGGCGGAACAGATTATGGCAGAATTACAGCAGGACACAGAAAAATATGTAGAGCTTCGTAATATCAATAAGACATATGGCACATTTAAAGCTTCGAATAATATTAATCTTGGAATAGGGAAGGGCAAGCTTATTGCACTGCTTGGACCTAGCGGAAGTGGCAAAACTACAATCTTAAGAATGATAGCAGGTCTTGAGACTGCGGATTCAGGTGATATTATTATTGATGGCAAGGTTGTTAATGATGTGCCGGCAAGTAAGCGTGGAATAGGTTTTGTTTTCCAGAACTACGCACTTTTCAGATATATGACAGTGTATGATAACATTGCATTTGGATTAAAAGTTAATAAATGGAAAAAATCGGACATTAAGAAACGTGTTGATGAGCTTATTGAACTTGTCGGACTTTCGGGCATGGCGAAAAGATACCCTAGCCAGTTATCAGGTGGACAGAGACAGAGAGTAGCATTTGCAAGGGCATTAGCACCTAATCCGGAGCTTCTGCTTCTTGATGAACCATTTGCAGCAATTGATGCGAAGGTAAGACAGGAATTAAGAAGCTGGCTTCGTGACATGATTACAAAGGTTGGAATCACAAGTATATTTGTAACACATGACCAGGATGAGGCAATTGAGGTTGCTGATGAAATTATTGTCACTAACAAGGGACATATAGAGCAGATTGGAACGCCAAGACAGATATACAGAGAGCCTGAGACAGCATTTATGGCGGAATTCATGGGACATCCGGTACATGTTGACCGGATTAATAAGATTAAAGGTTTTAACCAGCTTGATGATTCTGTTAAGGCGGTATTAAGACCGGAGAATGTCAACATCACAAGGCTTGATGAGAAAGTTGATTCAGCCGCTTCTGTTGAGAAGGGCGTGGTTGTAGGTAAGCTTTTCATGGGAAAGGAAGTCGAGATAACTGTCAATGTCAACGGCATAGAGGTTGTCGGGACAAGAAATGTAGAGGAAGCTCCGATAAAGAAGGGTGAGGAAGTAAATGTATTTATTCACAGGGCATTTACTTACGGCGCAGATGGAATTGTCAACATTGTTGAAAATGCAAATAAGTTCGAAGACTGGATGGTTATCTAGAATATACAAAATGGAGAAAAGCTGATTAATATGCTTTTCTCCATTTTATGATTTTAGTTATTATTTTTTTTGAGTCCGTATCATTTGCTCTACATATTCCATAATGTAGTAGTTATCCTCTGGCATCTGGCAGCCTACTATGTAGATGCCGTCATTATCAGAACATCTTATAATCTGACCCTCTAATACAGAATGTGTAGGCAAATCAAAATTATCAATTGAAACAGTAATGATTTTGCCTTTGTTATTAGAGAAAAATCTGTCTTTTGAGAGAAATGCAAAACCATTGGCACTCAGATTATCAAGTTTTCCTTCAAATGTTTCGTCTGTACCCTTTACTGTAATTGTACAGTGATTATTCATATCAATTCTAGGATATTTACGACGGTTAAGAATCTGCGGTCTTGTTGTGATTGTAACAATGCCCGTTGTTGCAGATGCTTTTTTATCAGCTGCAATCTTAGCGTTTTCCCAATGGTATATTACATTTTCAACTGTTACTAACATGTCACATTCAATTGCTGAATTAACTGCAGGCAGTGCCTTCTCAAGTTCAAGAGTTATGCTGTTGTCATTATGTGTCTTAATGGTTCCGTGATATTCAACATTTTCACCATGAGTACCTTTAAGGATTGCGGATGCCTTCATGCCTGTCTTAATATCTTCAATACCCATGAAACCGCCAACACCAAGTTCACACATAAGAGCCTGTATTGTATTTTCCATGGTATTGATATTAGTAGCACTTTCGTCATATTTACTTACAATACGGCTGCTGATATCTCTTGAATTAGTTATGCACTCTGTCATGGTATCAACTATATCTGATACCTGGGACATGTTGCTTACAAGCTGCTTGTTAGCAGATTCAACATCTTTAATGGCTGTATCAATAATATGTATATGGTCTTCAATCTGAGTAGAATCAGATGTGATAAGACTGATACTTTCACTTGTCTGTTTAATCTTGTCAAGAGTAACCTGTATAAGTGATAAAGTCTCTCCAATAGAAGAAAGCATTTTATCGGAGATTACAGCAAGACGGTCTAATGCACTCTGTATTTCACTGGAAGAGGTCTTAGTTTCTGTGCTTAATGCACGAATCTGTTCAGCTACAACAGCAAAGCCTTTACCTGCATCCCCGGCTCTTGCAGCTTCAATAGAAGCATTGAGGGCAAGAAGATTGGTCTGGCTGGATATATTGTCGATAGCACTTGTCTGGTCTTTAACGGTCTTGAATTCTGATTCAAAATCATGCAGGATATGCTCAACCTCTGAAGAAAGCTCAGACATTGTAGTTGCTGTTGTAATAAGGTTTTCAAGGTCGCTTGAGCTTGTGTATGCATGCTCCTGTGACTCAGAAGTAAGGCTTACCATATCGTCAATAAGCTGAGCAACATGTTCTACCTGTGAGCTTATGTCAGTTGTCATATCAGTGGAAGAAGCAGTATGGCTTCTTAAATCTTCATTATTGCTTGAAAGTTCGTTCATGCCAAGCATGATAACATCAGAACCATGCTTATTCTCTGAAGCCAGTTCGCGTACAACAGTAATTCCACTCATAATAGAATTACTTGAAGTCTTAACTTTCTCAACAGTTGAAACAACTCTGTCAAGATCAGCTTTAATACTTCCATTCAAAGCACCATCGGATTCATTAAGGTGTCTGATAGACATAACATAGCAGATGTAGCATAGAAGAAGACATGCAACCTGTAACTGGTAATTCTTCATATCTGCATCAGACCTGCATCCGAGAACAACATATCTGTACACATCACTGACAATAACAGAGAGTACATTAGCAATACCGCAGTTAATCATGAATTTCTTGTTCTTATATAGAACGAGAAGACTCATAACCGGGAGAATGTATGTGAATGAAATCGGAGAATCAGTTGTGCATATTACAAATGTATAGAAAATACCATAACCAATAACAAGACATAATCTGTACGCATCAGTTGCTTTTCCCTTGATTCTGAAAAATAATTCTCCAATAAAGAAAGGTATCCAGCAAAGTGCAACAAATATTATGTAGCTGCTTTTTGGATAGATTCCATTAGCTGCATCAGTACCATAATTGGCGGTCAAAAGGAGTGAGAAAACAAGCCATATCCGACGGGCTTTAATATTAGCCTTGGCTTTAAAAACATTAGCATCGTAGTTCATAGAATAATCTCCTATAAAATATAAAATTGTTAAGTTAGTGAAGTATTTTATCACGAAAATAAACTATCTCTATTTTATAGCAAATATTTACTATTTTCAACAAGAATATCTTAAATATGGGGGGGAAAAATATAGGGAGAATGTGATACCGATAGGTAGTCGCATTTTGAAGCATCTTATAGGTAGAAAATAGATATGACTACAATGTTAGAATAAGAATTAACCTATCAAAGCATAATAATATTCAGGTAAATAATCAAAAGGGTGGATTTGCTTAATAATATTAAAGCAATCTGGCTATATATAAACAGAAACAGCGTGAAAGATATTAATTTTATTAAGAAATTTAAGAATTCTTAAGAAATATTTAATTTTCTTATTGACAAATTATCAACAAAGGAATATTTTAATGTACAAATCAACAGTCAAATGCGAAGAACAGGAAATGACTTCTTCATATCACCGCTCACAGAAAGCCGTCAGTTGATGAGAGATGGCAGCAAGGAATGATTAAGCCCTCACCTGCGAGCAGTTCTGGTGAAAGACAGGCAGATGTCTAGTAGTTGGAACCGGTACCCATCGTTAAAAGGGCATGCCATAAGAGAAGAATATACCAAGTGGCAGTAGAGTGGTCGGAGTATCCGGCAAGCAAAGTGGTAACGCGGAAGTAGAAATAATATACCTTCGTCTTTGCACATAATCCAGTAATGGATTAGTGCATCGACGAAGGTTTTTTTGTGCGAGTAGCGATGAGGATGGAACAACGGGAATTTGATGTATGCTTGCATACAATCAGATTCATGTTGGAACATCCGAGGAGCACCGCGACAATGTCAGAACGCAGTTCTGACATATGAGCTACGAGCTATGTAAGCGATGAGAATCATAGCACCGCTTCCACTGCGTTTGACTGGTGAAATATATTTTTATAGGAGAGTGACATTATGAACACATTAGTAATCGTGCTTATCGCGGCAGTTGTACTTTTTGGTGCATACATGGTTTATGGCCGTTGGTTAGCAAAGAAATGGGGTATCGACCCTAAGGCAGAGACACCAGCCGTTAAATATAACGACGGTAAGGATTTCGTTCCAACTAATGGCTGGACAGTTTTCAGTCATCAGTTCTCATCAATCGCAGGAGCAGGTCCTGTAACAGGTGCTATTCAGGCAGCAGCATTTGGATGGTTACCAGTTTTACTCTGGATCCTCATCGGTGGTGTATTCTTCGGAGCAGTTACAGACTTTGGTGCACTTTATGCTTCAGTTAAGAATGAAGGTAAGTCAATGGGTATGATCATTGAGAAGTACATCGGTAAGTTTGGTCGTAAGATTTTCTTACTTTTCTGCTGGTTATTCACACTTATCGTTATCGCAGCATTTGCAGATATGGTTGCAGGTACATTTAATGCTTACACAGTAAATGCTGATGGTGCTACTGTTTTATCAGCAGCAGCTAAGACAAATGGTTCAGCTGGTATGGTATCTATCATGTTTATGGTATTTGCCGTAGTATTCGGTCTTATCCAGAAGAAGTTAAATCTTTCAGGCTGGAAAGAAGCAGTACTTGGTATTGTGTTTATTATCGCAGCATTTGCTGTTGGTATGTTCTTCCCACTTGAGTTCAACAAAGATGTATGGAGTTATATCACATTTGTATATATCTTCTTCGCTGCAGTTATGCCAATGTGGTTAATGAAGCAGCCTCGTGACTATATGACAACATTCATGTTCATCTGCATGATCGTAGGTGCAGCAGTTGGTCTTGTAGTTGCACATCCTTCAATGAATCTTCCTGTATATACAGGATTCAATAATGCAAAGCTTGGAACAATGTTCCCAATTCTTTTCGTAACTGTTGCCTGCGGTGCCGTTTCTGGTTTCCACAGCCTTGTATCTTCTGGTACATCTTCTAAGACAGTTGAGAACGAGAAGGATATGCTTAAGGTTGGTTACGGCGCAATGGTACTTGAGAGTTTACTTGCAGTACTTGCCCTTTGTGTTGCTGGTGCAGCTGCCACTAACGGAGCGCTTCCAGCTAAGACACCATTCGCAATCTTCAGTAGTGGTGTAGCAGGATTCTTTGAAATGTTTGGTGTTCCAGTACATTTTGCAACAGTATTCATGACAATGTGTGTATCTGCTCTTGCTCTTACATCACTTGATGCAGTTGCCCGTATCGGTCGTATGAGTTTCCAGGAACTCTTCAGCGTAGATGATATGGAACATGCAGAAGGATGGAGAAAGTTATTGTGCAATACATACTTCTCAACAATCGTAACATTAGTATGTGGATTCATCCTTACTAAGATTGGATATGCAAATATCTGGCCATTATTTGGTTCAGCTAACCAGTTATTAAGCGCTCTTGTAATTCTTACACTCTGCGTATTCTTAAAGGTTACAGGACGAAGCAACAAAATGCTTTTCCCTCCTCTTATCATCATGCTTTGTGTAACATTTACAGCACTTGTACAGAGAACAATTGCAATGGTTAAGGCTATCAAGTTAGCAGCTTCTGTTACAATTCCTGCTGGACAGACATCTTGGGGAAGCGTATTCATCGCTAACGGACTTCAGCTTATAATTGCTATACTCCTTATTGTACTTGGTGTAATCATCGTAGTTAACTCAGTAAAGAGCTATGCAAAGAGCGAGAAGAACTCTGAGAAGACAGTAGCTTAATTGGTAAATATAATAAGCTATACATAATAAAATATACCGGGGCAGTTATTCTGCTCCGGTATGTTTTGATTTATCGGAAGGTGTTCCGATTTCTTCTATTATATTGTCATCTATCTGGATATCTGTGAGTGTGTATTGTTCAGGTGCTTCTTTTATGTTGCGGAAAACATTACAGGTGCAGGTACTCTTTCTTATTATAATGTGTTCTGTGGAAGACGGGGAAATATCAGTTTTTCCCTTAAGGTTGAAAAACTGTGTCCACGGATTAATGTTGATGAAATTAAATATCTTTCCCTGAACATATTCTATAGTGATGTATTCATAATGCTGTGGCGTGTCGGGACGCATTTTCAGCCAGAGCAGATTGTAACCTGAGTCGACCTTGATGTGACGCATTATTATATTCTTATTGTGTATGGATTCTGAGCCACATGTAAGGCATCCATGGCAGAATTCAAATGTGCAGTCCTCAATAATTATGCGCTCATTAGCGCCATTGTTCTTGTCACTGTCAGCAAATGGCCCTTTGCCGCCTTTTAAAGCAACTGCGTCATCATTTACATTAATTGTGCAGCCTTTAATAAGAATATCAGTGCAGGCATCAATGTCTATTGCGTCAGTGCTAGGCGCTTTGACAGGAGCAGACGGGCTTGTAATGCGGCAGTTAAGGTAACGTATATGAGAACATTTGTAAAGGTGATTAGTCCAGAACTGCGAATTACAAATGTGCAATCCGGCAACAGTAACATTGGTGCAACCAGCCATATAGATAAGCCTTGCCCGCTGTTCGTCTTTGTTGGTGCAGTTGGAATTCCATGTTCTTCGCTGCCAGAAGGCTTTCCAGCTTCGTAAGCCATTACCGTCTATCGTTCCATTACCGCACAATGTAAAGCCATCAATTCCAGAAGCGTTGATAAGTGCAGCAAAATACTGACAGGTTTCACCTTCTATTCTTGTTTCACAGACCGGATAATCGCTGATGTCGTCACTTCCCATAAGTGTTGCACCACCTTCAATATATAGATTAACTCCCTGTCTGAAAAATAAAGCTCCAGTTATGTATGTACCATGCGGAATAACGATTACACCGCCACCAGCATTGTATACAAGGTCTATCAGCTTCTGGAAATTATCTGTGTATATTCTGCCGTCATCATGTATACCATAATCTGTAATAATATATTGCTTTCCCAGTTTGGTAAGTTCTGGAATGCTGGTATTGTGAAACCAGCCATCAACAGGAGTTCCGTCTGGGAAAATGTCTGAATGTATAGTGTCCATATATATAACTCCGTTTTTATTTGTTAGAAAAACAGTATTCCTTTTAAGCTTCCTGCATCAGAATACTCACAAGATTCTTGTATCTTTTGGTTTTCTCGATTATGTCGTCCTGCATGACACCATAATATATGAATACATCACGCAAAATTCTGTTAAATTCCTTAATTGAGGACTTCTTTCCGGTCACGCCGCCTGTAATATAACCAGTGGTAGTTTCTATTTCAATATCCATATGTGCGTCATTATCCTCACGCACATACAGAAACAGGTTAATTTCGCTATTTATGTCATGCTTTATCTGCTTATACATGAATTTATACTCAGCAGAATTTCTGTCAGCTTCTTTAAATCCCCATTGTTCCTGAACATACTGACATACTTCCTCAATTGCATGATTATCGTCAAAAGAAATGCTTTTTTCTACCTCAGCTTTTTTTCTTTCATAAAGCATTTTCTTAAACTTATATGCAAAACTGGTTTTCCGGTTTCTTTTAACATATGCCGATGTTGGTCCATCAAAATTATCATAACCATTTACCCCATTCATAAATGAACCTCCAATATAACTTCATATTAATATGATAAATGTATTGCGTATAAATCACAATATTTTTATAAGAAAAAAATATTGACATAGTGTGTGACATACAGTATGATGAATTAAAATGATAGTGTGTGTGACACACTACAATCTGATGAATATTGTTGATTTGGATAATTAAGAAGGGAAGAGATTGAATGAATTGCGATGAAATTGTTTCAGGACTGATTCTGGAATTTCGAAGAGGAACACTTATCATGGTAGTGTTAGCACAGCTAAACAAGCCGATGTATGGGTATTCACTTATAAAAGAATTAGAAGGAAAGGGGATTTCAATAGAAGGGAATACTTTATATCCGCTACTGAGAAGACTGGAAAGTCAGGGACTTTTAAAAAGTGAATGGGAAACAGATGAAACGAAGCCGAGAAAGTATTACATCATTACAGAAGATGGAAAACTGGTTTATAAAAAAATTAAAGCACACTGGGAAAAATTTTCCCAGTCAATTAATGCTCTTATGGAGGTGGAATAAATGGTGAAAAATGATTTGATTGAAAGATATGTTTATGCAGTTACAAAATATATGAAGGCTGATTTGAAAAAAGATGTATCGGCAGAATTAGAGACAATAATACAAGATATGCTAGAGGAACGATGCGGAGATGTTATGCCAACTGAACATGATATCAGAGTTGTTCTGACAGAACTGGGAACTCCGGCAGAACTTGCTTCGAAATACAAGAGTGAAACACAGGATTGTTTAATTGGTCAGCCTTATTACAATCTGTATGTGTATGTACTGAAAATTGTAACGGCATGTGTTATCGGGGGGATGTTACTCGCACAGATTATGGCAGCAGTGATATCGCATACTATCTGGTATATAGCCATATTCAGGATTATAGGTGGAATTTTTGGCGGTGTATTGACAGGATTTGCATTTGTTACATTGTTGTTTGCGTTCTTCTATAAAAGAGGAATTAAGGTGGAAGGTTTAAGTAATGGGATAGATAATCTGCCGCCTGTTCCACAGAAAACGAATCAGATTTCAAAAGCAGATTCAATTATTGGAATTATCTTTTCAGTTATATTTACTCTTGTATTTCTTGTTTGTCCGCAGATTATATGTATTGCTTTTGTAAAGAATGGTGTCAGTGTGTATGAACCGCTCTTTAATCTGGAATACATCAGACAAACATGGTATCTGATTCTTGCATTTGGTATCTTAGGTATTGCAAAAGAAAGTGTGAAACTTATTGATGGAAGCTATACCCAAAGAGTAATGATTGTTACAATTATTACCAATCTTATTGATGGTTTATTAACATTCATTTGGTTGTTAAACGGAAGAATTATGAATTCTGCATTTTTTGATGGAGTTGAGCAGTTATTCGGAGAAAATGCAGAAATGATTTCGAAAATTTTTATGCATTTTAATAAGCTGTTCCTGGCAATTATTATTTTTGCATTAGCAATTAACTGTATTGAGACAGTTGTGAAATCAGTTAAATATAGCAGGAAATAAGGTAAGAATATAGCAGTTTGTATATATTATTTGCAGACAGTATAATAAACATTACAGAGCGGTTTCAAAAAATGAAAAAATTTAAACTTTTGAAACTGGGGGCCATATGAAAATTATTACATGAGATGCATAATTCTTCCTGTTTTCCACATACTACCCATACATTATAAATTATGGAAAGTATGTAAGAATCGGGAGGAATTATTAATATGAAAGCCACAGGAATTGTAAGAAGGATAGATGATTTAGGCAGAATTGTCATTCCAAAGGAGATAAGAAGGACACTTCATATAAGGGAAACTGACCCGATGGAGATATTTACGGATGCTGAGGGGCAGATTATTCTGAAAAAATATTCACCGATAGGAGATATTAGCACATTTGCAGGAAAATATGCAGAATCACTGTCGGATGCGACCGGAATGACAGTATGTATAACTGACAGGGAACAGGTTATTGCTGCATCAGGTGACGATAAGAAGAATCTGATGAATAAGCCTGTCACAAAGGAGCTTAATCAGGCAATGGAGGGAAGATGTACCATTGCTGCAGGTGAAGGAGAGGATGGATTTGTGAAAGTCACTGATGAGGCGCAGTTTAAGCAGGAAATTATGTATCCGATAATATGTCAGGGAGATGTTTTAGGTACTGTGCTTATGATGTCTATTGACATGAAGCCAAAGTTTACAGATAATGAAAAGAAAATGGTAAAGACGGCAGCTAACTTTTTAGGAAAGCATATGGAGTCGTAGAAAGAGAAGATTAAGGAGAAGAACATGAGATTAGATAAATATTTAAAAGTATCAAGACTTATAAAGAGAAGGACTGTTGCCAACGATGCATGTGATGCAGGAAGAGTAATGGTTAATGACAAGGTTGTGAAGGCATCTTATGATGTTAAAGTCGGAGACATTATTGAAATCCAGTTTGGTAACAAGAATGTAAGAGCAAGGGTTACAGATGTCAAGGATACTGTTAAGAAAGAAGAAGCAAAGGAAATGTTTGAATATCTTTAATTCAAAGTACCTGTAATCATATATTATGGTCATGCATATATTCTCATATAACGGAATGTCTATAAGGAGGGTATATGGAGGAAAAGGTAAGGGTGAAGCGTCCACACAGGCTGAATATGGAGGACAGGAAAAGAATTGATTTTACAGGAATAACAGATGTAGTGTCATTTGATCCGGTTAAGGTTGTACTTGAATCTGATTATGGGCATATTACAATCAAAGGGGAAGGACTGCATGTTAACAGGCTTTCTGTCGAGAAGGGTGAATTAGACCTTGACGGAAGAGTGGATTCTGTATGTTATTCGGAGGCTGGCATGAAGAATAAGCAGGATTCGTTCATGAGCAGGCTTCTTCGATGATTAATGAGATTATATATTGGGAGCTTTATGCACTTGTGGTAAGCTTCTTTAATGGTGTTCTGCTTGCATGGATATACGATAATATAAGGGCTTTCAGACGAATTGTACGGCATAAAACAATTGCTTTTATGAGTGTGGAAGATATTATATATGGAATATATGCCGGATTAAGTGTATTTGTGATGTGCTTTAAGGTTGCAGACGGAATTATCCGCGGATTCATAATTATGGGGATTGCTGTGGGGGCATTTCTGTATTTTAAGTTTTTAAGCAGTTTTTATATAAGGTGGTCAGTAAGAATTATAAAAATTTTACTAAAACCGGCATGTTTTATATTGAAAAATGTGGTGCGTATTATTACAATACCAGTAAGAAGCCTTAAAATGTATATGAAACGCAGGAAAGATATGGGTAAGAAGGAAGCACAAGGGTGAGGAATATATGAAATTAGAATCTAGAAGAGAGCGTGCAGAAAGGCTTAAGAAGCAGAGAAGGTCAACGCTGGCAGGAATGATTATTGCAATTATTGTTGTCGTGGCACTTGGCGTTGTTCTGTGGAGAGGCAAGGCAGGACTTGAAGAAAAGAATGCTGATTATCAGGCTCAGATTACAGAGTTACAATCCAAGATTGATGACGAGAATAAAAGAAGTGATGAATTGTCTGAATATGAGAAGTATGTCAAGACAAAGAAGTTCGTTGAGGAGATTGCCAAGAATAAATTCGGGCTTATATATCCTGACGAACTGGTGTTTAAGCCTAATAACAAGTAAAATTCATACCAAATATTATGTCGGAGCTGGAAGATTTCTTTGAATCTTTCATGCTTCGACATTTTATTTATAAGCAGTCATATATACTTCACATTGGTGTAGTGCCGGAAAGGAAGTGGATATGAATGAAAAATACATATAAAGATGCCGGATATACTTATACTATTAACCGTCTGCAGGAAACAGCCAGAACATTCAGAAATCTTGGAGATGCATATGGAGAAACTAATCAGAAGCAGACGGGGTTTAAAAGACAATTGATTCTGGCTGCAGATATATTAGAGGAATGTGTTGCAATGAATCTTGATGCTAAAGCGCCGGATAAACAGGAGCGCAGGGAATTTGAGCGTAAATGTATGGCAATGGGGATATCTGTTAAGGATGTAAAACTGGTTGACGGAAAGAGGCGCGAGATACTTGTAACTGCGAAAACATTTATGAAGGGGTGTGTGTCTGAGCGTGTATTAAGAGAAACGGTGAGCAGTGTATTTAAGGCAAAATTCTTTTCTAATCAGGACAACAGGGTGATTATAAATGAAGAACCGGACCAGTATGTGTTCTATCAGGAGAATCGTTTCAGGATTCTTTCAGGTATGGCGAGAAAATGTAAAGAGGAAGAGAATACAAGTGGGGATAACTTCCTGCTAAAGAAGCTGAACTGTGGGAAAATGGTTGCAGCAATTGCAGATGGCTGTGGAAGTGGTAAAAGGGCATTTGCAGAGAGCCGCATGGTGATTGAGCTTATGGAAAACTGCATTGAAGCGGGATTCGAGGAAAAGACAGCGATTGATCTTATTAATTCTGCGTATATTGCGGGAACTACATTTAACAATCCGGTAACTATGGATATGAGTATTATTGACTGTCAGGCGGGAGTTATTAACTGTATTAAACTTGGAGCGGTATCCACATTTATAAAAAGAGAAAACTGGGTTGAGATTATTAAGTCAACAACGCTTCCGATGGGAGTGTTAGAGCAGGTGGACTACGATTGTACGACTAAAAAGCTTTATGATGGTAATTATATTATAATGATAAGTGATGGTGTGCTTGATAATCTGTCTGGAATTAATAAGGAGGAACAGATGGTGGAGATTATTAATAATATAAATGTAAAGAAGCCGGCAGGTATTGCAAAAAAGATTCTTGAGGAGTCGCTCAAGAATCATAATATGGAGGCTTTTGATGACTGTACAGTTATGGTACTGGGAGTGTTTGACACTTATGTGAACGTATAATATAATTCTTGCATGAATGAAATTATAGATAAGATTTACAGATATATTGAACAGAATAATATGCTTACGGACTGCGAAAGAGTGGTTGTCGGTCTTTCAGGCGGCGCGGATTCTGTATGTCTGCTTATGGTGCTTAAGGGGTATATTGAGAGGAGGCGTCTACAGACAGAGTTATGTGCGGTGCATGTCAATCATGGCATAAGGCAGGAGGCAGGAGATGATGAGGAGTTTGCCAGAGCCTTGTGTGAACGCATGGGTGTTGAATTCATGGCATATCATATAGATGCCGCCGGGCTTGCAAAGCAGCTTGGAATGAGTGTTGAGGAAGCAGGAAGGAAAGAACGGTACCGTATATTCAATGAGGCATGTAAAGGGCGTAATGCAAGGATTGCGGTTGCACACCATATGAATGACCAGGCAGAAACGGTTCTTATGAATCTTTCCCGAGGAACTTCACTTAAAGGAATAGGTGGAATCAGACCGGTAAGGGATAATATTATAAGACCTCTGCTTTCAGTGACAAGAGCAGAGGTTGAAGAAGTACTTAAAGACTTTAACCAGCCATATGTTACTGATGCAACGAATCTGTGCAATGATTATACGCGTAATTCTTTAAGAAATGTTGTTATTCCGTACATGACAGAAAAGGTTAATGCACACACTGTTGAAAATATTGCTGATGCAGCAGAGGAGCTGCAGAAGAATTTTGATTTTATTGAGGCAGAGGCCAAAAAGGCTTATGATAAGCATGTATATGTGGGAGATACGGTGGTTTTAAGGCTTTATGGGGAGGAGTTTGCAGGACTTCATGAGGTCATAAGAAAGAGAGTTATCTACAAGGCAGTACATGCACTTACACAGACAGCAAAGGATATATATAAGGTTCATGTGAATGCTGTAGATGAGCTTATACGAAAACAGGTTGGCAGCAGTGCAGATATATGTTATGGACTGTGTGCGGTAAAAGGGTATGAGGATATCACAATAAGAAGGAAAAATGTGGAATCTCGGACACAGGTTTCTTCGGACCTCATACATGTACTTACGCCGCAGGAGCTTAAAAGACTTAATTCAGGTGAAAATATTACCATAGAAGAAAACATTTATTATAATAATGATGGCAAGACGGAATTAAGAAAGGTGCATATTGTAATTTCACTTCATTCTAATTATGAAAAAAAAAGAAATTACGCTAATAGTTGCTATGCGAAATCCTTTGATTATGATAAAATACAAGGAAAGCTCTGCATAAGACACCGTACTGACGGCGACAGGATTGTTGTGAACAGGGCGGGAACATGGCGCAAGCTGAAAAAAGAATTCATTGACCGTAAAGTACCTGCCGATATGAGAGATAATGTGCTTGTTGTTTCTGATGATTCGGGAGTTTTATGGGCTGTCGGGGTAAGAAGAAGTGAGTGCGCCCTGATCGATGATGAAACAAGGAATGTGCTGGATATAACTATACAATAGAGTGAATATTAAGATTGACAAAGGAGAGAAACGATGAAAGAACCATTTATCAGTGTCCTTATATCTGAGGAAAAGCTGAATGAAAGGATTGCACAGCTTGGAGAGCAGATAAGTAAAGACTATGAGGGTAAGGAGGTTAAACTTATCTGTATTCTTAAGGGAAGTATTATATTTACATGCGAGCTTGCCAAGAGAATTACTGTACCTGTTAAGTTTGATTTTATGCAGGTATCAAGTTATGGAAGCGGGACATCATCAAGCGGTCAGATTAAGATTAAGAAGGACCTTGATGAGAGCATTGAGGGAGAGCATGTAATTGTTATTGAGGATATTATCGATTCGGGTAATACTCTTGCAAGACTTATGCCTATGTTAGAGGAGAGAAAGCCGGCAGATATATGTATATGTACTCTGCTTGATAAGCCTGAAAGAAGAGAGGTTGAGGTGGATGTTAAGTATAATGGCTTTAACATTCCTGATGAATTTGTTGTCGGTTATGGACTTGATTATGACCAGAGCTATAGAAACCTTCCTTTTGTAGGAGTTTTACACCTTGACGAAGAGGCATAATTAATAAGGAGGAAGTGATGGATACTAAGAAAAAAAGGTCTGGAGGATTTGGAAGCATTTTCTTCATGATTATTATAATTGGTATTGTCTGGGCTGTTATCGCACAGATGAGCCAGAGAACAAGTAATTATAAGTATAAGGATTTTGAATCTGATTTAAAGAGCGGCAGGATTACAGATGTTGTTATAAGTCAGAATGCAGAAGTCCCAACAGGTACACTTACAATTACATTTACTGATGGAAGCAGGGATACTCTTAATGTATCTGATGTTGTTTCTGTACAGGAAAAGCTTGATGATAAAAATATTACATATACTGTAAGGGATGTTAAAAGAGACAGTGTATGGATGACAACTATTCTGCCATTTGGTATGTGTCTTATCGTTGTTGTAGCACTTATGCTGATGATGACTAGACAGGCTGGCGGTGGCGGTAATGCCAAGATGATGAATTTTGGTAAGAGCCGTGCAAGAATGATAAGTGGTGATGCCAATAAGGTTACATTCAAGGATGTGGCAGGACTTAATGAAGAGAAAGAAGAACTTGAAGAAATCGTTGATTTCCTTAAAGATCCTGTAAAGTACACTAACCTTGGAGCGAGAATTCCTAAGGGAGTTATTCTTACAGGCCCTCCGGGAACAGGTAAGACTTTACTTGCAAAGGCTGTAGCCGGTGAGGCAGGAGTACCTTTCTTTAGCATATCAGGTTCTGATTTTGTTGAGATGTTCGTTGGTGTCGGTGCATCAAGAGTAAGGGATATGTTTGAGGAAGCTAAGAAGAATGCACCTTGTATCATATTTATTGATGAGATTGATGCCGTTGCAAGACGAAGAGGAACCGGCATGGGTGGCGGACATGATGAGAGAGAGCAGACTCTTAACCAGATGCTCGTAGAGATGGATGGTTTCGGAGTTAATGAAGGAATTATCGTTATGGCGGCTACTAACAGAGTTGATATTCTTGATCCTGCTATATTAAGACCGGGTCGTTTCGACAGAAAGGTAGTAGTAGGAAGACCTGATGTAAGAGGACGTCTTGAGATTCTTAATGTTCATGCAGCCAAGAAGCCTTTAGGTGATGATGTTGACCTTGATAGCCTTGCAAGAACTACAGCAGGCTTTACAGGTGCGGACCTTGAGAATATTCTTAATGAAGCTGCCATTAATGCGGCTAAGAGCAAGAGAAAGTTCATTACTAATGCGGATGTCAACTATGCATTTGTAAAAGTTGGTATCGGTGTTGAGAAGAGAAGCAAGATTATATCAGAGAAAGAAAAGAAGATTACTGCATATCATGAGTCAGGACATGCAATTCTTTTCCATGTACTCCCTGATGTCGGACCTGTACACACTATCTCTATTATTCCAACCGGAATGGGAGCAGCGGGATACACAATGCCACTTCCTGAGAAGGATGAGATGTTTAATACCAAGGGCAAGATGTTACAGAATATCATTGTAAGTCTTGGTGGACGAGTTGCTGAGGAGCTGATATTTGATGATATTACAACAGGTGCGTCACAGGATATCAAGCAGGCAACTGCGACAGCAAGAGATATGGTTACCAAGTATGGCTTCTCTGACAGACTTGGTCTTATCAATTATGCAAGCAGTGATGAAGATGAGGTATTCATTGGAAGAGACCTTGCACATACAAGACCATATGGCGAGGATATTGCTACAGCCATTGATGAAGAGGTTAAGAACATTATTGATGACTGTTATGCACAGGCTAAGAAGATAATATCTGAGCATATGGATGTATTAGAGAAGAGTTCAGAACTTCTTCTTGAAAAAGAAAAGGTAACGAGAGAAGAATTTGAAGCGCTTTTTGATAATGGAAGCGGTACAGATGATGATGGTATTATGGGAACAACAATTGCATAGTAAATATGCACAATTTTTTTGAATAAATTTAGTGATGTTTGTGAACACTTATTGTGGGAAATAAGATATTATAATTAATGTAAAAACCCCCAATACATTATAGATAAAGCAGTAATGCTTATCGAAAAGAAATACCTTCTCTGAAAAAGGCAGTCACCCCATGGCTGCCTTTTTTGCTGTTTAAAAATCCTTTTCACTTGCTAAAATGTACTTTTAGATATAAAATCAGAATAGTATATGCTAAGGAGGATTCTCTATGAGAATAACCGGGGAAATGGGAAACTTAGCTGCCTGGGAAAAAAGACTTTTTTATATGTGCAGTGCAAGACCAACGCTACACCCAAGAGCGTTGTTTTCGGATGTTACAAGTGATTACAGAAATCCGGCAGAGCCAGAGCCGGGTGATGAGGTGACTATAAGACTGCGTACTGGAAGATATAATGTTGATAAAGCATATCTGGTTGTGGATAATGTTGAACGTGTTATGACAAGAGTAAGATCAGAGAGCCTGTTCGATTATTATGAAGCTAAGATTAATGTCGGAACTGACAAAATATATTATTATTTTAAGGTAGAGCTTGGCAGAACGGTGTGTTATTACAATCAGATTGGGGCGATTAAAGAGCTTAATCCGTATTATAATTTCCAGATTACACCAGGTTTTAAGACACCTGCATGGGCAAAGGGTGCTGTTATGTACCAGATATTTGTTGACAGGTTCTGCAATGGTGATAAAAGCAATGATGTTCTTGATGATGAATATAACTATATAGGAGAGCATGTCTGTCAGGTTAAGGACTGGAATAAGTATCCTGCACAGATGGGAATAAGAGAGTTTTATGGAGGCGACCTTAAGGGTGTGCTTGATAAGCTTGATTATTTACAGGAATTAGGAGTTGAGGTTATATATTTTAATCCGTTATTTGTATCGCCTTCTAATCATAAGTATGATATACAGGACTATGACTATATTGACCCACATTTTGGCGTAATTGTGGACGATGAAGGAGAAGTGCTGAGAGAGGGTGACACTGATAATACCCATGCGACGAGATATATTAGCAGAGTTACAAGAAAGTCGAACCTTGAGGCTAGCAATGATTTTTTTGCAAAGGTTGTGCAGGAAATTCATTCAAGAGGCATGAAGGTTATTATAGATGGAGTGTTTAACCACTGTGGTTCATTCAACAAGTGGCTGGATAAGGAACACATTTACAGGGACAGTGCAGATGAATATGCACCGGGAGCTTATGAAAGGTATGAAAGTCCATACCACAATTTCTTTAAGTTTTATTCAAACCAGTGGCCTGATAATAATTCGTATGACGGCTGGTGGGGACATGATACACTTCCTAAGCTTAATTATGAGGGCTCTAAAGAGCTTGAAGAATATATTCTATCTATCGGCAGGAAATGGGTTTCTGCGCCTTATAATGTTGATGGATGGAGACTTGATGTGGCGGCTGACTTAGGCTACAGTCCTGAATATAACCATTATTTCTGGAAGAGATTCCGGGAAGAGGTTAAGAAGGCTAATCCTGATGCTATTATTCTTGCAGAACATTATGGTGATTCATATGAATGGCTGCAGGGTGATGAATGGGATACCATTATGAATTATGATGCTTTTATGGAGCCTGTTACATGGTTCCTTACAGGAATGGAAAAGCACAGTGATGAGGCAAGACCTGACTCATACGGTAACCCAGACTATTTCTTTGGTGCCATGCATCATAATATGGCAAGAATGGGCGGACAGAGTGTTGCAATATCTATGAATGAACTGTCTAATCATGATCATTCAAGGTTTTTAACAAGAACTAACAGGACCGTTGGAAGAACTAATACACTGGGACCGGAGGCTGCCAATAATAATGTCAACAAGGCAGTGTTTAAAGAGGCTGTTGTTATGCAGATGACATTACCAGGTGCGCCTACTGTATATTATGGCGATGAAGCAGGTGTGTGTGGATTCACTGATCCTGATAACAGAAGAACTTATCCATGGGGACATGAGGATACGGAACTGATTGATTTCCATAGGACTGCAATAAAGATGCATAAAGAGAATGATGTATTAAGAAAAGGCTCATATAAGTCACTGTATTCAGCATATAATGTTGTTGCATATGGAAGGTTTACAAGTGATGACGCTGCAATCATTATTGTTAATAATAACGATGATGAGGTGAGAGCCAGAATTCCTGCATGGGAAGTTGGTCTTGGTTTTGATGATGATGTTGAGCAGCTGTTAGTTACATTTGAAGGTGGATACAGTACAGACAGGCTTGGTTATCACCTTCAGAATGGCTGGCTTGATATTGGATTAAGAAAGACTTCAGCTGTGGTTCTTCATAAGATGAAGTGGTGATGCTGTATGTTGTATTTGCACAAGGGCAGGACTAATGTTATAATGCAATGAGACAGCATCGAAACAGAAAGGAATATTATAATGGAATCATATAATTCTAATAATGATAAACCAAAGATTAGTCTTAACCGCAAGAAAAGAATGTGGAACAGATACAGAAATTATATTGCCGGACTGGCAGTGGTAGTCGTGGCAGTTATTATATTTGCAATAGTTTTAAAGAGCTGTGGACATAAGAATAATAAGAAGAATAATGATGAAACAACAGCACCGGTGACAACACAGGAGCAGATTACAAGCCAGCAGGAGACATCTTCGGCACAGCAGCAACAGGAATCAACACCGGCTACAACTAAGGCTGCTACAGGAAGAAGCCTTACGGTATCCGGAACACCTGAGGTTCAGGAGAATAGTTCATCTGACCATTATAAGAATGCTATGTTTATTGGCGACTTCGTTATAAGTGGAATTTCAGGATTTGGGTTTGCTTCTGAATCGCAGGTTATTGCATCCAATTCTATGACAAGTGACAAGCTTTCAGAATATATGGATCAGTTTGTAGCTGGTTCACCAGATTCGGTTTATATTATGGTTGGTATTAATGACCTTAATTATGGAAGCAGATCTGTCGATGATATATATAATTACGAGAAAACATTTATAGAAGAATTAAAGAGTAAGCTTCCGGATACAGAGGTTTATGTCCTTTCAGTTCTTCCTATAAGCAAGAGATTTGAATCATCAAGCAAGGTTAAGCAGACTAATATAGATGCTCTTAACAGTAAGTTTTCAGACAATGCAGCATCACTTGGAATTACTTATGTTGATGTGGCAGGTGTATTTAAAGATGGAACAGGTTATCTGGGTTCATCTTATACTGATAGCGGATATAATCTTAAGAGTGGATATTATGCATTCTTGCTTAATGCAATTGCAGGAGTAGTTAAATAATGGATTTTCATGTTATGACATTGTTCCCTGATATGATAATGGATGGGCTTAATACAAGTATTACAGGCAGAGCCATAAAGTCGGGGGTTATGTCTGTAACAGCACATGACATAAGGGATTATTCTAATGATAAGCATTTAAAGGTTGACGATTATCCTTATGGTGGTGGTGCAGGAATGGTTATGAGAGCTGCTCCTGTCTGCGACTGTTATGAGGATATCGTCAAGAATATAGGAAAAAGACCGCGTGTTATATATATGACACCTCAGGGGTATACATTTACACAGAAGATGGCAGAAGATTTTGCAAAGGAAGATAATCTCGTTATTTTGTGTGGACATTATGAAGGTATTGATGAGAGGGCATTGGAGAATATAGTAACAGATTATGTATCAATCGGTGACTATGTTCTTACAGGTGGAGAACTGCCGGCAATGGTAGTTATAGATACTATTTCAAGACTGGTTCCGGGAGTTCTTAATAATGAGGAATCAGCTGAAACGGAGAGCTTTTCCGATGGGCTGCTTGAGTATCCGCAATACACAAGACCAGCAGACTATAATGGACAATTGGTTCCCGAAGTACTTTTGTCAGGACATCATGCTAATATTGAAAAATGGAGACATGAGAAGTCGATTGAAAGAACGAAAAAGTACAGACCGGATTTGTATGAAGAATATGTTAAGAAACATTCTGATGAATTCAGATGATATAGGGAGAGGCACAATTAATTATAAAATAGGGGTTTAAGCTATGGTGGATTTTTTTAAAGCTGAGACTGTTAATTCAGACATTCTTATTGATGAGACAATGTCAATTGTAACAGCAGATGAAAATTTTGAAGCAATTTCAGGCAATAAAGCACTTTTTATATATACAAGATATATACACCCTGTCGATGTCAGCAGATTCACAGAAGCATTAAAGGATTACGCTGAATCCGGTAAGTATATTGTTGTAAGAATGTTATATCAGACAGGCGAATATCACTGGATGCTTACAAGAATTACAGATGGCGGTGTATCTGAGACAAGAGGTCATATGTATGAAATTAATATTATTGATGCCGCATTAATTACTACTCAGATAGATAACCTTAATTCGCAGATTAAGAGATATTCTAGCTATCTTGGCATGTGTGAGAATGTCCTGTTTTCTTATGATATTCTTAATGATGACTTTAATATATTTATGACATCAGATGGACACCAGACTTTGTCTTTTTACCGTGGAACATTAAATGCATGGGAAGAAGATAAGATAAAGACTGATGCACTTGGGCTGAATGAGGTAAAAGAACTTGATGGATTTTGCAAGGCACTTGCTAATGGTGAGAAGTTATTCAAGCGGGAGATTACTATTAATACTCTTAATAAGCTTGGAAGACTGGATAAATGTCTTGTGAGAGGTAATACGATTGTTGATGAATATGGAAACAGTATCGTTATAGGTACTATTATAATACTTGAGAGTTCAGATAATCATGTAGTTGAAGAACTCAATATAATATCTGATATGAAAGATCCTGGTACAGATTTGCTTAATAAGCGCGCTATTACTGATTATGTAAGAAAGCTGATAGATTCACAGCCGGGACATACTGTAACAATTGCTATTATTGATGTTGATGATTTTAAGACTATTAATGATACATATGGACATATGTTTGGTGACGAAGTTCTTTGTAAGGTTGCAGATATCTTAAGAGATGCAGTTGGAAGCAGAGGATTGTGTGGAAGAATTGGCGGAGATGAGATGTTTATCATTATGGAAGGACTTAATGATAACGAGGGTATAAGGAATGTTTTAAGAACAATCCGCAATAATACAAAATGGCTGTATCATGATGATCCGCGTAATATTAAGATTACATGTTCAATTGGTTCAGCAACTTATCCTAATGATGCCAAGAGTTATGATGAATTATTTAAGATAGCTGATAAGGTTCTTTACCTTGCTAAAGAAAAGGGAAAAGACAGATATATCATTTACCATGAGGATATACATAGGGAATATGTATATGGAATGGGAAGGATTGTTGACCTTAATGATAAAGTGTTTTACAAGTACCATAAGATGGAGGTTGTTAATACCATTATCAGGGAATACAAGGAAGCTGATGACGCAAGAAGAAAGGAACTGATAGATATTGTGGCAGTAGCATTTAATATTAATACTATTGCAATATATGACAGAACTGAGCTGACAAAGCATATTCTGTATGGTGACCAGCGTATGACAGATGATGACGGAAGCTTTTTCAAGGAAGATAATTATATTCCCAACTTTAGGGAAGATGGCATATTTGTAATAGATAACATCAACTTTTTTGAAACAAAGGCTCCAGCAGTATATAAAGTGTATTCTGAATACGGAATTGTTCAGGCTGTCCAGTACATTATAGGTGGAGATATTAAGAAGAATAACAATATTATTTCTTATGGAAGATATAAGCTTGATAAGAAATGGGCAGAGAGCGACATGAATTTCCTTGCTATTATAGGTGATTACATAGGAAGAATATTCCTGAAAGAGAGAAAACATGATTAACAGATATGTTGCACTGGATATTGAGACTACAGGTCTTAATCCGGCTGTTGACAGAATTATTGAAGTTGGAATGGCAAGAGTGGAAGATGGTCAGATAACACAGAAGTATTCTACGCTTGTGTATCCGGGAATAAGTGTAAGTGAGCGCATAACAGAGCTTACAGGCATACATAATGAGGAACTTACAGGTAAACCACGAATAGAGGATATTATAGGTGAAATAACAGAGTTCATAGGTGACTGGCCTGTATTAGGTCATAATGTTATATTTGATTTTAGTTTTCTTAAAAAGGCGGCAGTCAATAATGGTCTTACTATCAATGATGATGGGATTGATACATTGAAGTTAGCCAGAAGGATTTTGCCGGAAGTGGAACACAAGAGTCTTTCCTTTTTGTGCCAGTATTTTAATATAGATCCAGGCAGGTCACACAGAGCATACGATGATGCAGTCAGTGCAAGCCTGTTATATGCAAAGTTAGAAGAAATAAAGCCGGACGATGAAGGCTTTAGTAATACAACAAAACTTGTGTATACAGTGAAGAAGGATTCACCAATAACACTGCCACAGAAAAGATATCTCGCAGCACTTGTAGAAAAGCACAATATAAAGCTTGAGATTCCTATGGAAGAAATGACTAAAAGCATGGCTTCAAGACAGATAGATACAATAATAGCACAGTATGGAAAATGATTCCACGCTGTGCTATTTTTTTAGTATGTCATCAAGCTGGCTGATTATTGAATCCCGGGAAAGGCTTTTTAATTGTGATGCCTGTTCTTTTAAAGCGCTAATCAGTTCTTTTCTGCCGTATGATGCATATATGATGGCAAGGTCTATATAGTTAGATGATATATCACTTTTAATGGATATGCCATATTCAAGATATGCAGCAGCATCTTCGATATCTTTATAATCAAGAAGATTATGACCTATAAAAGCGATTGCTTTTACAAGTGACGTAAAGTTATCGTCATATTCTGTAAGGTCTTTTAAATTGGCAGCTCCATAAGATAACTTTAACTCTGTATTGCTTATTCCGGTAAGGTTGAGTATTTTCTTGTCCCGTAGAGACTGAATTGTATCATAAGAACGCTTCATACGGGAGTCTTCAGCCATTAATCTGTCAAATGTATCATTACCTGAATTAATTAGTGGCAGATTATCGGGAATTGATATATAATTAAGTCTGCTGATGTCTTTACGGCGTACCTGATTCGCTTTTGTCTCACGGTCAAGAAATTCTTCATTTCTTGTTTTATGGTTTCGGGTGCTTTTTTTAATTGCGAATTGTAAGACAATCAGAATTATAATAAAATATGGCAGTATGAAATGCATGAATGTTATTCCTTTTCGTGTAACCCCGCTGTTATATTGTGTGGAGGTAATTATGATTAACTTTAATAATAAGAAAACTAAGAGCTGGTTCACTGCAATATTAATATTGATACTTATTGTTGCAATGGTTGTTCCAATGGTAGCATATCTTATCCCTTAGTTATGTGATTCAAGAAAGAATCTATATAAGAGTATAGAATTAATATTGATTTAATGCAACATTTTTGGAGAGACAAATGTTATGAAAAGAGGTAAAATATCAGATACAATCTTAGGAAGATCGGTTTTTAAGCTGCTTGGAAAAAGAGGGAATACGGTTAAACCTGCATATGGACAGGATGCAGCGCATATAAATATGCAGGGGAAACCTGTTCTTGCAGCTGTGTCAACGGGTGAGCTGGCTGTATACCGCGCTGTGAACAATATAAGTGCAGCATGTGGCGTTGCAGACTGCATTATGGATACGGTTATTATTGATGAGAAATCAAGAGAAATCCGCCTTAAAGAAATTATAAAGGAACTTGACAGACAATGCTGTATCGCAGGAGTAGGTATTGCAGGAGGGCATACTACAGTAAGTGATAAGGTGAATTCCCCGGTAGTATCCGTTATGGCGATTGGACACCAGGAAAGAGTACAGAATAAGGCTGTAGCAGGACAGGATATTGTTGTTACAAAACATATAGGTATGAGCGGCATAAGGACAGTGATAGACTGCAAGAGAGATGAGATACTAAAAGTATATAGTGAGGACATAATTAATAAAGCTCTTGGGGATGAAACAGAGTTACTGGTAGCAAAAGAGGCTGAAATATTTATGCAGGAAAGTGCATACGGAGCAATGCATGATGTTTCCGAGGGGGGGATATTTGCAGCACTCTGGGATATGGCAGAGTATTCAGGTGTGGGGATTGAAGTTGATTTAAGGCAGATTCCAGTGAAACAGGAAATTATTGAAATCTGTGAATTATTTAATGTTAATCCATATATATTGGACTCAATGGGATGTTTATTAATGACATGTAAAAATGGATGTGATATTATTAATATGTTACACCAGAATGGCATTGAAGCTGCTGTTATTGGTAAGATAACGGATGGCAATAACAGGATTATTCACAATACTGAGGAAGACAGATATTTAGGTCTTCCTGAGCAGGATGAGATATACAGATTTATATAATTAGCAGGAGGATTGCGTTATGAGAGAGAAGATTCTTGATGTTCTTGAGAAGAATGGAAGGATAGACCTTAAGGAGATGGCTATTATGCTTGGTTATTCTGAAGCAGAGGTCGCTAATGAAATAGCGGATATGGAGAAGGAACATATTATCTGCGGATATAATGCGGTCATTAACTGGGATAAGACTGGTGAAGAGAAAGTGACAGCACTTATTGAGGTTAAGGTTACTCCACAGAGAGGATTAGGTTTTGACAGTATTGCAGAGCGCCTTTACAAATACGATGAGGTAACATCAGTTTATCTCATGTCAGGAGGCTTTGATTTTACTGTTATTATAGAAGGTAAATCAATGAAGTCAGTGGCTCAGTTCGTCGCGGCGAAACTCGCACCATTAGATTCAGTCCTTAGTACATCAACACATTTTGTACTTAAGAAATATAAGGACTACGGAACAATAATAGAGGACGAGGCTAAAGACGAAAGGATGCTGATTACACCATGAGAAACCCATTATCACAGAAAATAACAGGTATACAGCCATCAGGAATAAGAAAGTTCTTTGATGTTGTAAGCGAGATGCCGGATGCTATTTCTTTAGGAGTAGGTGAACCTGATTTTGATACTCCCTGGAATGTAAGAGAAGAAGGTATATATGCCCTTGAAAAAGGAAGAACATTTTACACATCTAATGCAGGTCTAAAGGAATTAAGAGAAGAGATATGTAATTATCTTGCGAGAAAGATGGATTTACATTATGATCCTATCAAAGAAGTTCTTGTAACAGTAGGTGGAAGTGAGGCAATTGATGTTGCATTAAGATGTATGTGCGATCCGGGTGATGAGGTGCTTATTCCACAGCCTAGCTATGTATCATATCTTCCATGTGCAGTTATGGCTGATGCAAAGCCTGTAATTATTGAATTAAAGGAAGAAAACGAGTTTAAGCTTACTAAGGAAGAGCTGCTTGCCAGTATAACAGATAAAACTAAAGTACTTGTTATGCCATTTCCTAATAATCCTACAGGTGCTGTTATGACAAGGGAGGAATTGGAAGAGCTTGTACCTGTCATAATTGAGAAGGACATATTTGTTATATCGGATGAGATATATTCAGCTCTTACATATAACGGAGAGCATTGTTCAATAGGAAGTCTTTCAGGGATGAAAGAGAGAACAATAGTAATTAATGGTTTTTCTAAGGCATTTGCAATGACAGGCTGGAGACTGGGCTATGCATGTGGCCCTAAGGAAATAATAAGCCAGATGACTAAGCTTCATCAATATGCAATTATGTGCGCACCGACTAACAGCCAGTTTGCAGCAGTGGAGGCACTTAAGAATTGTGATATGGAAGTTGAGAAGATGGTTACTGCTTATGATCAGAGGCGAAGATATCTTATGCATGCTTTTAAAGAAATGGGGATTGATTGTTTTGAGCCATTTGGAGCATTTTATGTATTTCCATCAATCAAGAAATTTGGACTCACATCGGAAGAGTTTGCTAACAGGTTGCTTAGGGAACAGAAGCTGGCTGTAGTGCCAGGAACAGCATTTGGAGACTGTGGAGAAGGGTTTTTACGAATATCATATGCATATTCTATTGACAATCTTAAAGAAGGACTTGAGAGAATAGAGAAGTTTATCAATACACTTAAGTAAGGAGAATAAGAAATATGGCAGAGATTAATGTTGACCATATCAATCCTTTTCTGATGGCAGCAAGTACAATTATGCGTGATGCCTGCCAGATGGAAATGAAGATAGGCAGACCATATGTAAAGACTACTGAGTTCCAGAGTGATTCGGTTATTATAATGATTGGTGTTACAGGCGAGATGCGTGGTCAGGTTATGATATCATTTACTACGTCTAAAGCATGTCAGGTTGCTTCAGGAATGATGATGGGAATGCCAGTGCCAGAGCTGGATGATATGGCTATGAGCGCAATAAGTGAGCTTGGTAATATGATAATGGGTAATGCAGCAACGATTCTTTCTACAAAAGGAATTGGAATTGATATTACACCGCCTACGGTATGCCGTGGTGCGATGAAGATATCGCAGTCATATGCCAGAAATGTATGTATACCGATGACATGTAACGATGATCTTATATTAGAATTAGATATTGCAGTAAAAGGTGACTGATAAGGACAGAGGATATGTTGAATATAGTTTTACATGAACCAGAGATGCCGGCTAATACTGGCAATATAGGAAGAACATGTGTGGCAACAGGTGCGAGGCTGCATCTTATAGGACCATTAGGATTTAAGATTAATGATAAGATGTTAAAGAGGGCAGGACTTGATTACTGGGATAAGCTTGATGTTACTGAGTATGATGATTATAATGACTTTCTTGCTAAGAATCCGGGTGCTAAGGTATATATGGCTACAACCAAGGCACATAAGACATATACAGAAGTTAATTATGAAGAAGACTGTTATATAATGTTTGGAAAGGAAAGTGCGGGGATACCGGAGGAGATACTTGTTGATAATGAGGATACATGTATCAGAATTCCGATGATAGGAGATATAAGATCACTTAATCTTTCTAATTCAGTGGCAATCGTTCTTTACGAAGCACTCCGACAGCATGATTTTTCACACATGAATTGTGAGGGACATCTTCACAGACTTAACTGGAAGGAATAATAAAACACACGGACATACAAGTTATGCATGTCCGTGTGTTTTTTATTTTGCAAGTTCAAGTGTGAATATGAATTCTGTTCCGACACCTAAAGTACTTACAACATCAATGTTTTCACCATGTGCCTGAATAACTTCCTTAGTTATTGAAAGACCAAGACCGGAACCTTTCTTATCACGTCCCCTTGAAGAATCTGACTTATAGAATCTGTCCCAGATTTTATCAATGTCTTCTTTGGAAATTCCACAGCCGGTATCCTTTATGGATATCTGAGCTTTCTCGCCCTTTTCTTTTACGGTAATATAAATATATGAGCCGTCCTTGCTGAACTTAATTGCATTGTCAATAAGATTGTAAATTACCTGTTGTATTCTGCCTTTATCAGCCTTGACATTTTGTATGCTGTTGGCATATGTTATATTGAATTTAATGCCTTTTTTCTTGCATGTTCCTTCAAATGTTTCAACAGTATGACGGATTATAGAATTAAGGTCAAATACACTTATATCAAGGCATACAGATTTAGGATCCAGTTCGTTAAGTGTAAGTATGTTGCTGGTCAGCTTAGTAAGACGTTCTGTCTCAAAAAGCATGATACCAATATATTTATCAAGCATTTCAGGAGGAATAGTTCCGTCCTGTATTGCCTCTAAGTAGCCTTTAATTGATGTTAGAGGTGACCTGAAATCATGAGAAATGTTTGATAAGAATTTTTGCTGAAACTTATCAGATTCATTAAGCTGGGAAGCCATATAGTCAAGTGACATTCCAAGTCGTCCTATTTCGTCATTAAGCATTGGCTTGATATGATAAGAAAGATTACCTTTACCATATTCAGTTGTTGCCTTTGTGATTTCCTTGATTGGCTTATGAACCTGAATGAAATACAATCCGAGGAAAGAAGCTGAAAGGAAAAGGGTAATAATAAGTGTAAGGTAGTTAGTGTTAAATGTATCATAAACCCTGTCTGTGATTACAGAATCAGGAATATTAATTACAACATAACCTTTTATTTCAAAGGAGTTAGATATTGGAGCAAAAACACTCAGTGTCGGTTCATTTAACAAATTATAAAAATTCCAGAGTATATCGTGTTTTCCGTGAAGGTCTCCATAGTCAAAATCTTCAATAGAATATAATATCTTTTCATCATTATTGCTTTTATCTTTAGTGCTGTCGTTAGTATCAAGAATGACATCACCTGACGGAGTTATAAAAATAATACGCGTGTCATTAAGCACGGATACGGAATGAAGTTCAAGTTCTATGGAGCGGAGCCTTGTTTCACTGAAATAATCAAGAGCATATTCATTGGCTATTTCATTGGCCTGAAGATATAATCTGTCTGAATAATAGTTGTATATGCGTTTGTAATCAATTTTATAACATACAGTAGATACAATAATAAATCCTATAATGGATATAGCTATATATAAAAAAATGTGCTTCCCCAGTGTACTTAAGCCCTTCAATATTAAGCCTCCTTGTCCTGCCCTTTTTATTTAGTTACGAACTTGTAACCAATTCCCCATACTGTTTCAATATTCCAGTGGACATGATCCTTGATTTTCTCACGGATTCTCTTAATGTGTACATCAACGGTTCTTGTATCTCCGATATATTCATATCCCCATATATTGTCAAGAAGCTGTTCTCTTGTAAACACCTGATTAGGAGCAGATGCTAAGAAATATAAGAGCTCAAGTTCCTTAGGTGGCATCTCGACATTTTTGCCCATATAATTAACCGAATAATTATCGAGGTTGATAGAGAGGTCGGGGTAATTGACACATTTGGCATTAGAAGAATCAACACCGATACTCTGAGGCATATGGTATCTTCTAAGCACAGCCTTTACACGGGCAACCATCTCTTTAGTTTCAAAAGGTTTGATAATATAGTCATCTGCACCAAGCTCAAGTCCTAGTACCTTGTCAAATGTTTCGCCCTTGGCGGAGAGCATAATTATAGGAACATTGTTATTCTTTCTTATCTCACGGCACACCTGATAGCCGTCAATACCGGGAAGCATGAGGTCTAAAAGAATGAGATTGGGCTTGAATACAGAAAGCTCAGACAGAGCACTTTCTCCATCATACACAATCTTTGTTTCGTAACATTCTTTTGTAAGATACAAAGATATAAGTTCTGCAATATTTTCATCATCATCTACAATAAGTATTCGCTGTTTAGATGCCATAATAATATCCCCCAATAATAATTATTTGAAATCAACAATAGTTACACCAGCATCACCCTCGCCGATTTCGCCGAGGCGGAAGCTCTTTATATATGGAACACCGCGAAGATAAGCGGTTACACCGTTTCTTAATGCGCCGGTTCCTTTACCGTGAACGATACGGACCTGTGGAATCCTGGCAATGTAAGCGTCATCAAGATATTTATCAAGGCGGGCAACAGCCTCGTCAACTGTACAGCCGAGAAGATTAATCTCAGTTGATATTCCTGCTGATTTGCTCATCTTAATCTTACCGGAACCGCCAGCAGCCTTAGATGGAGCTTCCTTTGGCTCTTTATAGTCTGAAAGAATTTCAAGATTCTTGATATCAATCTTAGTGCTTAATGCACCTACTTGAACAGTAACCTGCTTCTTGGCTGGATGAATTGCAGAAACAGTACCGGAAACATTCATAGTAAGAACTTTTACATGCATGCCTGTCTTGAATTCAGATATATCATGTGCCTTGTGTGCTTTAACCTTGGCAGGCTCTACCTTTAACTTTGCCTGATTCTTATTCATCTTCTCACGGACAGCAGTACGGTGCTTTTCAAGCTCAGCAACTGTCATTCCGTGCTTGTTCATGGCTTTGATAGTTTCATCTGCGAAATCCTTGGCATCTTTTAAGATGGCAGCAGCCTGTTCATTGGCCTTACGGATAATGTTGTCAGTTCTTTCATCAAGCCTTTCATTCTTAGCCTGAAGCTTTTCTTTAAGAGAGGCAATCTCAGCCTTATAACTTTCAACCTCAGCCTGCTCCTTCTCAAGAGAAATTCTTGCATGCTCAAGGTCAGATACGATATCTTCAAAATGTACATCTTCCGCGTTAAGTCTTTCTGATGCGTCAGAGAGAATATAATCAGGAAGTCCGAGTTTCTTAGAGATTGCAAATGCGTTACTTTTTCCCGGAATGCCTATAAGCAGTCTGTAAGTAGGACGGAGCGATTCAACATCGAACTCACAGCTTGCATTTTCAACACCTTCAGTAGAAAGCGCATAAAGCTTGATTTCACTGTAGTGAGTTGTTGCCATGGTTGTAACACCGCGCATCTTAAGGTCATTAAGGATTGCGATAGCAAGGGCAGCACCTTCTGTAGGGTCAGTTCCGGCACCAATCTCATCAAAAAGTACAAGGCAGTTTTCATCAGCTTCTTTAAGAATCTTAACAGTGTTGGTCATGTGTGATGAAAATGTACTTAAACTCTGTTCAATACTCTGCTCATCACCAATATCAGCGTATATATTCTTAAATACGGCAATGTCTGAATGGTCAAGAGCCGGAATGAATAAACCTGACTGTGCCATAAGTGTGAGGAGTCCTACAGTCTTTAATGAAACAGTCTTACCACCTGTGTTAGGACCGGTGATGATAAGAAGCTTAAAATCTGTTCCAAGATAGATGTCAATAGGAACAACAGTATGTGACTCAATAAGAGGGTGACGTCCTTTTTTGATATTGATAATTCCTGATGTATTCATGACTGGACGGCTTGCATGCATATGTCTGGCAAGCTGTGCCTTTGCAAATATACAGTCAAGTTCGACAAGTATTTCATAATCACACAGAAGCTCCTCTGTGTGTTCACCGGCTTTTGCACTTAAGTCAGCAAGAATAACTTCAATCTCTGCTGCTTCCTTAAGCTCTAACTCACGGATATCATTATTGAGCTTTACAACTGCTGCAGGCTCAATAAAGAGAGTAGAACCAGTAGATGACTGGTCATGTATCATACCAGGAAATGCTGACTTATATTCAGCTTTGACAGGCAGACAGTAGCGTCCCTGTCTTGTGGTAATAACATAATCCTGAAGATAAGTCCTGTAAGTAGGAGAATTAAGCAATTTGTTAAGTTCAGAATGTATTCTGTCATTGGCTATTGATTTGCTTCTTCTGATACTTCTTAAGTTGGAACTTGCGTCATCACTTATCTCATCTTCAGAGATAATACATTTCTTAATCTGGGAATTGAGAGCATCAACAGTTGCAAGGTTTTCAAGCATTCCTGATATAGAATCTTCACGATGCTCATAGTAATCCTTAACATGCTTTGCACATGAAAGGATGGCACTTATATTAAGAAGTTCTGATATATTAAGGGAGCTTCCAACCTTAAGTCTCGCAACAGAAGCACGTATATCCTTAGTCTGGCTGAAATCAACAGTACCTTTCTGAAAAATTCTTGAAAGTGCATCATTAGTCTCATTGAGACGTAAGTTGATGTCTGTTATATCAGTCATAGGCTTTAAGTTACGAAGTATTTTCTTAGCTCCGTCACAGCATGCATAGGAAACAAGCTGGTCGGTAATTTTATAAAATTCCAAAGTGGATAAAGATTTCTTATTCACGAAAGACCTCCAAAAACTAAAAACAATCTTTTCATACTTTATAAGTTTACAGCATTTAAGGTAAAAAAACTATATTTTGCTTATAAATATTTACATGTAAGTCATAAATTGTTCATAATCGTAATATAAACTATGATATAATTGTATTCATAAGAGACGAAAATTACATAAGGAGTCCGAAATGGGAACTAATGAAGATGATAAGGAAAAGTATGACCTGTATACAGAACAGGTAGTTCTTCATCCGGCTAAGAAATACAAGTGGCTTATAAGAATAGGCAAGCTGTTGCTTTTTGCTGTTTCTGTCGTAATAGCGGCAACTTTGTTTATGGTATTTTTATATCCGGTATTGCAGAAAAGGATTGAAGAAAAGAATAAGGACAAGAATGTCATATATATCCAGAAGGATAATTACATACTTGCAGAGAACCAGACGGCAGAATATTCAGATATATTGACAGAGAAGGACCTGAAAGATAATTATGAGGCTGCTATGGCAGCTCTTCGCGCAAAAGTTGAGGATGTTAATAAATGTGTGGTTTCTGTTGACATTGAACAGCCATTTTCTGATGTTCCGACAATTGAAAGCAGTCAGACAGAGGTGGCAGGACTTGTGGTTGCCAATGTTAATTCAACATATCTTGTGCTTACAAGCTCAAGCCTTTTAGAACCTGGAATGAATTATATAGTAAGGCTTTCTGATGAAGTCCAGACAGAAGCTGCATTTGTATGCAGAAACACGGCTTCAGGAATAGGGATTGTGAGTATTAATGCATCTAAGCTTACAGCTGAACAACGTAACAGTATCGCAGTTGCACAGCTTGATAATTCTTATATGTTAAAGCAGGGGGATCTTGTTATTGCATCAGGAAAGCTTTATGAGACTTCGAAAGGTGTGTCATACGGAACAATTGCAGGTTCTAAGGTTGAGTATAGTAAAGACAGCGGTTATGAGGTTTTTGAGACAAGTGTAAGCATTACGGCGGGCGGTTTTGCAATATTGTTTAATTCTGAAGGAAATGTAGTTGGTGTATCTAAGGCTTCAACAGATACAAGTACGAAATTCATTGGAATATCTGACCTTAAGGCACAGATTGAGACTATGATTAATGAGCATGGAATCATGTACTGTGGTATTACAGGACAGAATGTAACAGAGGAGCTTGCAGCCAAATACGGACTTCCGAGTGGTGTATACATATCTAATGTGGATATTGATTCACCGGCTTATTATGCAGGATTGCAGGCAGGAGATGTAATTAGTGCAATTAATGGACAAAGTATTTTGACAATTCAGCAGTTTAGTGAGAAACTATATCAGTGCGCTGATGGAGAAGCTATGTATGTGACAGCTATGAGGCAGGGAAAAGATGGCTATTCAGATGTAGCATTTTCAGTAAGTGTACAGCTAAAACAACTTAATTAACGGAGGCAGAAGGATTTATGCGTTATATAGAGACTCTTAAAGATGGTGAGAGAATTTCAGAGGTATATCTGTGCAAATCAAAATCAATAGCACTTACTAAGACAGGCAAGGAATATGCCAATGTAATGCTTGCTGATAAGACAGGACAGATTGACTCTAAGATATGGGACCTTAATTCAGGCGGAATTGCTGAATTTGATGTTAATGATTATGTTGCGGTAACAGGACAGGTAACAAGCTATAACGGAGCATTACAGTTTAAGATAGAGAGAGCAAGAATTGCATCAGAGAATGAATATGTTGCAGCAGATTATGTACCATCTTCAAGATATAATATTGATAATATGTTTGCAGAACTGATGAAGTATGTAGACAGTGTTAAGAGTACATATATGAAGCAGCTGTTATATTCTTTCTTTAAAGATGAAGCATTTGCAAAGAAGTTCAAATGTGTATCAGCAGCCAAGACAGTACATCATGGTTTCGCTGGCGGATTGTTAGAGCACAGCTTAAGTGTTACAAGATTATGTGACAAGATGAGCAGCAACTATGATTTTCTTAACAGGGATCTGCTTATAACATGTGCAATGCTGCATGATGTCGGCAAGGTTAAGGAATTATCTGAATTTCCTAAGAATGATTACACTGACGAGGGTAATTTCTTAGGACATATCGTTATTGGATATGAGATGGTTATGGAGAAGGTTAAGCAGATAGACGGATTCCCTGATATGCTTGCAATGCAGATTGGACACTGCATACTTTCACATCACGGAGAGCTTGAGTACGGCTCACCTAAGAAGCCATCAATAGCAGAGGCTGTCGCATTATCTATGGCTGATAATATGGATGCAAAGCTTGAGACACTAAGAGAAGCGCTTGAAGCCAAGGATACCAACGACTGGCTTGGTTATAACAGATGGCTTGATTCTAATATAAGAAGGACAACTAATGAGTTTTAAGAAAGATGATAAAGTAACATTTGTAATAGAAGATATAGGAACCGGAGGAGAGGGTATCGGCAAGGTTGACGGATATACTCTCTTTGTTAAGGATGCGATAATCGGAGATAAGATTGAGGCAAAGATTATTAAAGCCAAGAAGAATTACGGCTATGCAAGGCTTGAAAAGATTATCGAGGCTTCATCTGACAGAGTGACTCCTGCCTGTCTTGTTGCGAGACAGTGCGGTGGCTGTCAGATTCAGCAGATGAGTTATCAGGCACAGCTAAGATTTAAGGAAAAGCTGGTTGACGATAATCTCAAGCGAATCGGTAAGATAGAAGGCTATGAGTTTTTCCCGGCTATCGGAATGGAAGAGCCTTTCAGATACAGAAATAAAGCACAGTATCCGGTTGGAACTGCCAAAGATGGAAGCGTTGTGATGGGCTTCTATGCAGGAAGAACTCATTCTATTATCTCATGTACAGACTGCAAGATTGGTGCTGTCGAGAACCAATATATTCTTGCTGTGATAAAGAGCTGGATGGAGCTCAACGGTGTTGCACCATATGATGAACAGACCAGAAAAGGGCTTGTGCGTCATGTCCTTATAAGAACAGGCTTTCACACAGACGAGATAATGGTCTGTCTTGTTATTAACGGCACCAAGATGTCTGATAAGTTAAAGGAATCGCTTGTAGGGCGCCTTACAGAAGTGTCGCTTGATTCAGATATAAGTACAGACAAATGCATCAAATCAATTATGCTTAATTACAACACGGAGAACACTAATGTCATTCTTGGCAGACAGTGCGAGACTCTGTGGGGAAAAAGTTATATTGAAGATTATATCGGTGACATTAAGTATCAGATATCACCGCTTTCGTTCTTTCAGGTTAATCCAAGACAGACTGAGAAGTTGTACGGAAAAGCCCTTGAATACGCAGGACTTACAGGCAATGAGACTGTATGGGACTTGTATTGTGGAATAGGAACAATATCGTTATTCCTTGCCAAGAATGCAAGAAAGGTATATGGTGTTGAGATTGTTCCGCAAGCCATAGAAGATGCTAAGAACAATGCGGCAATTAACGGCATTGATAATGCTGAATTCTTTGTCGGAAAGGCTGAGGAGGTCGTACCACATTTTTATGAAGAAATGGCGCGGCTGGCAACAGACACATCTGCAACAGAGGCTCAGCGTGAGGAAGCAAGAAAGAGCATTACTCCTGATGTCGTAGTCGTTGACCCGCCAAGAAAGGGCTGCGATGAGTCGCTTCTTGACACGATTGTCAAGATGTCGCCTGAGCGTATCGTGTATGTAAGCTGCGATTCGGCAACACTCGCCCGTGACTTAGGACTCCTTGCGGCTAAGGGTTACAAGACTGTTAAGGTACAGCCTGTGGACCAGTTTTCGCATACGGTGCACGTTGAATGTGTGTGCCTTTTGGTTCGGATGGAATAATTTCATAAGCTTATATGGAGCATATATGAAGTATATATGGAGCGTGTCAGCCCGAAATGTTTTATAGATGGGTTGGTACGCTCCTTTTTGGACGTCTGCTGTGCTACGCGCTGTTGTAATGTCCAAATTCGCAGTGTGGAAAGAGCGAAAAGAAGAAAATTAACAATTCTGAAACAATTCTCTATTCTTACACCTGTAAAAAACAGTCATAATACTGTAATTACTTCTCTTGCGTGTACTATGACTACTATGTGGACACTACACGAGTTTTATATTTCCGACTTTCTGGTTTTTCGATAATCTCTAGGAGAGTCCCCCTTCAACTTATGAAATAATCGGCTGAAATATAGCTGGTTATCATATCCCACAATTTTTGATATTTCATTAATAGAATAATTTGTTGCTTCTAGTAGAACCTGTGCGTTGTTGACACGGAGCGCAACAATAAACTGCATAGGAGTAGAACCTGTGAACTTCTTGAAGTTTCTTATGAACCAACTGACGCTCATCCCCTTGGATGTAGCATACTCTTCTATATTGATATCACGGTTATAATTTTCGTTAAAATATGTCACGGCGGTATCCATCTCGTGGTTGAGATATTCATTTTTTAAAACATGCTCTCTGGTAAGCTCACGTTGGAATATGATCAGAAGATGACGGAGCAATAATGTGAGCATTTCTTCGTAGTTATCCTGACAACGTTGTAATTCTATAATAATTCTCTTAAATACACGCTCATATTCCATGGATGTACCAACTGGGAATATTCTCTCGTTATCTGGGAAACCATATTTTCTTAAGATGTTTTTTACATCACTTCCAGTAAAATGAATCCAGTAGACTTCTGTCTTATCTTCCCCATAGTATTCATATTTCTGAAGCTCTTTTGGGCGGAATATGACAATGTTACCAGCGGGAACAATTGTTTCGTTATCAACAGTATCAAAATGAAAATGTCCGCATCCGGCTGCAATATATATAATCTGAAAATCAACACGTCCTCTTGGGCGATAGGTTGGTATCTTTGGGTGCTCGGACAAACGATAGATTCCGCAGCTACCGACAATCAGTGGTCGGCTTTTATCCTTAAAATCCATATGTGAATGGTTCAAATAACCGGTGTTCATGTACATAGGGCAGCACTCCTTTTCTGATTGATGGGATTATTGTATCATTTTGTGCATATTTTGTCTATTCTAGTTTATAGACATAAGAACTGGATTAAGGTAACATAAATTTAACAAAAGCGAGAAGGAAAAAAGCAGACAGTAAGGAGAAAATTGTTAGCAGGGTTACAAGCAACAAAAAAGTGTATAAACTGTATGAATGAAGGAGGGGTATTTATGATCGTGCCACGTTACTATGAGGATTTAAGCGTATTACATGACAATACGATGCTGGCAAGAGCCTATTACATGCCGGCTTCAAAGCGGATGGATGACTTGGTAGAGCACAGAGAGCTGTCAGACAGAATGCAGCTTTTGAATGGTACATGGAAGTTTCAGTATTTTGACAGTATTTATGATATGAAGGATGCCTTTTATGAGGATGGTTATTCGGTTGAGAGCTTTGACGAGATTGCAGTTCCGAGTGTATGGCAGATGGCAGGTTATGATACACATCAATACACAAATATCCGTTATCCATTTCCGTTTGATCCGCCATATGTGCCACAGGATATTCCATGTGGAGCTTATGTGCATACCTTTGACTATGCAAGGGATGATGCAGCACCAAAGGCATATCTTAACTTTGAAGGTGTGGATAGCTGCTTTTATGTATGGTTAAACGGCACCTATGTAGGTTACAGTCAGGTGAGCCACATGACCAGTGAGTTTGATGTGACAGACGTATTGCGGGAAGGAGAGAACCGGATTTCTGTGCTTGTGATGAAGTGGTGCGACGGTTCGTACCTTGAGGATCAGGACAAGTTCCGTATGAGTGGAATTTTTCGTGATGTTTATCTTTTAAAGCGTCCGGAAAAGGCAATTCGAGATTATCATATTACAACAGAATTGGATGCAGACATTGCAAAGATAGATCTTACAGTAAGCTTTCATGAACCGGTAGAGGTTCGGGTAAAGATCGAGGATAAGAATGGCGCAGTTGTTTCCGAGGGAGTGATTGACAAAAACGGTAAAGCTACTTTTGAGATTGTTGACTATAAGCTCTGGAATACAGAGAATCCTTATCTTTACACTATTATTTTTGAGACAGAGCAGGAGGTGATTGTAGATCATATAGCACTCCGCAAGATAGAAATCAAAGATCAGGTAATCTACTTAAACGGACAGAAGATCAAGTTTCGTGGTGTGAACCGCCATGATTCCGATCCAGTTACTGGCTTTACAATCAGCATGGAGCAAATCAAGATAGATCTTACCTTGATGAAGCAGCATAACTTCAATGCAATCCGTTCCAGCCATTATCCAAATGCACCATTTTTTTATGAAATGTGCGACCGCTATGGATTTATGGTGATCGACGAGGCAGATATTGAAGCACACGGACCATTTATGCTGTATCGAAAAGAGGATACGGATTACAACCGCTTTAAGCGTTGGAATGAGAAGATAGCAGATGATCCGGCATGGGAAGCTGCGATTGTTGACCGTGTGAAGCTGATGGTGGAGCGTGACAAGAACCGGTTCTGTATCGTGATGTGGTCTATGGGAAATGAAAGTGCTTATGGCTGCAATTTTGAGAAGGCACTGGCATGGACAAAGGAATTTGATCCGGAGCGGATCACGCAGTATGAGAGTGCCAGATACCGTAATTACGATGTAACCTATGATTACGAGAATCTGGACTTATACAGCCGTATGTATCCGGCGCTTACTGAGATAGAGGAATACCTGGAAAAGGATGGTAGCAAACCATTCCTTCTGGTGGAATACTGCCACAGTATGGGAAATGGTCCTGGAGATTTTGAAGATTATTTCCAGATGATACAGGCAGAGGATAAGATGTGCGGTGGTTTCGTGTGGGAGTGGTGCGATCATGCAATCGTCCATGGTGTAGCCGAAAATGGCAAGACGATATATGCCTATGGTGGCGATCATGGCGAAGTAATCCATGACAGCAACTTCTGTATGGATGGTCTGGTATATCCGGACAGAAGGATACACACCGGACTTTTGGAGTACAAGAATGTATACCGACCGGCAAGAGTAGTATCGTATGATGCAGCAAGTGGAGAATTAGTGCTTCACAACTATATGGATTTTGATGATCTGAAGGATTATGCAGAGATTACTTATGAGTTGTCACAGGATGGGCTTGTAATAGGGAAGGGGAAGCTTTCCGAAGTATCCATTTTACCGCATTGTGATGGAAGTACAACCTTAAAGCTTTCAATCCCGGAGAATGGAAAGGTATATCTGAAGCTGTTCTATAAGCTGAAGAAGGACATCCCGCTTCTTTCCAAGGCGTATGTCTTAGGCTTTGATGAGATAGATGTAAGCAGTAAGGGTGCAAAGAATCAGCAGGCATTAAGCTGGCTTACAAAGGAAGTACCGGATACCCGTATTCAGGTGCAGGAGAATGATACAGAGATCAACATAAAGGGACGAGAGTTTTCCTATATAATCAACAAACGGACAGCACTTTTTGACAGTTTAATATTTGCAGGCAGAGAATATCTGAAGAATCCGATGGAACTGAATATCTGGAGAGCGCCGACGGATAATGATATGTATATCAAGGCGGAGTGGAGGAAAGCACACTACAATGAAGCATATACAAGAGCATATAATTCAGAGGTGATTCAAGGAAAGCACGGAGTGACTGTTGTAAGTCAGGCTTCGGTTGTAGCACCAACCGTGCAGAAGATTCTTGATGTGACACTCATATGGACGATTGATGCAGCCGGAAGAATTGGAGCTGATATCGCAGTGAAAAAGAATGATGAATTCCCTGATCTTCCAAGATTTGGTGTGAGGATGTTCTTAGATAAGAAACTTACAGATGCAGGGTTCTTCGGTATGGGACCGCAGGAAAGCTACCGGGACAAGCATAGAGCAGCAAGCCATGGATTGTATCGTCTTAAGGTTTCAGATATGCATGAAGATTATATTCGTCCACAGGAAAACGGAAGTCACTATGACTGTGATTATGTGGAGCTTGGCAACAGCCAATATGGTATCACAGCTATAGCAGAAGAAGATGCATTTTCATTCAATGCCTCTTTCTATACGCAGGAGGAGTTGGAGAAAAAAGCACATAATTATGAACTTATAGAATCGGACAGTACGGTACTCTGTCTTGATTATGCACAGAATGGAATAGGCTCTAACAGTTGCGGACCAGACGTGTTAGATGCGTACAGATTTGATGATAGATTATTCCGGTTCCGGTTTACACTGGTTCCGTATGTGAAGGGATAATAATAATGTAACTTGTTGACACAGCATTTCCCTAAATATTGCCATATAAGTCCGGACATATGGTGATACTTGGGATACAAAAGAACAAAAGTAAAACATTTAGAATAATATAGCATCAGACTGTTCGACACATGAAATTCTAAACCTAATTAAGATGAGGAGTGATTCTATGGAAGAAAAAAAGTATTTAAAATGGTATAACAAAGTCGGATACGGATCCGGCGATATAGCAGGAAATGTAGTATATGCATTTTTAACATCATTTGTGATGATTTATCTGACAGATTCTGTTGGACTCGCAGCAGGTATAGTGGGTACGCTGATAGCACTTTCTAAGCTGTTTGATGGATTTACAGACATATTCTTTGGCTCGATGATAGATAAGACGCACAGTAAGCTGGGCAAGGCAAAGCCATGGATGCTTTATGGTTACATTGGTTGTGCAATTACGCTGGTATGTTGTTTTGCTGTTCCTACAAGCTGGGGAAATACAGCAAAATATGCATGGTTCTTTATTGCATACACATTGTTAAATGGAGTGTTCTATACAGCAAATAATATTGCATATTCCGCATTGACTTCTTTGATTACAAAGAACAGCAAAGAGCGTGTGCAGATGGGATCTTGTCGTTTTATTTTTGCATTTTCTACAAGTCTTTTGATTCAATCTGTAACCGTAAAATTTGTTGATTATTGTGGTGGGGATGCGGCAGCATGGAGAACTGTAGCAATTATCTATGCAATTATCGGTCTGATTGTAAATTCAATCTCAGCACTCTCCGTAAAAGAACTTCCAGAGGAGGAGCTTAACGAGGGAGAAGTTAAGGGCGATGAAGAAAAGTATGGATTGGTTCATGCATTTAAGCTGCTTGTAAAGAACAAGTATTATATGATGATCTGTGGAACTTATATTTTACAGCAGCTCTACAGTGCTATGATTGGTGCCGGTATCTACTATATGACATGGGTGCTGAAGAATAAAAACCTCTTTGGTCAGTTCGCCTGGGCTGTGAATATCCCACTTATTATAGCTCTTATCTTTACTCCGACATTCGTTGGTAAATGGAAGGGTATGTACAAGTTGAATCTTAGGGGATATATCATTGCCGTTATTGGTAGAGCGTTGGTTGTTGTAGCTGGATATATGGGAAGTGTTCCTCTTATGCTGGCATTTACAGCCCTTGCAGCCCTTGGACAGGGACCATGGCAGGGAGATATGAACGCAGTGATTGCATCTTGTTCAGAGTATACTTATCTGACACAGGGAAAGAGAATTGATGGAACTATGTATTCTTGTACATCACTTGGTGTAAAGATTGGTGGAGGAATTGGAACTGCAGTATGTGGCTGGTTATTAGAGCTTAGTGGTTATGTCGGAACAAATGCAACACAGCCGCAGTCAGCACTTGATATGATGCAGTTTATGTATTTATGGTTGCCATTGATATTTGATGTGTTAATTATGATTGTTCTTTCCAGAATGAACGTAGAAGCTGCAAATGAAAAATTAAAAGCTGAAAAGGGAATTAAGTCTGATGAAGTAACAGACGCAACAGAGTATTAGGGGTTATATGTAATGAAAAGCATTGTCTAATTGAACATTCGAGAATGGCAATGCTTTTTGTGCAAGAAGGAGGTGTATATTTTGAAGGCGGACACAATAATAGAGATGATTAACGGGAGAATGTGTGATGATGTATTGACTGATATTTATGTGGACAAAGACAAACTTCCATATGAAAGAAAACGATATATAGAAGCCATTGAACAGTATATTACACGATTCGGCGATGATGATGTTTGGATATATAGTGCTCCGGGCAGAAGTGAGATTGGAGGAAATCATACGGATCATCAGCATGGGGAGGTTTTGGCTGCATCTATTAACCATGATGCTATCGCTGTTGCAAAAAAATTAGACGATCAAGTAGTCCGTATTGTATCGGACGGTTATAATAATCTGATTGCGATTCATTTGGATGACTTAGATAAGAAAGATAAAGAAGAAGGAAGCACCCAAGCATTGATTCGTGGCGTATTAGCAAAGACAAAAGAGAATGGGCATACAATCGGTGGATTTCAGGCATATATTACCAGCGATGTGCTGATTGGAGCAGGGTTATCTTCCTCGGCAGCATTTGAAACTCTGATTGGAACTATCTTATCCTACATGTACAATCAAGGCAATATATCAGCGATTGAGATTGCTATGATCGGACAGTACGCAGAGAATGTGTACTTTGGAAAACCATGTGGATTGATGGATCAGATGGCTTGCTCGGTTGGAAGTCTGGTGCATATCAATTTTGAGAATCCTCAAAAACCAGAGGTGGAGCGTGTTGAATTTGATCTTGATGTACATGGATACAGTTTATGTATTACAGATACCAAGGGTTCTCACGCAGATCTTACACCGGACTATGCAGCAATACCGATGGAGATGAAACAGGCGGCAGCATGTTTCGGTAAAGAAGTATTAGGAGAAGTATCAAAGAAAGAAATCCTTAGTAATTTATCTAAGATACGTGCAGAGGCAGGAGATAGGGCGGCACTTCGTGCTTTACACTTTATATGTGAGAATGAACGGGTACAAAAGGAAGTAGATGCTTTAAAGAAAGACAACTTTTCAGAGTTCCTTTTATTGGTAAAGAAATCGGGAGATTCATCCTTTAAGTATCTTCAAAATGTATTTACATGTCATGATGTCAGCCATCAGAATGTATCGGTAGCACTGGCGGTGAGTGAAATCCTATTGGAAGATAAAGGCGTATGCCGAGTGCACGGAGGTGGTTTCGCAGGAACAATTCAGGCGTTTGTTCCAAACGAGCTTGTGGAACATTACAAGACTGGGATGGAAGAAGTGTTTGGAAGCGGAGCTTGCGATGTGTTGAAGATTCGTAAGTATGGTGGCATTAAGGTAATTTAGGATTACGATGGATTGGAGAAATGTGTGATGATTAATCATTTGATTAACGAACTGGTAAATTATGGATTGAAAAACGGTCTGATTGATCTTGCAGATGAGGTCTATGTAACAAATTCATTGTTGGAGTTGTTTGGATTAAATGACTATGTGGCATCAGAAGAAGATGTAGAGCCGAGAAAACTGCACCTGATCTTAGAGGATATGATTGCATATGCTATTGCAAATGGAGTCATGAAAGATGATACGATTGCGCAGAGAGATCTCTTTGATACAAAAGTTATGGGAGTTTTGACACCAGCTCCGTCAACTGTTCGCAGAAAATTTGCCGAAAAATATGAAAATTCACCTAAACATGCAACTCAGTTTTATTATCAGTTCAGCCAGATAACAAATTACATTCGTGTAGATCGTATTGAGAAGGATGAAAAGTGGACGACAGAAACAGATTTTGGAACGATGGATATAACTATAAATCTGTCAAAGCCAGAGAAAGATCCTAGAGATATTATAAAGGCGGGAATGACAAAGAAGTCTGGATATCCTGCATGTTTGCTTTGTCGGGAAAATGAGGGCTATGCAGGACATATTATGCATCCTGCAAGACAGAATCATAGAATTATTCCACTTACATTGTGTGAGGAAGATTATTACCTGCAATATTCACCGTATGTTTATTACAATGAGCATTGTATTATTTTTAATTATAATCATATACCAATGGTGATTAACAAGGCAACATTTGGTAAGCTGTTGGATTTCGTAAGACAGTTTCCGCACTATACATTAGGCTCAAATGCAGATTTGCCGATTGTAGGAGGATCAATTTTAAGCCATGATCATTTTCAAGGTGGAGGCTATGTATTTGCAATGGCAAAGGCACCATATGAATCTGAAGTTGTTTTGGACGGATATCCCAATGTACATGCCGGAATCGTGAAATGGCCGATGTCTGTGATACGATTGCAAGGAAGAGAGATAAATGAGCTTGTGGATGCGGCAAATCATATTTTAGAAAAGTGGAGAGGCTATTCGGATCCGGAGGCATATATATTTAGCGAGACAGACGGCGTTCCGCATAATACCATCACACCAATAGCAAGAAAGCGTGGAGACCTGTATGAGCTTGATCTTGTGCTTAGAAACAATATTACCACAGAGGAGTGCCCGATGGGACTTTATCATCCGCACGCACAGTATCATCATATAAAGAAAGAAAATATTGGTCTGATTGAGGTTATGGGACTTGCGGTGCTACCAGCGAGATTGAAAAAAGAAATGTCAGACTTGGAGCGGGCAATCTTGAGTGGAGAAGATCTAAGGCAGAATGAAGCTATGGCTTCTCACGCAGACTGGGCAGAGGAATGGATTCCTAAGTATGACATTACATCGGAGAATATTCATTCTATCGTGCAAAAGGAAATTGGAATTGTCTTTACAAAGGTTTTAGAGGATGCGGGTGTTTATAAAAGGACACCAGATGGAATTGCAGCATTCAATAGATTTATTGATGATTTATAAAAAGAACCATTTCATTTTTGCGAAATGGTCTGCAAACTAGGTGTTCAGTTTTAACAAAGCAGTCCTTTTAGTATTTTATGCATGATATACATGTTCAAAGTAATCAGCGTAGAATACTAAAAGGTTGTTCATATAATTCTTAAACTTGTTCATTTGGAAGTCCTCCTTTCCTTATTTACAAGCTGATTATAGAATGAATACAATGAGATTGCTTGCCAAATCGAAAGAAAAAGTAGACAAATCTTGCAAAGGGGGCGTAACCAATGCATTTATCATTTATTGATACAAAAGAAGAAATATTAACTTTAAAAAGAAAATCGAAGCATGTCGCTCCGCATTTACATAATGCATTGGAGATTGTATGTGTGACAAATGGAACACTGGAGCTTGGAGTTGGTCAAGAGTTATATCACATGGAAAAGGGAGATATCGGCTTTGTATTTCCGGATATTATCCATCATTATCAGATTTTCTCGCCGGGAGTGAATAAGGCAGTTTACATTATTTCTCCACCGTTTGCGATTGGAAAATATGCTGAAATAATACAGACGATGGCACCGGATTACCCTATTATAAAGGCAGAGATGGTGGAGCCAGAAGTATACCGGGCAATTAATGCCATCTTAGATACAGATCACATGGATATAGCAGTTATACAGGCATATCTGCAGATTGTGATTGCAAGATGCATTGGAAAGCTGAAACTGGTCGAGAAAGGAGATGTGGGAAGTAAAGATCTTGTCTATCAGGCAGTATCGTACGTGTCTGGTAATTTTAGAAAGAATTTCTCGCTAGATGATATGGCAAGAGATTTGGGAGTGAGCAAGTATGTTTTATCACGAACATTCTCCAAAACATTCCATCGTAATTTCAATCAATATCTGAATGATACAAGACTAAATTATGCTTGCTATCGTTTGGAAAATACCAGTGATGCCATTACAAATATATGCTATGATAGCGGATTTGAAAGTCAGAGAACATTCAATCGGGTATTTAAGGAACGATACAAAGTTACACCAAGCGAATACCGAAATACAAGCCGTACAGATATATTATCTTAATTATCAAACATGGAGGCAGAGAAAGGATGCAACGTGAAGCGAAAAAACAGATGCAGGAAACAGGCATCGGCACAAAATCGCAGCAGGCATTGAAATTACAGCAGGAACAGAATAAACAGGAGCGTAAAGTGAGGAGCCGTGAGAAAAAAGAAGCGGACGAACTGCGAATGTTTGAACTGAAACAGCAAAATTGTGGTTATAGATGGGTTTTATAAATGATAATAGAATATAATGGTTAAATGCTGTTTATAGAATTGAAATTTTTATATGATATGATGTATAATAATTTTATATCAATACAATTGTTTTGAGGAGACCAGCTATGAAAAAGATTGTTATTATGATGTTGTTAATAATGAATGGATTGAAAAAATGAAACCAGTTATCAAAGCTATATTTTATTAAAATTATAAAAATGCATTGAGAGGGGATATATTATGACTATAGCAGAGACAATAAAACAGCTTAGAGAAAGCGTTGGAATGACTAGAAAAGAATTTTCACAGCACACAGGCATTCCTGTGCGTACATTAGAGGACTGGGAGGCATCAAGAAGAACTCCACCAGAATACATTCCACGGCTGATTGCATACCAGTTAAAGTATGAGGAACTGCTCAGAGAGAAAGAAAATGACAATTTATAATTGAGTTTTAATTTATAAAAAGTGTTCTGATTAGAGCACTTTTTATAAAATTTTAAGTAGCCAGTACAATTATTAGATGTTAATATATTACTATGTAACCCGAAACTGATATTTAAGAGCAAAGGGAGATTTTATTGAAGGCTGGATTATTAAGGACACAATTTAGTTACCAGAATACAGTGGTAAGAGAGAAGATGAAGGAAAAGACAAAGGAGTCTGTTAGTGCGGTAGTACCAATAATGCTTATAGTGTTGCTTCTTGGCTTCACAATAGCACCTCTTTCACCTAGTATACTGGTTGAATTCATTGTTGGAGCCGTGCTGGTTATTATTGGCATGGTGTTTTTTTCTTTAGGGGCAGAATTGTCCATGACGCCAATGGGAGAAAGAGTTGGTGGAAGCATGTTAAGGACTAAGAAATTATGGATGATTATAGCGATTGGATTTATCCTTGGAGTTATAATTACAGTTTCTGAGCCGGATTTGCAGGTGCTTGCAGGTCAGGTGGCGGCAGTACCTAACATGGTGCTTATATTATCGGTAGCAGTTGGAGTAGGTGTATTTCTTGTTGCTGCACTCTTAAGAATACTTTTTGGAATACCGTTAGCACCGCTTCTGCTGGTGTTTTATGCAATTGTTTTTGCACTTGCGATGTTTGTTCCTAAAGGCTTTCTTGCAGTTGCATTTGATTCAGGGGGAGTAACAACCGGTCCGATGACTGTACCATTTATAATGGCTCTTGGTGTGGGTATTTCTTCTATCCGAAACGACAAACATGCCGGCAATGATAGTTTTGGTCTTGTATCATTATGTTCAATCGGACCAATACTCGCAGTTCTTATTCTTGGAATGGTTTATAGTACAGAGGGTAATTTTACAACAACAGCAATTACTGAAGTAGGCGATTCTGTTGAACTTGGTAAGCTGTTCCTGTATGAGATACCGAAATATCTGAAAGAAATAGCACTGTCACTTCTTCCGATAATTGTATTTTTCGTAGTGTTTCAGATATTTGCTCCAAAGATGAATAAGAAGTCGCTTATGAAGATATGCGTTGGACTTGTGTATACATATATTGGACTTGTACTTTTTCTTACAGGTGCTAATGTTGGATTTATTCCAGCAGGTAATTATCTTGGATCAGTGCTTGCTTCATTATCATTTAGATGGATTATCGTACCTACTGGCATGATAATAGGATATTTCATTGTTAAGGCAGAGCCTGCTGTATATGTGCTTATGCATCAGGTAGAAGAACTGACATCGGGAAGCATATCAGGCAAATCAATGCAGATAAGTCTTTCTGTTGGTGTGGCAGTATCTGTTGGTCTTTCGATGATAAGAGTGCTGACAGGCATCTCAATATTATATTTTCTTATTCCGGGTTATGGAATAGCACTGATACTTACGCTTTTTGTTCCTAAGATATTCACTGCCATAGCATTTGACTCCGGAGGAGTTGCGTCAGGTCCGATGACAGCTACATTTTTACTGCCACTGGCACAGGGAGCATGTCTCGCAGTAGGCGGTAATATTGTAACTGACGCATTCGGTGTTGTTGCCATGGTTGCCATGACACCTCTTATAACTTTGCAGATACTTGGTGTTATATACAGAATCAAGGACAGCAGGAAAGAGAATGTGCCACAGACTGTTACACCTGTTGTGGATATGTTTGCAGAGTTTTCGGATGATACAATTATTGAATTATAGAGGTAGATGGATATGAGCAAAGTATATGTAATGGTAACGATATGCAGCAGAAAAAATATGCCGCGTTTTGTTGAATGCTATAAGGATTATAATGTTGAAGCAGCTGATATATCATTAGGCCGTGGAACAGCGTCAAGTGATGTGCTTGATTTACTGGGACTTGAGGATGACGAGAAGGGTATTCATATGTCACTTGTTACAGAGGAGACATGGAAGAATGTTAAGAAGGGGCTTCAGAGTAAGTTAAGAATAGATGTGCCTGGAACCGGAATCGCATTTATAATGCCGCTAAGCAGTATTGGCGGCAAGAGAGAGCTGGGATTCTTAATTGACGGGCAGGAATATAAGAAAGGAGATGAGAGCACATTGAAGGATACTAAACATGAACTTATTGTTGCAATAGCTAATTATGGATATAATACACAGGTGATGAGAGCAGCGGAAGAAGGCGGTGCAACAGGTGGAACGGTGCTTCATGGAAAGGGTGTTGGAATGAAGCGGGCAGAGCAGTTCCTTGGAGTTTCGCTTGTTTCAGAGAAGGAAGTAATTCTTATTGTTGCAAAGTCATCACAGAAAAATGCTATTATGCGTGCTATAATGGACAAAGCCGGCGTAGACAGCAAGGCAGGAACTATTGTGTTCTCACTTCCTGTTACAAGTACGGCAGGACTGCGTATTCTTGAGGATTCGCAGGATGAAGAGGTTGATGATGAAAACAATAATTGATTACCAGAATGATGAAAGAGAAAAGGTTCTGCTTGATGTAAGAGACAAGCAGGAATTCGAGAAGGAAACATATCCCGGAGCAAGAAATTGGTACTGGGAGGAACTGATTAAGGTGCTTGAAGAAACACCGGAGGAATTCACACAGCAGTTTGATAAGAGTGTTCCTATATATCTTCTGTGCTATACGGGTCTGCACAGTGATGATCTGGCAGATATTCTTGAAGAAATGGGTTATGAGGTCTACAGTCTGTATGGCGGCTGGGGCGCTTATATGAAGTGGAAGTTCGAGAATTATGTCAAGAAAGCACAGGCAGAGAATGAGCTTTCAGGTGAAGAAAGAGTTAAGGAAATAGAGCGGAGCATAGTCAAGAAGTTCAGAAAGCCTATATGGAGAAAGTTCACACAGGCACTTAATGAATACGACCTTATACAGGATGGAGATAAGATTGCAGTCTGTATATCAGGCGGTAAGGACTCAATGCTTATGGCGAAGCTTTTTCAGGAGCTTAAGAGGCATGGAAAGAATAATTTTGAACTTGTATTTCTGGTTATGAATCCGGGATACAATAATATTAATTATCAGGTTATTCTTAATAATGCAAAGATTCTTGATATTCCTATAACCGTGTTCAAATCAGAGATATTTGATACGGTTGCAGATATAGAGGAGTCTCCATGTTATCTGTGTGCCCGAATGAGAAGAGGATATCTGTATAGTAAGGCTAAAGAGCTTGGATGTAACAAGATAGCGTTAGGTCATCATTATGATGATGTTATTGAGACAATTCTTATGGGAATGTTGTATGGTGCGCAGATTCAGACTATGATGCCAAAGCTTCACAGCACTAATTTTGAGGGCATGGAGCTTATAAGACCGCTTTACCTTATAAGAGAAGCAGATATAATACATTGGAGAGATTATAATAATCTTGCATTTATACAGTGTGCATGCAGGCTTACAGAGAGCTGTGCTTCATGTGGCGGAACAGAAAAGGGTTCTAAGAGAGGCGAGATTAAGCAGCTTATCAAAGACCTGACTAAGGTAAGCCCTTACATTGAGAAGAACATTTTCAGAAGTGTTGAAAACGTTAATCTTGATACAGTTATTGCATATAAGCAGTATGGTGTTAAGCATAATTTCCTTGAAAGATATGAGGAAATGGGAAGACTCAACGGTGCGTCAGGCAGCCAGACAGCAGATAATAAGGAGATGGAATAAATATGTCATCACAATATAATTGCGATTACTGCAACAACCTTGTATATGACGAGGAGATTGAAGGATATGTATGTGATGTTGATATGGACGAGGACGATTACGCAAGACTTTTAAGTTCTTCATATAAGCAGTGTCCATATTATCAGAGCAATGATGAATATAAGATAGTACGTCATCAGATGTAATGTTTATATTAAGGGGGAATCTATGGACGATAAGAGGTATGCGGTTCTTATTGATTCGGACAATATTTCATCAAAATATATTTCTAATATATTAGATGAAATGACTAAGTATGGAGTTATAACGTACAAGCGAATATATGGGGACTGGACAAGTCCGCAGGCGGGCAAATGGAAGAAAGAATTGATGGAGAATTCAATTACACCAATACAGCAGTTTCGCAACACAGTAGGCAAGAATGCTACTGATTCAACACTTATAATTGACGCTATGGATATTCTGTATACGAAAAATGTGGATGGATTCTGTATTGTATCAAGTGATGGAGATTTTACAAGACTGGCAAGCAGGCTGCGTGAATCTGGCATGGAAGTTATTGGAATGGGTGAGAACAAAACACCAAGGTCATTCAGGGCAGCATGTTCAGTATTTACTGATCTGGAACTTTTACAGGATCAGGAGGATGAAGAAATTACAGCTATTAATAATAAGCAGAGGCCTAACAGATCACACAATATTATACGAATTTCCAAAATCGAAAATGCTATTATTGAGATTATCCAGGAAAATGATAATAAGGGAAAGCAGACGGATTTAGGAGAGATAGGAAGCCGTTTGCAGAAAAAATATTCTGACTTTGATGTCCGTAATTATGGGTATAGCTCATTATCCACATTTATCAATGAGATGGATGGGTTCAAGACATATAAGGTTAATAATGCAGTACTGGTAAAGCTCAAAGAAGATGACAATATTAAAGAACAGGTTGTTAAATACGCAATAGATAATGTCAGAGCAAGCAAGGCAACAGGAGTTGAGCTTGCAATACTTGGACAGAGAATACATAGTCAGTATCCGAAATTCAAGGCAAAGGAATATGGATATTCAACTCTGACAAAATTTGTATCAAGCATAAAAGAACTGCTAATAGAAACAACAGATAACAAAAGAATAGTATTTATAAGAAAGAAGGAGTCATAATGAACAAGATAGCAAGTTTTACGGTGAATCATCTTGATTTACTGACAGGTGTATATGTATCAAGAAAGGATTATATCGGAGATGTATGTCTTACAACATTTGATTTAAGATTTACAAGACCTAATGAAGAGCCACCTATGGATACTCCGGGGATTCATTCAATTGAACATCTTGTTGCTACATTTTTAAGAAATCATGCAGAATGGGCTGAGAAAACTATATATTTCGGACCTATGGGCTGCAGAACAGGTTTTTATGTTATATTTGCAGGAGATTTAAAGTCAGAGGATATTATCGGGATATTAAGAGAAGCTGCCGACTATGTTCTTAATTATGACGATAATACACCAATTCCTGGATATTCACCAAGAGACTGTGGTAATTATCTGGATAACAATCTTAAGCTTGCGAAGATATATATGAGGAAGTTTAAGGAGGAGGTTCTGGATAATCCGGTTGAGGAGAGGTTGAGTTATCCACAGTAGCGTGTAGGTGGTGCCAGTCTGGGGATATCGGGCTGTGGCTTTCATGGATTACTCCTGCACAACTCGTAATAAATCAAGCCACAGCCCGATACCCCCAGACTGGCAATCTACACAGTGGATGTTTCAAGGGGTGAAAAATCTCCAGCATTAGATTTGGCTTTGCCGGTCTAATGCTGGAGATTTTTATGAGAGTGATTTATAACAATTAGTTATGTATTATACCTCGAATAATAATTCGCTGTAGCTTGGGAATGGCCAGAATTCCTTATCTACTATCATCTCGGCTTTATCTACTGGAGCTCTTAATTCGTCCATTGCAACCTTTACTGTATCTCTGAAGTATTCAGCCTGTGCTTTTCCTTCAAATGTAGCTGCTGTAGCAACTGTCTCTGCAAGCTTAGCTGAAGCTGCCTTCATTTCCTTTAAGTAACCAGATACTTCTGTAAGGATGTCTGCCTGAACTGAAGCGTCTGCGCCAGCTTCCTTAACTGAAAGTACTGAGTTAGCAAGTTCTGTTGTGTATGAGATAATAGCAGGAATGATTTCCTTGCCAGCCATATCTATCATTGTCTTAGCTTCGATGTTGATTGCCTTAGAGTAAGCCTCGTACTTAATCTCAGCTCTTGACTTTAATTCAGCTTCTGTGAATACACCAAATCCTTCAAACATCTTAACTGTTTCAGGTTTAACAAGTGAACCAACAGCCTCAACCATAGATTTGATGTTTGGAAGTCCTCTTCTTTCAGCCTCTGCTACCCATTCATCTGAGTAACCGTTACCATTGAATACAACTCTGTGATGGTCTGTGAAGAGCTTCTTAATCATATCATGGACAGCCATCTGCATATCTTCAGAACCCTCTAATTCATCAGCGATTTCCTTAAAGCTTTCTGCAACGATTGTATTAAGAACAACATTTGCAGGAGCGATAGAATCTGAAGAACCAACCATACGGAACTCAAACTTGTTACCTGTGAATGCGAATGGAGATGTTCTGTTTCTATCTGTAGCATCCTTGTTAAGGTCTGGAAGAGTAGAAGCACCAGTCTTTAACTTACCTTTCTGGATAGAGCTTGTAGCATCACCCTTATCGATTAACTGCATAACTACATCTTCAAGCTGCTCGCCAAGGAACATAGAGATGATAGCTGGAGGTGCTTCATTAGCTCCAAGTCTGTGATCGTTACCAACATCAGATGCAGATTCACGAAGAAGGTCAGCATGCTTATCAACAGCCTTCATAATTGCACCAAGTACAAGAAGGAACTGGAAGTTTTCATGTGGTGTCTTACCTGGGTCAAGCATGTTAATGCCATCATCAGTTGTGATAGACCAGTTGTTATGCTTACCAGAACCATTAACACCTGCAAATGGCTTCTCATGGAGAAGGCAAACAAGACCATGTCTGTAAGCAACCTTCTTCATTACTTCCATCATAAGCTGGTTGTTATCAGTTGCAATGTTGCACTGTGCATAGATAGGAGCTAACTCATGCTGTGCAGGAGCAACTTCGTTATGCTGTGTCTTAGCAGATACACCAAGCTTCCATAATTCTTCATTAACATCCTTCATGAAAGCTGCGATTCTTTCACGGATAGAACCAAAGTAGTGATCATCAAGTTCCTGACCCTTAGGAGGCATAGCTCCAAATAAAGTACGGCCAGAGAAGATAAGATCCTTTCTCTGTAAATATTTCTCTCTGTCTACGATGAAGTATTCCTGTTCAGCGCCTACAGAAGGAGTAACTTTCTTAGATGTTGTGTTACCCATAAGTCTTAAAATACGAAGAGCCTGCTCGTTGATGGCATCCATTGAACGAAGTAATGGAGTCTTCTGGTCAAGAGCCTCACCTGTGTAAGAGCAGAATGCTGTAGGGATACAAAGAGTAGCACCCTGGGCACCTTCACGTACGAATGCAGGAGATGTACAATCCCATGCTGTATATCCTCTGGCCTCGAATGTTGCACGAAGACCACCTGAAGGGAATGATGAAGCATCAGGTTCACCCTTAATCAATTCCTTGCCTGAGAATTCCATAAGCACCTTTCCGTCTGACTTAGGTGCTGATATAAATGAATCATGTTTCTCAGCAGTAGTTCCTGTTAAAGGCTGGAACCAATGTGTGTAATGAGTTGCACCTTTCTCGATAGCCCAGTCTTTCATAGCATTAGCGATAACATCAGCATCTGCTAAAGATAATTCCTGCACACCTTCCATTGTTAATTTAAGGTTTTTGTAAACGTTCTTTGGTAAACGTTCTTTCATAATTGTGTCATTAAACACATTCTCGCCGAAGATGTCAGCTACATTGAATCTTTCACTCATAACTTTCTCATCCTTCCTTTTCTTATCTTTTTATTAGTAAAACTAAAAAATGGCGCCCAAGTATATACTTATACAAATATATAAATGGAACGCCTTTGTTCTACCTTATTTAATTAGCGACAGCTTGCTGTCTTTAAATAAAATAACTCATATTACATAATAATGCAAGTTCTTTTTGAAAAAAATTATATTAATTAAGTATATTAGCATATATTGTGCTAGTTATCTTTAATTATTGGCAGATGTTGTTCCTTCAGAAGACTTCTCAAAATCTTCGATTGTAGTTTCACCTACATACATTCCCGAAATGATAAAACGTTGTTTACCATTATTTGTACAGGTCGAAAGTGTTACCACTTGTGTTGCTTTGTCAACATTAACTCCGGTATCATATAAAGATAAGGCTTTCATCCTGTTAGCATATGAGCGCAGACCATCAAGACTTATAAAATTAAATGTATATGTATCACTGATTGGTTCACTTACATATGCGGTGAATATTTTATATTCTTTAATGATATCTTCTGTGTAAATATAGAATACATCATTGCCATCATAATTATAAAAATATGATGATTTGTATTTGTGGAGAGTTCCAAACATTGCACCTGAATTCATGCTGTGACCATAAAGAATTATATGGTTGGCATTAAGCTTATCAGTTATTCGGTAATCTTCAAATACACATCCGTTACTATTGTATGTTTTGTCAAATGTGTGTGTAAGATAAAAATCATTGTCAGTAGTCTGAGCGATAGGTAATCTGGTATCAAGAGAAGGAATATATAAGAAACCAAGTCCATCAGAATTGATATCGAGCAGTGCCTGATGATCATATTTAAATGGAATAGTAATCTCCGCATCATCTCCTATGCTGATATTGACAGGAGTGTCGTCAAGAACCGTATCACCTATGTTGTCATAAATATCATTTCCTTTCTTATATTCAAGAAGAATAGATATAAGATTATATGCTGCAAATATAAATATACATGCAGAAACAACAAGTATTATACGGCTTATAATTTTTGATTTTCTTTTCTTTTTTTCTTTCGCTTCAAAAGCGATGTCTGCTTCATCCTTTTCTAAATCAGAGGAGGACACAATAAAATCATCATTATCCTCTGTTTTAATATCACTCATAATAATCTCCAATCAGTTTTTATCATGCTTTTCCAGCTGAACCGAAAAGATTAATCTTCTCACGTACAGTTTCTTTAATAGCTTCACATCCAGGAGCGAGAAGTTTTCTAGGATCAAAGCCCTTTCCTTCAAGATCTTTGCCTGCTTCAACATATTTTCTTGTTGCATCAGCAAATGAAAGCTGGCATTCTGTATTAACATTAATCTTAGATACACCGAGAGAAATAGCCTTCTGAATCATATCTGCTGGAATTCCTGTACCACCGTGAAGAACTAATGGCATATCACCAATCTTTTCCTTAACTGCAGCAAGTGTTTCAAAGCTTAATCCTGGCCAGTTAGCCGGATACTTTCCATGAATGTTACCAATACCTGCTGCAAGCATATCTACGCCAAGATCAGCAATAGATTTACATTCATCAGGGTCTGCACATTCACCCATTCCGATAACACCATCTTCCTCGCCACCTATTGAACCAACTTCTGCTTCAATAGAAAGACCAAGATTGTGTGCTACATTAACAAGTTCTGTTGTTTTCTTGATATTTTCGTCAATTGGATAGTGAGAACCATCAAACATAATAGATGTGAAGCCTGCTTTGATACATTTGTAGCATCCTTCGTATGTTCCGTGGTCAAGATGAAGAGCAACAGGAACAGTGATTCCAAGAGACTTGTCCATAGCTTTAACCATGGCTGCAACAGTCTCAAAACCTGTCATATACTTACCGGCGCCCTCAGATACACCAAGGATTACAGGAGCATTCATCTCCTGTGCAGTAAGGAGAATAGACTTAGTCCATTCAAGGTTATTGATGTTGAACTGACCGACAGCATATTTGCCGGCAAGAGCATTGTCTAACATTTCTTTTGCTGAAACTAACATATTTCTTTACCTCCATTGCACGATTTTTGCATGACAATATTATATCTCATATCATTAAAAATGAAAAGAAATATTTAACTGATATTTATGTATAAATATAAATAAATATGATGTATAATGCATTTTGTATATTGAATTTTAATTAGGAAAGGAGATTGGCATGGATTATTTATCATTTTTTATCAACAAGATAAGTCTTGAAGTAGATTTTTACAATAATGAAGCTTATGCTGGAAATAGTATATTGCCATTTATGGGATTTATGATGTTTCTGATAGGTCTGGTTGTTGTTATTGTAGGAGCTGCAACATATTTTACGGCTAAACATAATTTTAATATATTTTATGATATGAGAGATGTAAGAATTACATATGATGAACAGATGATGCCTGACGACGAGAAGGCAAGAAGAGATAATGAGAAGTTAAAAAAGGATAAGAAGAGAGGACAGATTGTAATGATAGTTGGAGCTGTTCTTATAGTTGTTTCGTTCATTATGTTATAATAATCTGCAAAGTAAAACACCGTCTGCCGGAGAAGCAGACGGTGAAAGAGGGAGGAGAGCTGTTCATTAACAACTCGATTTATGAAAAACATATAGTAGAAAATGTCTTGTTCTTATGATTGAATTATATTGAACAAAAGTGAAGAAACAATGTGCATAGTGTTAAATCTTATTGAATTAGATATGAACAATTTATGAACATGCGTGGATTAAGGAGGGGAATATGCCAACAATTTACAAATGTCCTGGGTGCGGTGCTGCTATGGAGTTTGACAGTACAACACAGAAATTAGGCTGTCCGTCATGTGGAATGCAGATTGATGTGCGGGAATATGAACAGAAATATTCACAGAACAGCACACAGGGGGAATATGACAAAGAGATGAAGATGTACCATTGTAATACATGTGGTGCAGAGCTTGTAGCAGATGAGTATACATCGGCAACATTTTGTTCATTCTGTGGTAATCCGACACTTGTGGAGGACAGACTTAAAGGTGAATTCAAGCCATCAACAATTATACCATTTAAGATTAACAAGGATAAAGCAGTAGAGATTTACAAAAACTGGTGTAAGAAAGGACCGCTCACACCATCTGCTTTATCAAGAAATTCAACAATTGAGAAAATAAGCGGACTGTATGTACCTTACTGGCTGTATGATTATTCGGCACAGACTGATATGCATGCTAATGCAGAAAGGGTAAGGACAACAAGAAAAGGTGATACAGAGTATATATACACAGATCATTTTCAGGTGTTCAGAAATATATCTGCAAAGTTTGAGAAGATTCCGGCTGATGCATCTGAGAAAATGCCTGATGATGCGATGGATAAGCTGGAACCATTTAACTATAACGAATTAACTGCATTTTCAATGCCATATCTGTCAGGATATCTTTCAGAAAGATATAATTATACGGCAGACCAGATACAGGAGAGAGCTACAAGAAGAGCTGACAAATATATAACAGATATTGCAATGTCAACAATTACCGGTTATTCATCTGTCAATATAATCCACAATGACATAACAATGCGTCCAACAGGAAGCCAGTATGCATTATTTCCGGTATGGGTACTTAATTACAGGTTTAACAAGAAGAATTTCCAGTTCATGCTTAACGGACAGACAGGAAAGATAGTTGCTGACAGACCGATAAGCGGAAAGAAAGCATTTGGCTATGGAGCGGGAATATTCCTTGTTACACTTATTATTACGATGTTTGGAGGGCTGTTGTTCATATGATGAAGATTAGTAGAAAAATGAAAGCTCTCATGAGCGTAATTATGGCGTGCATTATGTGCGTTGGTGTGTTATTCAGCATGAAAAGTGATGTCTATGCGGATTCTTCAAAGGAATATGTATATGACAATGCAGGAATTCTTACTGCTGATGAGATAAGTAAGTTAAAGAGCCAGTGTAAGAAAGCGTCTGCGGATTCAGAATGTGATATCGTTATTATTACAACTAATATCGGACATGATGGCAGTACGATGGACAGTTATCTTAAGCAGTTTCTTGATGATAACGGATATTCGCAGAATGCCGTAATATATGGTGTTGATATGAAATCAAGAGCCGACAGAATGTATACACAGGGCAAGGCAGGAACTGATGTTTCACAGAGTACAATTGATGACATAGGAGAAAAATGTGAAGGATATCTGTCAGATAAAGATTATTATAAAGCATTTTCTACATATGTAAAAAAGATGAATATGTGTATGACTACAAGCATAGTCAAGAAACTTACATATAAAATGTGGATTAAGCTTCTTATTGCATTAGGAGTTGCAGTTGCTGCAGTTCTTACAATGATGCATAATGCCAAGGCAAGAATGACTGTAAGTACTACAGAATATACGAAAGATCATAACTTCAAGGTTAATGACAGAAGAGATGTGTTTATTAATACAACAGTTGTTACAAGACATATCGAGCATAATAATAACAGCAGCAGCAGTGGCGGAGGCGGTGGAAACAGTGGCTACGGCGGACATTTCTAGATGATAAACATATAATAATAAAGGCGGGTACAGAATTGTGATATGTACCCGCCGATTTTGTTTAATATAATTTAATTATAACTTCTCTGGTTCTGGATATTCCTCGCCAAATGTCTCAACAGTAACAGTCTTCATAACCTGTGGTTTTCTAGGTCTGTCGCTGTAATCTGTGTCTACGCCTGCAATCTTGTCAAGAACATCTTCACCCTCGATAAGCTTACCAAAAGCAGCGTAATCTCCGTCAAGATGTGGAGCGTTCTGGTGCATGATAAAGAACTGTGAACCTGCAGAATCAGGTCTCATAGAACGAGCCATTGAAAGAACACCTCTTGTATGCTTTAAGTCGTTCTTAAATCCGTTAGATGCGAATTCGCCCTTGATAGAGTAGCCAGGACCACCCATACCTGTTCCTTCAGGGTCACCACCCTGAATCATAAAACCTGCGATTACTCTGTGAAATATAAGTCCGTCATAGAATCCCTTCTGAACAAGATTAACGAAATTATTAACTGATGTAGGTGCGATTTCCGGATAAAGCTCAGCTTTCATCACATCGCCGTTTTCCATTGTAAATGTAACTATTGGATTAGCCATATTATTCCTCCTGAAATTCATTAAATTGCCCGCTTGTCTGCATGAGCAAAATGTGATGTAATTAATTCTAAATACTACAGTATAAAAAGTCAAATTAAAACTTTAGAAACAATTATGAAGAGGCATATATGAGAAAATGTATTGATATGGGCGAAGGCAGAAAAATAATAATTAATGACAAAGATATGTTAAAACCAGATGGAACACTGGAGATTCCTGATATAGGGCTTGGAGAAGCATACCTTGGAAAAGCTTCATATGTTGTATATGATGAGGAAGATATTGATGACGACCTGTTAAAACTTGTATGTGCCAGAAAATACAATGAGCCGCTTGTAATTGCCAGAACGGAGAGGTTTATTATACGGGAGATGACAGTGGGAGATTTACCTCATTTATACGAATTATATCAGACACTTTCAGACTGCCCGTATGTTGAGCCATTATATGAATATGAGGATGAGAAAGCATTTACAATAAAATACATTGAGAATATGTATGGCTTCTTCGGGTACGGTCTGTGGCTTGTGTTTGATAAGAAAACAGGTGAACTTGTGGCAAGGGCAGGCATTGAAAACCGCAGCATAGATGGACAGAACTTTCAGGAGCTTGGGTATCTTGTGAAAAAAAGCTGGCAGGGAAAGCGTGTGGCATGGGAAGTTATGAACCATATAGTGAATATTGCTAAGGACAGGTTAGGCTTAGAAGAATTATACATATGCACAGTGAAAACAAATATCCCGTCCATACAGCTTGCATTGAAACTGGGTTTCACATTGTATGCAGGCGATACAGACGGGATGAATATATATAGAAAAGTTCTGTGATATCAAGGCTTTTCCATATTGAATACAAATCTTATAAAGTTGGCGGCATTCTCAGAATACTTGGATGTTGATATGATGCCGTAACAAGGCTGCTTCATATTAAGGTCACTGCCTTTGATAACAGGGGCTTCAGAAATATCAACAGCTATAGGAAATGATTCTCCTGATGAATTAGTGTAATAAATAATATAATCAGAAAGTTCATTAAGTTCTTCTGTTGAGAACAGGTCTCTTAAATCCCAGAAGAATATATTACGGTCAGTACAGAAATAATCAATATATTCTTTTTCAGATAGATACCCGTCAAGAGTATTGGTTGATGCATAGGTATATATTCTGTTGGCTGTTACAGCAGCTTCCTGATCCATTTCCTTTTCTACAAGTGAAAATGTATATGATATATCAACCTGTTCTTTTTTACCGTCAATACCAAGATAATCTGTAAGACCTGTAGTAAGAGCGTCCGTATCATCATCATATCCGGTTATTCTTCCGTCCAGAACCGCTATAAAACAGACAGTGTCATAATTGTTTCTTATAATAGAATAAGTAAGGGAACCTGCAAAAAGTATGGCAAGCAGAATGCCAATAATAGGAATTTTGTAGTAGCTCCAGATGTATTCAATCTTTCCGGAAAATGTAAGATCTTTTAACTTCTTACGCTGTTCCTTTACTTCATCGTGTATGTTGTTGCTGTTAGCCATAAATTCTCCTTAAATTAATCGTAAGATAGCATACAGTTTAACACATATATAAACTCAAAAAAACAGCTTTTATAAACATTTAAGAAATATATTTGAAATTTTCTTTGATTTTTATGTAAGGTTTTGTATAATCATAGTGTTTAAGCAAAAAAGGGGTATATAATTATGAATGGATTTGGATTAGATGGTAAATTATTTAAAGGTCTTACAAAAGCAGGAGATTTTATTATATTAGCAGTTATTACAGTATTATTCTGTGTTCCGGTTATTACAATCGGAGCAGCGCTTACAGCAGCATTTTATTCTGGCATTAAGCTTGTAAGGGATGAAGAAAGCTATGTATATAAGGATTTCTGGAAATCATTCAAGATGAATTTCGCGCAGGGATTTTTATTAGAGCTTATACATGTTGTAATTGGTTTCCTTCTTTTTGTTGATTTAAGAGCCAGTGCCCAGTGGGGATTTGTACAGGGCTCTCGGGCTGGCGTTATATTTGTATTTGTTGTAGTTGGTGTTATGGCGGTATGGGCAGCAGTTATGCTGTATTCATTTTCAATGCTGTCAAGATATGACAATAATATAATAGTGACATTAAAAAATGCTCTTATAATAAGTGTACATCATCTTCCACAGACTATTATTATGTTAATAGCTACTGTTGGGCTTACATATTTTTCATGTCTTTATTTCACAGCATTTATTGTGACTATACCATTGATTCTGTATGTTGATTCATATATTTTCTCAAGCATATTCAAACAGCTTGAAAAGGAATCTGTTCCATCAGTACAGGAAGCAGGAACAGAAGAAGATACTAATGAGGATAAAGAAGAGGAAGAATAACAATGGTTTTTTCAAGCCTATTATTTATATATATTTTTCTTCCGGTTAATCTGTTGTGCTATGCAGTTATATCGGATATTAAGAAAAAGAATATCTGTCTGCTTGTTTTTTCACTTATGTTTTATGCATGGACTTCACCGAAGTATCTGCTGGTAATGATGTTCATGGCATTGATTAATTATATGGGAGCATTGTGGGTAGAGCATTTCAGAAATTCAAGAAAGTCAGGATATATATTGGCGGCAGATATTGCGGCTAGTTTGTGTATTCTGGCTTTTTTCAAGTATCTTGGATTTATTTGTGAAATATCACGATTTATAACAGGTGTTCCAAAAATAATACCTCAGGTATTACTTCCTGTTGGAATATCTTTTTATACATTTCAGTTGATTTCATATGTCGTTGATGTGTATCGCGGAGAGGTTAAAGCTGACACACAGTATTGGAAAGTGCTTTTATATGCTTCACTTTTTCATCAGTGTATAGCAGGTCCTATAGTCAGATATAAAGATATAAAGGATGACCTTAGGGAACGCAAAACCGGAATTGATGATATGAATGAAGGAATATCAAGGTTTACAACCGGGCTTGCAAAGAAAACGCTTCTGGCAAATACATGTGCATCTATTGTTGACAGTGTACTTCCAGAGAGCATTGCGCGGCTTGGAAGCGTTACGGTACTTGGAAGCTGGTTCGGAATGCTTCTGTACGCACTGCAAATATATCTTGATTTTTCTGCATATTCAGATATGGCAATAGGACTGGGAAAAATGACAGGCTTCCATTATAAAGAAAATTTCAATTACCCATATGTAGCAGATTCAATAACGGATTTCTGGAGAAGATGGCATATATCGCTGGGAACATTTTTCAGGGATTATCTGTATATTCCACTGGGAGGAAACCGAAAAGGACTTGCAAGGCAGATACTTAACATGTTTATAGTATGGAGTCTTACAGGACTATGGCATGGCGCTTCTGCTAATTTTATATTATGGGGAATGTATTTCTTTGTATTTCTTGTGTTGGAGAAAGTTATCCTGTTAAAGCTGTTTGACAGGATTCCTAAAGCAGCAGGACAGATTATAAGGCGTGCATATACATTTATAGTAGTATTCTTTGGCTGGGTGCTTTTTAGATTTTCAGATTTTTCTATGCTAGGAATGTGTCTAAGGTCTATGTTTGGAATGAATGGCAATAAATTTACAAATATAGAAACTAATACTGTTATAATTAATAATATATTCTTTGTTATTGTCGCAATAACAGCCTCAATGCCATTATACAGATATATTGTGCAGAAAATGCGTTCGTCAGCAGCTTCAGGAAGAGTCTGTATAACATATTGTTATAATGTCCTGAACATTGTTCTGCCGGTAATATTATTAATTTTATCAACAATAGCACTCGTAGGAAACAGTTATAATCCATTTATTTATTTCAGATTTTAGAGTTGGCATATGATAATTTAGAGTATGGGAATTACATTTATGAAGAATATTGATAATATTGATAAAACAAGTACTAAATATAAGCAGTATCTTATAAAGAAGGGCGCTCTGGTTAAAATAATCATTTTTATGGCAATGCTTGTTTTTGGTACATTTGTGTCACTTATGATACCATTGCGGCCGTCGGAGTCGGTAACTGAGAAAAGAAAACTAAGCAGCTTTCCTCAATTTTCGATGGAGAGTTTTTTGGATGGAACATATTTCTCAGGAGTTGATACATGGTTTTCAGATACATTTCCAGGCAGGGATGGGTTTATTACATGTAACGAACGCATGACCGGACTTTATGGAATCCGTAAAAATCTTATTCATGGCGAAGTTATAAAAGGAGATGAAATTCCGGATGCTGACATTGACGAGAATGAATTTGATTATATTGAAAACATCGTTAGTGAAAGGATGACAGAATCGCAGGATTCTGATAAAGAGATTAATTATTCTTATGATAATTCTGTGATTGTTAACCCTGATGAAATAGGAAATGATGTTGAACCAGATACAATTGGGACTAACGCATCCGCAAAAACGGGTGAATCACTTGGTTCAGTATATGTGCTTGGTGACAGCGCATATGATTATTATTCGTTTTCTAACAGTATTTCTGATGAATATGTGGCAATTGTGAATAATATGGCACAAGTGCTTAAAGGTAAAGCTACGGTATATGATATGATAATACCGACAGCAATTGACATAACGCTTGATGATGCAACCAGAAACAGTATAAACAGCAGCAACCAGAGAAAAGCTATATTGTACATGTATAGTAAAATGAACCGCAATGTTGGTAAATGCTATATATATGAATTGATGAGAAGCCACAGGAATGAATATATATATTTCAGGACAGATCATCATTGGACAGCTCTGGGAGCTTATTATGCATACACTGCATTTATGGCTCAGCTTGGTAAAAATGCATATTCTCTTGATAGTTTTAAAGAACATGATATGGGTACATTTGTGGGAAGTTATTATACACAGACAAGGGTTACTTCACTTAGTAACCATCCGGATACTTTGTATGCATATGAACCTTTTTCAACTAATGCGTTAAAAATGATTAATAATGAAAATGATTTTGTTGATTATAATATAATTACAGATGTATCTAAATGGAATAAAACAAGTAAATACAGCACATTTATAGGTGGGGACAATGCATATACGGAGATTAATAACCCGGATGTAACAGACGGCTCTTCGGTGCTTGTAATAAAAGAGTCATTTGGAAACGCAATGATACCATTCCTTGTTGAGAATTTTGAAAATGTATATGTTGTTGATTACCGTTATTTTAATGGGACGATAACAGAACTGGTTGATAATAAAGGAATAGAAAATGTTGTTTTTGTAAACAATATTTCTATTACTTCTACGCGGGATAGAATAGATGAATTGAAGACGATAAGCAAATAACTAAAAAAGGGGCTGGGGTCGCAGGCTGGGTAGTTTCCTGCGGCCCCGATTTATATATCTGTACGGTTATGGGATACAGATACCGAAAGTTATATACAAAAAAGAGATAACGGTCAGAACATCAATCCTGACTGTTATCTCCGTTGATAACAAAATAATATTATAATTACAATGCGTCTGTTCCGCGTTCACCGGTACGGATTCTTATGGCATCATATACATCATATACGAAAATCTTACCATCTCCGTATTCACCGGTATTAATCTGGTCAATAACCTGATCGATGATTGCTTCATAAGTTTCATCGGATACAATAGACTCAACTTTTACTTTAGGAAGCAGATTGCCACCGAAATCAACACCATTATATACCTGCTTGTGACCTCTCTGGCTTCCGTATCCCATGATGTTAGATATCATGAGACCATGAGCACCGTTACTATTAAGGATGTTCTTTAAATCATCCAGTCTTTCAGGTCTGATAATAATCTCTAATTTCTTCATAGATAATATCCTTTCGTACTGACGACATTATTAAAACACTGTAAAGATTAAAAGTCAACGCTATTCAGGTATAAACGAATAATGTTAATCTTGTAACTGTAATCATAAAAAAATGTTAAGCAATTAATCCTCATATAGCTGCTTGCTTGTAGAAAAAACAGAAAAACAATAATATATGGTGATTACTATTATAAGAGCTTCAACAAGTATTGAGTATACAGTTGTTGATGCTTTAAAAGCAAAATAGTGGATAAAAATTCCTGCTGACAGTAAAAGCCATGTTATCTGATAATTCCTTGTTACAGCATTCTTTTCCTGTATACGGGCTTCCATTATAAGAGCTTCAGTGTAGTAATAAGTGAAATAGATTGCAAATACAACACTTATACCGATTGCTATTGAATACATTGTTTCAGGTGATGAAGGCCAGTCGCGCGATATGAGATACTGGGAAAGCACAGCACTGATAAGTCCGGCAACAGAAAGAATCATGCCTTTCTTAAATCTTGAGTTGAGTGATTTTAAATCTTTCATGCCAATAAATATTAAAATATATCCCACAATGTCATTAGTGATATCAATGTGTACGGAACCGATTGATATCCAGAATCTTGTACAAATCAGGAAAATGCCAATAAGCACGAATAATGAGTTCTTTTTGTTCATATTATTAATGTACTCCTTAATATAAAATCTTTGTTGATGAATATATGTTCTTATTCTAAGTTAATATGTAAAGGAGGTCAACGGAAAAGGGGGGATTTATAAAAATTTAATAAGGATTACTGGATTTTTTAAAATAAAGGTGGTAAATTATCAGATGCATCTGCCGATAAATAAAGCACAAGGATGTAATAAAGGCGGAAAGGAGTCAGCTATGTCAGTAAGTGGAATTAATATAAATTCGTATTATAATAACAGCTATAAAGCAGTGAGTGTGTCAGATAATGAACAGTTGTCAGGCGTACAGGAAGCTGCTGTAACACAGGAAGAGACAGATGCTGGCGTTACAGCAGGAGGAGAGACAGCGCAACATCAGTCAACAGCCCCTGCACATTCTGATCCTAAGAAATTTACATTTGACTTTACAAGCAGAAGCAGATTCAATCTTGTAGCAGCTACAAGCAGCATGGAAGATGTTGATATTAAGAAAGCTGTATCTGATATGGAGAAGGATCTGGTACTTGACCAGTACAAGTTCTTTATTGGAACTGCACAAAAGATGCAGAAGGTTCCTAACCTTGGTACTGATGCAGATGGTACAGTAACCCTCAAGATGACGGAGTAGACAGGGATTATAACAGTTTTGAAAATTTTTTAAAAAAGTGCTTGCATTCCTAAAAACATTCATGTATAATACAGCATGTCGTCACGATATTGGGCTTTCGCCAAGTGGTAAGGCACTGGATTCTGATTCCAGCATTTCGGGGGTTCGAATCCCTCAAGCCCAGCTAGAAACCTCTCGTAGTCATACGGGAGGTTTTTTTGTGCGAGTAGCTGCTGTTTTTATGGAAACAGCGCATTTGAACATATATTATTATGAAAGGGCTGGTGAAGCTGCCAGCATAGGTGTTGTTATGATAGAGTTAGGAAAAACACAGTGTCTTAACATTGTAAAGGTAACAGATTTCGGAGTATATCTTGGAACAGAAGAAGATAAAGTCCTTCTTCCTAAAAAACAGGTTCCAGATGATGTTGAAGTGGGAGATGCTCTCACTGTATTTGTTTACAGGGATTCAAGCGACAGACTTATTGCAACTACTAATAAGCCAAAGATTCAGCTTGGAGAACTTAAGAGGCTTAAAGTATCACAGATTACAGGTATTGGCGCATTTCTTGACTGGGGACTTGAAAAAGATCTGCTCATGCCATACAAGGAACAGACAACACATGTATCAGAAGGTTCAGAGTATCTTGTTGCTCTCTATATAGATAAGAGTGGAAGACTTGCAGCCACTATGAGAATTAACAAATATCTTGAAAAGTCAGAAACACTTGTAAAAGATAGTGCGGTTACAGGTACTATAATAGGAATAACTCCAGATTACAGAGCGTATGTTGCAGTTGAAGATAAGTACGACGCATTTATTCCTATGTCAGAAGTATTTGAGCCCCTTAGTGTCGGTGAGGTTATTCATGGACGTGTTTCAAGAGTAAGAGAAGATGGAAAACTTGTTATAAGCCTTAAGCAGAAGGCATATATCCAGATGGACGAGGATTCAGTACAGATATATGATGCTATAGTAAAGAAGGGCGGAAGTCTGGGATTTACTGATAAAGCAGATCCTGAGATTATCAAGAAACATTTTAATATGAGTAAAAATGCTTTCAAGAGAGCTGTAGGAAGACTGCTTAAAGAAGGAAAAATTGAGATAACACAGGATTCAATAGTTCTTAAGAAATAGCTTCTTGAATGAATATGATGATTGCGGTACAATATGCTTAATGCGTTTGTAACGTAAAATATGTTGAAATAAGGAGATTATTATGCAGAAAGTAATCAGTACAGACAAGGCACCAAGTGCAATCGGACCATATTCACAGGCTATCGAGATTAACAATATGGTATATACATCAGGAGTTATCCCTGTAATACCAGCTACAGGTGAAATCGCAGAAGGTGGAGTTGAGGCTCAGGCTGAGCAGGCATTCCAGAACCTCTGTAATCTTGTTGAGGTTTCAGGCTCTAAGGTAGAGAATATTGTTAAGACAACAGTATTTATTAAAGAAATGAATGATTTCGGTAAGATTAATGAAATCTACAAGAAATATTTTAAGGAGCCATTTCCAGCACGTTCATGCGTAGAAGTTGCAAGACTTCCTAAGGATGTTCTTCTTGAAGTGGAAGCAATTGCATGGAAGTAAGAAAAGTTAATGTTTTCTTTCCTATATTTATAGTTGGATATATTGCGCTGTCTATACTTGCAGGAAGTGTAATGGCAGTACTAGTCAATATGGGAATACCGATGCCGGACTGGATACAGTATGTGATATCAGAAGGAATAATTCTGGTTATTGCTATTATATATATGGTAGTAAACAGGATTGATCCCATGAAAGACATTCCATATAAAAGGATAGGGTTCGTCGATGGAATATTATCTTTAGCTGCCGGATATTGTATGATTCCTATGGTGTTGTTTTTAAACAGCATTACGATGTTGTTTTCTACCAATTATCTTGAAGAGGGAACAACAACACTGCTTACATATCCGTTTTTTATGCAGGTTATACTTCTAGCAGTAATTCCTCCTCTTGTAGAGGAACTGGTATTCAGAGGTATATTCTTCGGCTCTTATCGCAAAGCCGGTATGTCTGGCGCTGCAATTATGAGTGGATTAATATTTGGATGCTTCCATCTTAATATTAATCAGGGACTGTATGCATTTGCAATAGGAATTGTATTTGCATATATGGTCGAAGCTACCGGTTCACTTTGGTCATCGGTAATTGCGCATTTTGCGATAAATACATATTCTATAGGCGTGGTACAGCTGCTTAAGATGACAGGAATATATGCATCAGATGGACAAGCAGTGGGGACACTTGAAGGAGAAGGAGAACTTGCGGCATCTGCAGGTGCTCTGGCTACAGTAATGCAGCTGATTGTTTTGTTGGCTTTGGCAACAGCGTTTATGATGCTGGCGGTTTTGTGCATCAGGATAATGGCAAAGAGACATGGAAGACTGGAAAACATAAAAGTGCGGACGGAAGGAATAAAAGGTATAAAGAAATATTTATCTGCACCGGTTGTAGTGGGACTGGCAATATGCATATGTTATATGATAGCAATAGAATTTGCAGGTTAAATAATCAGAAGCCCCTGTATATGGATGATGGTTTGTCCATATACAGGGGCTTCTGGCATAATAATTGCAATGTAAAGAAAAAATTAAATGCTTATATCTATGTTCTGTCCAAGCTCTGGTGTGACAGAGGCTTCCATCATTTTAGTGAGCTCAGCACCGGAAGTCTCAATTGTATCAAGACTTTTTCTAAGTATAGCAACCTGGATATCATTATTGATATCAGAAGTGCTGATGCTGGTATAAAGACCACCAATTATCATATAATCCCTCCGTTCTGTCAGTTTTTCTGTATTTAATTATATACATGTGGATAGTTTAATTCAATGATGAATTATAAAATAATAATAAACTTGCATTAGTGATGTTTGCAGATAAACAACTGTTAATTTTGTACAATTTATACATAAGAGGACTGACTATGGTAAATTTGCAAAAAAAACGAGGAAAAGATTTGTAAAAATGTCATGTGGTAAAAAAGTCCCATTTAGTGTATTATAATCACATCAAAAGCGCAAAGGCGCATTTATATTAGGAGGATATTTAATAATGGCAAGTTTATCGCTTAAGAATGTTTGTAAAGTATATCCTAACGGTTTCGTAGCTGTTAAGGATTTTAATCTTGAAATTGCTGATCAGGAGTTCATCATTTTCGTTGGACCTTCAGGATGTGGTAAGTCTACTACACTTCGTATGATTGCAGGTCTTGAGGAAATCAGCTCAGGTGAGTTATGGATTGGTGACAAGATGGTTAACGATGTAGAGCCTAAGGACAGAGATATCGCTATGGTATTCCAGAACTATGCTCTTTATCCACATATGTCTGTATATGATAACATGGCATTCGGTCTTAAGTTAAGAAAAGTTCCTAAGGCTGAGATTGATAAGTCAGTACATGAAGCTGCTAAAATTCTTGATATTGAGCATCTTCTTGACCGTAAGCCAAAGGCTCTTTCAGGTGGTCAGAGACAGAGAGTTGCTATGGGACGTGCTATCGTTCGTAGCCCTAAGGTATTCCTTATGGATGAGCCTCTTTCAAACCTTGATGCTAAGTTAAGAGTTCAGATGCGTGTTGAGATTTCTAAGCTTCACCAGAGATTACAGACAACTATTATTTATGTAACACATGACCAGACAGAGGCTATGACACTTGGTACAAGAATTGTAGTTCTTAAGGATGGTATTATTCAGCAGGTAGATACACCTCAGAACCTTTATAACACACCTAACAACATCTTCGTTGCTGGATTCATCGGATCACCTCAGATGAACCTTATTGATGCAGAAGTTGTTGCTAATGGTTCACAGGTTGACCTTAGACTTTCTGATACAGTTACAATTACACTTCCAGCTGATAAGAGCAAGAAGCTTATTGATGGTAACTATGTAGGAAAGACTGTTGTAGTTGGTATTCGTCCGGAAGATGTTAAGGATGATGCAGAGTTTATTGCTAAGAATGCTGATTCTAAGTTCACAGCTACAGTTAAGGTTTACGAATTACTTGGTTCAGAAGTAAACCTTCACTATGAGATTGGTGATGTAACATGTACAGCAAAGGTTAATCCTCGTACAACAGCAAGACCAGGTGATGAAGTAACATTTGCTATGGATGTTGAAAGACTTCATGTATTTGATAAGGAAACAGAAATCGTTATCACACACTAATTATTAAATTAATCTTAATTATTAAGGGAAAATGCAATAAATTTGCATTTTCTCTTTTTTTTTTATTCATTTTGCTTTACAATAAGATAGAATATGTGCGAATAAAGGGAATGTGGTAGACAGAAAGGGATAACAATGATATCTAATAGAATTTTACAGACAACTGTAGATGGACTTAAGGCTATTTCACGAGTGGATTTGTGCATTGTGGATGCAGATAAGAATGTTGCAGCCAAGACTTTTGATAATGTTTCAGAATGCCTCGCGGATGCGATTAGTTTTATTGATTCGCCAGCAGAGAGTCAGGCAGTTAATGGTTTTCAGTTTTTTAAGGTTGAGGATGAAGGAAATCTTGAGTATATAATTATGGCAAGAGGCACAAGCGATGATGTATATATGGTTGGAAAGCTGGCTGCTTTCCAGATTCAGAATCTTCTGGTTGCATATAAAGAAAGATTTGATAAAGATAACTTTATCAAGAATCTTCTGCTTGATAATCTTCTTCGTGTTGATATGTACACAAGAGCAGAAAAGCTTCATATTGAAACAGATGTGAAGAGAGTTGTATATATTATTGAAACTAAGCATGAGAAGGATACAAGTGCGTTAGAGACAGTAAGAACACTTTTTGCTAATAAGACAAGAGATTTCATTACAGCAGTTGACGAGAAGAGTATAATTCTTGTTAAGGAAGTTAAAGGCAATGAGTCATATGATGAACTTGACAAGACAGCTGATGTTATAATTGATATGTTAAACACTGAGGCGATGAGTGCGGCACATGTTGCTTATGGTACAATTGTTAATGATATAAGGGAGGTTTCAAGATCTTACAAGGAAGCAAAGATGGCACTTGATGTGGGAAAGATTTTCTACAGCAATAAGAATGTTGTTGCTTACAACAGATTAGGAATAGGCCGTCTTATATATCAGCTTCCTATACCATTATGTCAGATGTTCATTAAGGAGATATTTGAAGGAAAGGCTCCTGATGATTTTGACGATGAGACTCTGTCAACAATTAATAAGTTCTTTGAGAACAGCCTTAATGTTTCAGAGACATCAAGACAGCTTTACATTCACAGAAATACACTTGTTTACAGACTGGATAAGATACAGAAGATAACCGGGCTTGACCTCAGAGTGTTTGATGATGCAATAACATTTAAGATTGCTCTTATGGTAGTTAAGTACATGAAGTATATGGAAAGTAAAGATACATTTTAGTGATTTTTGGAGGAAATGATACATGATAATCATGGAAGATGTTACGAAGACATATTCCACTGGCGTTGCTGCGCTTAATGGAATTAATCTTCACATCCAGAAAGGTGAATTCGTATTTATAGTAGGTAAGAGTGGTTCAGGTAAGTCGACTCTTATCAAACTATTACTTAAGGAATTAGATCCTACATCAGGTAAGATATATGTTAATAAGAAATATCTCAATAAGATAACAAGAAAGAAGCTTCCGTATCTTAGAAGAGATATTGGTGTAGTATTCCAGGATTTCCGTCTGTTACCAGACAGAAATGTATATGAGAATATCGCATTTGCACAGAAGGTAGTAGAAGCTCCTAACAGAAAGATTAAGTCAAGAGTACTTGCGATGCTTTCCATGGTAGGACTTCTTGACAAATATAAGGCTTTTCCTAATGAGTTATCAGGTGGTGAGCAGCAGAGAATCGCAATTGCAAGAGCGCTGGTTAACAAGCCGGCTATATTGTTGTGTGACGAGCCAACAGGTAACCTTGATCCTGCCAATTCTAATGAAATCATGAAGATTCTTAATCAGGTTAATAAGCAGGGAACAACAGTACTTGTAGTTACCCATAATATGGAGATAGTTCAGCAGATGAAGAAGAGAACTATTACTATGAGTGAAGGAAAGATTATCAGCGATCAGGAAAAGGGTGGTTATTTCTATGAAGATTAGGTCATTAGCATATCATATTAAAGATGGATTTAAGAACATCCATCGTAATAAGATGTTCTCACTGGCATCAATAGCAACAATTACAGCATGTATATTCCTTTTTGGAGTGTTCTATTCTATAGTGGTTAATTTCCAGTATATGATTAAGAAGGCTGAGACAGAGGTCTGTGTAACAGTTTTCTTTGACGAAGATCTCAGTGAGACAGATATTAAGAAGCTTGGAGATGAAATCAGTAAAAGAGAAGAAGTATCAAGAGTTCAGTATGTGTCTGCAGATGATGCATGGGAAAGCTTTAAGAGTGAGTATTTCGCTGCATATCCTGAACTTGCAGAAGGATTCAAGGATGATAATCCTTTAGCTAATTCTTCTTCTTATGAAATATATCTTAAGGATGCAAGTAATCAGGGTACACTGGTTAAGTACCTAGAGAATAAGGATGGAATAAGACAGGTTAACCGTTCAGAGGTTACAGCAAGCGGACTTGCCAGTGCAGCAAGACTTGTAAGTTATGTTGCAGTTGCAGTAATTGTTGTTCTTCTTGCGGTATCTATATTCCTTATTACTAATACAATTGTAATTGGTATTACAGTACGAAAAGATGAGATATCAATCATGAAATATATAGGAGCTACGGATGCATTTGTTAATGCGCCATTCTTCGTAGAAGGTATCGTTATAGGACTTATAGGTGCTATTATTCCGGTAGCAATATTGAGGTATATTTATGGTGGAGTTGTTAATTTTGTTCTTGGAAAATTCTCTGTTTTACAGAATATATTAGCATTTATGCCAGCATCAGAAGTATTTGAGGTACTTATTCCGGTAGCAGTTATTCTTGGAATTGGTATTGGTCTTATAGGAAGTTTCTTCGCTGTAAGAAAGCATGCCGATGTATAGTTTCGGATAGTTTTTGGGGGCTTTTGCAAACGGATGCAGAAGTCCCTGTTTGTTTTTAGAAAACATTTTAATTATGGTAAAGGAGTGGCTGTATGGAGAAAGCACTGTTTTGTAACAATTTAATAAAGAAAATAACAGCGGCACTCATGATTGTAATGCTGCTTATACCGTATTGTTTTGCACAGGTTACATTTGGAGATAATAAATCGGATCTGAAGAATGCCCAGAACCAGCAGAATGATATACAGAATAAAAAGAAAGAAACAGAAGACAAGATTGCTCAGCTTAAGGCACAGAGTTCAGACCTTACATCTCTTATTCAGGGACTGGATGCCCAGATGGGAGAATTGTCAGCGTCATTAGATGATATTAATACCCAGATTGCAACATTAGAGGCTGAGATTGAGGAGACACAGGCACAGCTTGAGCAGGCTGAGGCTGATAAGGAAAGCCAGTATGAGGCTATGAAGCTTCGAATCCAGTTTATGTATGAGCATAATGATTATACATATGTTGAAGTGCTTTTATCATCACAGAGTATGGCGGATATGCTTAATAAATTTGAGTATATTAATAAGATATCAGAGTATGACAGACAGATGCTTGAGGAATATCAGTCAACGATTAATCTTATATCATCTTCTAAAGTAAAGCTTGAAGAAGATAAAGAGACTCTGACTGCCAGTCAGGAGGCACTTCAGGCACAGGTTGATGCACTTGAGGTTGTCCAGAATGAGAAGAATGCCCAGCTTAATGCTTTGAGTAAGAATACGGCTGATCAGGTGGCTTATAAGAAACAGCTCGAAGCTGACGAGAAGAAGCTCGATGCAGAGATTGCTTCTATAACAGCCAAGATTAAGGCAGAGGAAGCAAGCGGAGTTACTCCGTCTAACAGATATGATGGCGGAACTTTCAAATGGCCAACAACAAGTACAAGAATAACTTCTCCATACGGAGATACATCTGACAGAACTTCACCGCATAAAGGTGTGGATATTGGAGCGGTCAGGGCAGGAGTTTCAGGTGATCCTGTATATGCAGCTTATGACGGTAAAGTTGTTATTGCACACAGACAGAGCGAGGGTTACTCAACAGCGGGTAATTATGTGATGATTTATCATGGTAATGGACTGTATACGAGATACCTGCATCTTGATAGTTTAAATGTAACAGTAGGAGCCCAGGTGACGAAAGGACAGAAGCTTGGTGTTATGGGTAATACGGGTAATTCATTTGGCGCACATCTGCATTTTGATGTAAGGCTCAATGATTCATATGTTAATCCTATGCCATATTTTAAATAAATAATTCAACTTAATAGGAGGACTCAATGGAATATGATAATAACAGACCTTTTTCTTCGGAAGGGGCCGCACAGGAACGAAAGAGAAAACATGCTTTAGGCAAAGGCGTTATTATTGGTGTTGTGGCAACACTGCTGGTTGTGATACTGGCGTTGTCATGCGTATTCATGGGACTTATAAGAAGTGGTAATCTTCATATTGGAATTGACGGACGTATATATGTCCAGGATGTTGGAACAAGTGATAATGAAGGAATCGGAACTAAGGTTGAAGGTAAGCTGAATGCTTTGGATTCGCTGCTTGGAGATGGATTCTACTTTGATGATGTAGATGATGAAAAGGCTGCAGACAACATTTTTAAGGCATATCTTGCTGCATATGGTGATAAATATACTGTTTATTATACGCCTGAAGAATATAAGTCAATGATGGAGTCAACATCAGGTTCTTTCTATGGAATTGGTGCTGTATGCCAGAAGGCTGACGACGGTTCAATACTTATATCAGAGGCATATGAGGATGCACCGGCATATAAGGCTGGTATCAGAAATGGAGATAAGGTAACAGAGGTTAATGGTGAGGATATTACAGGAATGGACCTTTCTGTAGCAGTTGCCCTTATTAAGGGCGAGAAGGGTACAGATGTTAACCTTACTGTTATGAGAAATGGCGAGAAGCTGAGTTTCACAGTTACAAGAGACAAGATTGATATTAAGACTGTTTCATCAGAGGTGCTTGAGAATAATATAGGTTATATTTATATTTCGCAGTTTGATGATGTTACAACAGAGCAGTTTAAATCGGCTGTTGATGACCTTCAGAAGCAGGGAATTACAGGACTTGTAATTGATATAAGAAATAATCCTGGCGGAGTTCTTAAGACTGTGGCTGATATGCTAGATTATATTCTTCCGAACGGACTTATCGTGTATACAGAGACTAAGTCTGGTAAGAGACAGGAATATTCAGGTTCTGATAATCATGAGCTTAATATTCCGATGGCAGTTTTGGTAAATGGCAATAGTGCAAGTGCATCTGAGATATTTGCCGGTGCAATGCAGGATTATGATAAGGCACAGATAATCGGAACACAGACATTTGGTAAGGGTATTGTGCAGACAATCCGTCCGCTTACTGATGGAAGTGCAGTTAAGTATACAATTGCCAAATATTTTACTCCTAAGGGACAGGATATTCACGGCAAGGGAGTGACACCAGACAGTATTGTGGAGCTTCCGGATGATGCGACTGAAGATGTGCAGTTGAAGGCAGCAGTAGAGTATCTCAATGGGAAAATGAGTGTCAGCGCGGCAGAATAAAGATTATAGAAGTATGGAATAAAGTACAGGACAAATCGAATGTTTGTTCTGTACTTTTTGGCTGTTATATTGTATAATGAGAAAAATGTTGGAAAACAAGGAGGGATTATGGACAGATTTGTATTACATTCGGATTTTAAGCCTATGGGCGACCAGCCGCAGGCTATTGAAGCACTTACAAAGGGCTTTGAGGAAGGCAATCAGTTTGAGACTCTAGTTGGTGTAACTGGTTCTGGTAAAACATTTACAATGGCGAACATTATACAGAATGTTCAGAAACCTACACTTATTATAAGCCATAATAAGACACTGGCAGCGCAGTTGTATGGGGAGATGAAGGAGTTCTTTCCAGAGAATGCGGTTGAGTACTTTGTCTCCTATTATGATTATTACCAGCCAGAGGCCTATGTACCTCAGAGTGACACTTATATTGCGAAGGATTCATCTATTAATGATGAAATTGATAAATTAAGACATTCGGCAACAGCGGCACTTTCTGAAAGAAATGATGTTATTATCGTTGCTTCGGTTTCATGTATATATGGATTAGGTGCGCCGGTTGATTATAAGAACATGGTTATTTCACTTCGTCCGGGAATGGAGAAGGACAGGGATGATTGCATAAGAAAGCTTATTGATATCCAGTATGTAAGGAACGACCAGGATTTTAAGCGAGGAACCTTCAGGGTAAGAGGCGATGTTGTTGAAGTGTATCCTTCATCATCATCAGGTGATGCCATAAGAGTTGAATTCTTTGGTGATGAAGTGGACAGAATAAGTGAGATAGATTCCCTTACAGGCGAAGTTAAAGGCGTTCTTGAACATATTGCGATATTCCCTAACTCACATTATGTTGTTGAGAAGGAGAAGATGGACGCTGCTATTGAGAACATCAAGGCAGAGCTTGCCGAGAGAGTGAAGTATTTCAAGAGTGAGGATAAGCTTTTAGAGGCACAGAGAATTGAAGAGAGAACGAATTTTGATATAGAGATGATGCAGGAGACAGGCTTTTGTTCAGGAATAGAGAATTATTCAAGACATCTGGCAGGACTTCCGGCAGGGTGTCCTCCGTATACGCTGATGGATTATTTTCCAGATGATTTTCTTATTATTGTGGATGAGTCGCATATCACTATTCCGCAGATTCGAGGCATGTATGCCGGTGACCAGTCAAGAAAGACTACGCTTGTAGATTATGGCTTCAGACTGCCATCTGCGAAGGACAACAGACCGCTTAATTTCAGCGAGTTTGAGAGCAAGATTTCACAGATGCTTTTCGTATCAGCAACACCAAGCACATACGAGGCAGAGCATGAGCTTATGAGAACTGAGCAGGTTATCAGACCTACCGGACTTCTTGACCCGGAGATAACTGTTAAGCCGATTGAAGGACAGATTGATGACCTTATATCTGAGATTAACAAGGAAACTGCCAAGAAGAACAAGGTGCTTGTTACTACACTTACCAAGAGAATGGCGGAGGACCTTACTGATTATCTTAAAGAGGCAGGAATCCGGGTTAAATATCTTCATGCAGATATTGATACGCTTGAGCGTCAGAAGATTATAAGAGATATGCGTCTTGATGGTTTTGATGTTCTTGTCGGAATCAACCTGCTGCGAGAAGGTCTGGATATTCCTGAAATCAGCCTTGTTGCAATACTTGATGCTGATAAGGAAGGCTTCTTAAGAACAGAGACATCGCTTATACAGACGATTGGCCGGGCTGCGAGAAATGCAGAGGGACATGTTATCATGTATGCAGACAAGATTACTGAATCTATGGAAAAGGCTATTTCAGAGACTGAACGAAGAAGAAAGATTCAGCAGGATTATAATGATGAGCATGGAATTACTCCACAGACAATCAAGAAGGCAGTAAGAGATCTTATAAGCATAAGCAAGGCAGCGGAGCCGGGTGACGCTTCAGGAAAGCTTAAGGTTGATTATGAATCTATGAGCATCAAAGAGCTTGAGAAAGTTAAGACGCAGGTTGAGAAGAACATGCGTAAGGCAGCAGCAGAGCTTAACTTTGAGGAGGCTGCACAGCTTCGTGACAAGATGATTGAGATTAATAAATATATTTATGAAGGAAAGAAACATGGCTGATAGTAAGTTAAAGAAAGAGATTGAAAGAGGCAGTTATAAGAACTGTATAAGGATAAAGGGCGCAAGAGAGCATAATCTTAAGGGAATAGACGTTGATATTCCAAGAGACAAGCTTGTTGTGCTTACCGGACTTTCAGGTTCGGGAAAGTCGAGTCTGGCATTTGATACAATATATGCAGAAGGTCAGAGAAGGTATATGGAATCACTGTCTTCATATGCAAGACAGTTCTTAGGACAGATGGAAAAGCCTGATGTTGACAGTATTGAAGGACTTTCACCGGCTATTTCTATAGACCAGAAGTCAACTAACAGGAATCCACGTTCTACAGTAGGAACTGTTACAGAGATATATGATTATTTCCGACTTCTCTATGCAAGAATTGGTATTCCTCACTGCCCAAAATGTGGACGCGAAATCAACAAACAGACAGTTGACCAGATGGTTGATGTTATTATGGCACTTCCTGAAAGAACTAAGATTCAGATTCTTGCACCTGTTGTCCGTGGACGAAAGGGTGAACATGTAAAGCTTTTTGAACAGGCAAAGAAGAGCGGATTTGTGCGTGTTATTGCTGATGGAAGCATGTACGAGCTTACAGACGAGATTAAGCTTGATAAGAATAAGAAGCATAATATTGAGATTGTTGTAGACAGACTTTCTGTAAGAGACGGAATCCAGAAACGACTTACAGATTCTATTGAGACAGCTCTTAAGCTTGCCGAAGGTCTTATGACAGTAGATGTTATTGATGGTGAGACACTTAATTTCAGCCAGAGCTTTTCCTGCCCAGACTGTGGTATAAGTATTGATGAGGTTGAGCCAAGAAGCTTTTCGTTCAACAATCCATTTGGCGCATGCCCGGACTGTTTCGGACTTGGTTATACAATGAAGTTTGATGCAGAGCTGCTTATACCGGATGAGAGTCTCAGCATTGATGAAGGCGCTATTGTCGGAATGGGATGGCAGTCATCTAAGGATGAGGGCAGCTTTAGCAGGGCGGTTCTTGATGCACTTGCAGAGGAATATGGATTTTCATTAAAGACACCATTCAAGGATTATCCTGATGATATTAAGGATATTATTATCAATGGTACTAAGGGACATTCTGTAAAGGTTAAATATAAAGGCCAGCGCGGAGAGGGTGTATATGATGTCGCATTTGAAGGTCTTATCAAGAATATGGAGAGAAGATACAGAGAGACATATTCTGATAATACCAAGCAGCAGTATGAGGAATTTATGAGAATAAGACCTTGTTCTGCCTGTCACGGACAGAGACTTAAGCCGTCTTCACTTGCTGTTACTATTGCAGATAAGAACATATATGAGATTACTAACATGTCTATTATAAAGCTTCAGGAATTCCTTGAGAATATGAAGCTATCAGAGAGACAGTTGTTTATTGGTGCAGAGATTCTTAAGGAAATCAAGGCGAGAATTAAGTTCCTTGTAGATGTAGGGCTTGATTATCTGGCTCTTTCGCGTGCTACAGGAACTCTGTCAGGCGGTGAAGCGCAGAGAATCAGGCTTGCTACACAGATTGGTTCAGGTCTTGTAGGAGTTGCTTATATTCTTGATGAGCCAAGTATCGGCCTTCACCAGAGGGATAATGACAAGCTGCTGGGAACTCTGACACATTTGCGCGATCTTGGTAACTCAGTTATTGTCGTTGAACATGATGAGGATACTATGTTTGCAGCCGATTATATTGTGGATATCGGACCAGGCGCAGGAAGAAATGGTGGAGAAGTTGTCGCAACAGGAACTGCTGCGGACATTATGGCGTGCAAGGACTCACTTACAGGCGCATATCTGTCAGGAAGAATCAAGATACCTGTACCGGCAGAGCGTAGAAAGCCTGCTGGCTGGATTAAGGTAAGAGGCGCAAGGGAGAATAATCTTAAGAATATTGATGTAGATATTCCGCTTGGAGTTGTCACATGCGTAACAGGTGTGTCAGGCTCAGGCAAGAGTTCACTTGTTAATGAGATTCTTTACAAGCACCTTGCAAAGTCGCTTAACAGGGCGAGATGTATTGCAGGCGACCATGATGGAATTGACGGAATAGAGCAGCTTGATAAGGTCATTAATATTGACCAGTCACCAATTGGACGAACACCAAGGTCTAATCCGGCAACCTATACAGGTGTATTTGACATGATAAGAGACCTGTTTGCAACGACTAAGGACGCGAAGGAACGAGGATATACGAAGGGTAGATTCAGCTTTAATGTTAAAGGTGGAAGATGTGAGGCATGCTCCGGTGACGGTATTATCAAGATAGAGATGCATTTCCTGCCGGATGTGTATGTTCCTTGTGAAGTCTGCGAGGGTAAGCGTTACAACAGAGAAACTCTTGAAGTTAAATACAAGGATAAGAGTATATATGATGTTCTTGACATGACTATTGAGGATGCAGTTGATTTCTTTGAAAATGTGCCAAGTATAAGAAGAAAGATTGAGACTCTCAACGAGGTTGGCTTGTCTTACGTCAAGCTTGGACAGCCATCAACTGAGCTTTCAGGTGGTGAGGCACAGAGAATCAAGCTTGCAACAGAGCTTTCAAGAAGAAGCACAGGAAAGACTATATATATTCTTGATGAGCCTACAACCGGTCTGCATTTTGCTGATGTCCACAAGCTTGTCAATATTCTTCACAGGCTTGCAGAGGGCGGCAACACTGTAGTTGTTATTGAACACAATCTTGATGTTATTAAGACAGCAGATTATATTATAGATATGGGACCGGAAGGCGGCGACCGCGGCGGAACTGTTATTGCCAAAGGAACACCAGAGGAGATTGTTAAGGTTAAGAAGTCTTATACCGGACAGTATGTTAAGAAGTATCTGGAAGAGAAGTAAGAACAGGAAATGAAGCAACTGATATCAGGGAAGAGTATGCAAGGTATGTCGGTTTAATATTTTGGGGAGTTGAATGGAGGCAGTTATGATAAAAGGGATTATCTTTGATATGGACGGAGTTATGATTGATACGGAAAATCAGTCTAATCTTGGCTGGCTGTGGGCAGCTTCCCAGAAAAATGTTGAAATGCCATTATGGCTTATCGACAGTTTTAAAGGTGCACCGGCAAAGCTTAGCCAGAGCTTTTTTGATGACTATTATAAGGGAACGCAGGATTACTGGGAAATGTGTACAATGCGGACAGACCATGTTCACCAAATCAGAGAAACAGAGGAAGTCCCAGTTAAACCGGGGCTTCATATGCTGCTTGATTATATTAAGGATAACGGGTTAAAATGTGCCGTAGCAACTTCAACACAGAAGTCCAGTGCAGAAAAGAGTCTTCACAGAATAGGGGCGTGGGATTATCTTTCTGGTGTTGTATATGGAGATGAGGTTGAGCATGGAAAGCCTGAGCCAGACATATTCTTAAGGGCAGCAGGTTTTATCGGCTGTGAACCATCAGAATGTGTAGTCATTGAGGACAGCATTAATGGCATTAAAGCAGGATATGCAGCAGGCATGAAGGTGATTCATATACCTGATACTATTGAGATTAACGATGACATCCGAAGACTGACTTCAGTTGTGTGCCATTCTTTATCTGATGTGCCTGATATTATAGACACATGGAATGAGGGAAAGGTGGCTGATGTTGAAGGTTATTATGAAAATGCCAAGATAAACCGTGTGTATGTTGACAGAGTGCATGTTAAGAAAGCATTTGCAGAATACACAGCAGCTTATAATGCAGATGACCCTAAGATTAAATTAAAAATTGACCACACTTACAGAGTTGCAGCTTTGTGCGAAAGAATTGCAAAGGCAGCTGGAATGTGTGCCTATGATGTTGAGCTGGCATGGTTATCCGGAATGCTTCATGATGTTGGAAGATTTGAACAGATAAAGCGTTATAACACATTTTCAGATGCGGACTCTGTTGACCATGCAAAATTCGGTGCAGACCTGTTGTTCAAAGATGGTCTTATCAGTACTTTTCTTAAAGGTATGGTCAAATGTACAGGTTACAAGTCAGGAGCATTAGAGGATCGATATAGTTCTGATGGAGTATTTCTGTATGACAGATTGAATAAATCGGACATTGAAATGCTTGAGCTTGCAATAAGGTGTCACAATATGTATAGAATTCCACAGGGACTTAATCGCCGTGAGCAGGCATTCTGCAATGTGCTTCGTGACGCTGATAAGGTTGATATATTTAAGGTTAATATTGATACTCCACTTGAAGAAATATATAACACTACGACTGAAGAACTGATGAAGAGTGATATTACAGATGAAGTGTTAGAAGCGTTTGATGAGGAACACTGTATACTCAAAGCAATAAGACGCACACCGGCTGATACTGTTATTGGTCATGTATCACTTGCTTATGAGCTTGTGTATGATGAGAGTGTGCGGATTACTGTGGAACAGGGCTATCTTGCAAAGCTTATGCATTTTCATTCTGATAATGAGGAGACCAACAGAAAGATGGCGATGGTCAGAGAGAAGATGGATTCTTATGTGAAGAAGAGAATTGGGGAGAAAGATGCATAGATAAGGATTGTCTGGAGTAGAATTAGCAAGATAGGAATTGGGGAGAATTAAGGCTTGTCATAAGTGGCAAGTTTAACTATAATGTATATATAAATACACAAGATTGGAGATTGATCATGGATCAGGAGAAAGTTATTGTCATTGACTTCGGTGGTCAGTACAACCAGCTGGTTGCGCGCCGTGTCCGTGAATGTAATGTATATTGTGAGATCTATTCTTACAAGACAGACCTGGCGCAGATTAAGGCCATGAACCCTAAAGGAATTATCCTTACGGGTGGTCCTAACAGCTGTTATGAAGATGGCGCGCCAACATGTACTAAAGAACTTTTCGAACTTGGTGTACCTGTACTTGGTCTTTGCTATGGCGCACAGCTTATGCAGCATGTGCTTGGTGGCAAGGTTGAGAAGGCACCAGTAAGAGAGTATGGAAAGACAGAAACATTTGTAGATAAGAGCAGCGCTTTATTCTCAGATGTCTCAGAGAAAACTATTGTGTGGATGAGCCATTTTGACTACATCTCACAGATTGCACCAGGATTCAAGATTGTTGCCCACACAGCAGACTGCCCAGTTGCAGCAGCAGAGTGTACAGAGAAGAATCTTTATGCAATCCAGTTCCACCCAGAGGTTCTTCATACTCAGGAAGGAACCAAGATGCTTCACAACTTTGTTCGTGGAGTATGCGGATGTGCCGGAACATGGAAGATGGATGCATTTGTTGAGAATACAATTAAGGAAATCCGAGAGAAGGTTGGCAGTGGCAAGGTTTTACTTGCTCTTTCAGGTGGTGTTGATTCATCTGTTGCAGCCGGACTTCTTTCAAGAGCTATTGGAAAGCAGCTTACATGCGTATTCGTAGATCACGGTCTTCTCCGTAAAGATGAAGGCGATGAAGTTGAGAGCGTATTTGGACCAGAAGGACAGTTCGACCTTAACTTTATAAGAGTTAATGCACAGGAGAGATATTACTCTAAGCTTGCAGGCGTTACAGAGCCAGAAGCTAAGAGAAAGATTATTGGGGAAGAGTTTATCCGTGTATTTGAGGAAGAAGCCAAGAAGATTGGTGCAGTTGACTTCCTTGCACAGGGAACTATATATCCAGACGTTGTAGAAAGCGGACTTGGCGGTGAATCAGCCGTAATCAAGTCTCACCACAATGTAGGAGGACTTCCTGATTTCGTTGACTTCAAGGAAATCATTGAGCCACTCCGCAACCTTTTCAAGGATGAGGTTCGTAAGGCTGGTCTTGAGCTTGGAATACCAGAACATCTTGTATTCCGTCAGCCATTCCCAGGTCCGGGACTTGGAATCAGAATTATCGGCGAGGTAACAGCTGATAAGGTTCGTATCGTTCAGGATGCTGACTTTATCTACCGTTCAGAGGTTGACAAGGCCGTAGCTGAGTACAAGAAAGCTAACGGCAAGGCTCCAGCATGGATGCCAAACCAGTATTTCGCAGCCCTCACTAACATGCGTTCCGTTGGTGTTATGGGTGACGAAAGAACTTACGATTATGCGGTTGCACTTCGTGCAGTCAACACAATTGATTTCATGACAGCAGAGAGCGCAGAGATTCCATTTGAGGTTCTCCAGACAGTCATGAGCAGAATTATAAATGAGGTGCGTGGGGTCAACAGAGTATTCTATGATCTGACTAGTAAACCACCTGGAACGATTGAGTTTGAATAATTTTCAAAAGCTCGCAAAGCCTAGTAAAATGGGCATTTGCGAGCTTGTTTTTTGCCTTGTGGTACTAAAATGGTACTAAAGTGAGCTGTGCGTGAATAGTTTCATTTACGCCTGAGGCCATGTTATTTTCCACTCAAAATATTCATTAGGAGAAATCTCTCCACTATTTAATTTCGTTTTCATTTCACACCATTCCGTAAGGAAATCATTTACCAATCCATATTCAAAAGTTAATGCGACAGGTGAGCCTGCACTTTCATAATCATCTTCATTGTAAGTTGGTCTGGCAGCCTCGGAAGATTTTGCAGGTGTCATTGCAGTCAGATGAATCAGGTTGCCGGGAGCTGTGTACTCTGGGAATCTTGTACCTTTTCCACGTGCCGGGAGAGATGTGGCACTTTCTTCAAGCCAGAAAAGTGTTTCAATGATATCTTCAGCAGTACCAAGGCTGTAATCAGAGATTGCCTTGTAATTGCAGTGCAATGCATCAGCAAGCTTTAGAATCATATCTTCACCGGGAATGCGTGCACCGGTTTCATACTGGGATATGCGGACCGACATATTTTTGCCCTCAAATCCAAGTGCACCGCCCAGTTCATCCATTGTCATTTTACGGAATACCCGTATTTTCTTTATTCTTTCACCAATTGTCATAGTGTAGTCACCTCCGTTTATCTGTCCCTGATGGACTGTTAAAGACAGTATAACACGGAAAAAATGAAAATGGAAGTTTTTCTATACGAGAACATTAGAAAAACTTCTTGACAATTCAATACTATACGGTATAGAATAATATCAATTCAATTATCTATACGATATGGTATTGAAAAATAACTAAATGAGCGGTACCAGAAATCTAACAGGCATTTGCCAAGACATTCATAGGAATCGAGCGAATGTAGACACTCCCCCAAGCGGACCGAGTACCTCGAGCAGGAGCGGGCGGTATTACAGGAGATTATCTCAGGTAAGGAGGCTGGTTGTGACATCAGCAGAACTGGTATGGAGAAACGCCAAAACAAATTTTAATGGAAAGGTGGTGAAAGGGCATGAACGAAAAGTTTTTAGAAGTAGGAGATGTGATGCAGATTCTTGGAATTTCAAAATCAGCAGCATACAAGCTTATGAGACAGATCAACAGTGAACTTGAAAAGAAGGGTTACATTGTTATCCGTGGAAAAGTAAGCAGAAAATATTTTGAAGAACGCATTTATGGTATGAGTGATGCAGGATAAGCAACAGGTAAGAAGATTGTGATAGAGGCAGGTGCAGAAGCGATACGGCTTAGGCATCTGCTTCTTCATATGGAAAGAAGGAGATGATGAATATGCCAGCTTATAAAGACAGTAAGACAGGCACCTGGTTTGTCAAATTCTATTGTAAGGACTGGACTGGGGAAAATAAACAGATAAAGAAGAGAGGATTTGCAACAAAGAGGGAAGCACTTGATTATGAGCGTAATTACAAAATACGGCAGGAGAATAATCTGGATATGACATTTGGAGAGTTCTGGAAGTTGTATACAGAGGATGTGAAAAATTATGTCAAACTCAACACGTGGCTTACAAAAGAACACATTGTGGATACAAAGATACTTCCATATTTCAGGAATCTTAAGATGAATGAGATTACACCGGGAGATGTACGCAAGTGGCAGAATGAGATGGTAGCATTCCGTTATGAGAATGGGAAATGTTATTCCCAGACTTATAAGAAGACAATGCATAACATCTTAAGTGCGATATTCAATCATGCGTGCAGGTTTTATAATCTGAAATCAAATCCGGCAAGGCAGGCTGGAAATATGGGCAGGGAAGAAAAGAAGGAAATGCTTTTCTGGACAACTGAAGAATATAAGAAGTTTTCAGAAGCGGTGATTGATAAGCCGGTTTCATTTTATGCATTTGAAATGCTGTACTGGACGGGAATGAGATTAGGTGAGCTGCTTGCACTTACGATGGAAGATTTTGATTTTGAAAAGAACACAGTCAGAATAAATAAATCGTATCAGCGGCTGCAGGGGCAGGATGTTATTACAACACCGAAAACACCTAAGAGCAACAGAACAATCAAGCTGCCGAAGTTCCTTGCCGAAGAAATGCAGGAATATTTTGCAATGTTATATGACCAGACACCAACAGACAGGATTTTTCTGGTAACAAAGAGCTTTCTTCATCATGAGATGGAGCGTGGTTGCAAATTATCCGGTGTGAAGAAAATCAGAATCCATGATCTAAGGCATTCGCACATTTCACATCTGATCGACCTCGGGTTTTCCGCAGTTGCAATAGCTGACAGGGTTGGTCATGAGAGCATTGATATCACATATCGTTATTCGCATCTGTTTCCGTCAAAGCAGGTGGCAATGGCGGACAGACTTGATGCTGTCAATGCAAGCTTTGAGGATTGCGAAGATCAGGATGATGATGTAGAAATCATGCAGACAGAGGAAACAGCACCTATGATTGATATGGATGCGGCTGCGGAAAAAATTATAAGCATTGATAAGTACAAGGCAGTCTGATAATGCCTATGTAAAACATTATGAATCATGCCGGTACAAGTTTTGCTGGATATATGCAGCAGAAATTAAAAGAATAGATTTTATATCGGAAGGAGCAGATTATTATGAGCGAGAAAAGGCTGGATGCCAAGAACAGATGGAGAAATGTTGTAGTAGCGTTTCGTATGTCACCGGAGGAAGCGCAGGAGCTGAATGTGAAGGTTTCACTCAGCGGACTTTCAAAACAGGATTATATCATCCAATGTCTTCTGAAGCATGAAATCAGGGTTGTTGGTGGAATGAAGGTGGCAAAGAAAGTACAGGTGCATCTTGATACGATACTGGAAGAATTACAGACATTAGATGAATCTGACAGAGGTATAGATGTTGAAGAACTGCTGGTTCAATTAAAGCATGTGCTTGATATTCTGCAGAGTGATGAGAAAGGCGGTAATCATTATGAGTAAGACAACATTTGAAAAGCTAGGTATCCCATATGAAGAAAGGGATGGAATCTTTTATCCGGTGCTTGTCGCAGGAACAGAGAAGGCAGATATAGATGTAGGAAAGTATGGGCGTATGTGGATTAAATATATCAAGGAAGAATATCCAATGAGATATAAGAGTCTGGTGCGGTTCGGTGAGCTTGAAGAGAGAGCGGATGAAGTCAATGATACAGCATATGAGCTGCTCGATGATATTGAAGCTAAGTGGCTGAAAAAGCATAAGCCAAAGAATCCAAATTCCTTTACAGAACAGTTACAGCTAAGAACACAGACCAGGATGATGGCAGAGGAAATCGTTATTATGGATGTGGTAATGCAGTTTCATTAGTGTGGGGGCAAAAAGCGCCGTCAAAACATGAAAATGGGGGCAAAAAGCGCCCCCAAAACCACAAAGTGGGGGCAGAAAGCGCCCCCGCACAAATCAGAGCTGAAAAAAGTGTGGGGGCAAAAAGTGCCGTCAAAATGCAAAAGTGGGGGCAAAAAGCGCCGTCAAAACAGCAAAGTGACGGCAAAAAGCGCCACCACTCAGATAAGCGAGAAAAAAGCCATGGTGGCGGAAAGTGCCATCAAAATGGAAAAGTGGTGGCGGAAAATGCCACTAAAACAGTAAAGTGATGGCAAAAAGTGCCACCATATCAGTAATTGTGGTGGTACATTAACCACCACATATTATATACAGGGTGCAGGTGCTCCTGCCAAGACGAAAAATTATGTAAACGCTGATGGCGTTTATATTTTTTCGGGAAAAGGTCCGACCTTTTCCGCATCTTGCAAAACCTATAAGCAGAACTTTTGGAAAGGATGAAAAAAGCAATGGTACAGATAAAAAGAGATTGGTTTGATACAGCATTAGAAAACTACGAAAGGGGAGAAACGTATGGCAGATGGAAAGCGAAGATACAAGTCTGACAGGAAAGATCATAAGGTATCTGTGAAGCTGTCGGAGAAAGATATGGATATTCTAAAAGCGGCACTTAACCGGACGGGAATGACAGCAAGTGCCTATATAAGAGAATTGATCCGGACGGGCGGCAACATAGATACAAGTTATCCTGAGGACAGGGCAAAAGCAATCCGTATCATAGCAGGTATTGCAAATAATATTAATCAGACGGTAAAGCTTGGCAATTCACAGGGAAAGTTATATTACAGCGATATTGATAAACTGCAGAGCAGTCTGGATGATGTAAAGAAAACGTTTGGGGAGGTGCTGGAAGTATGGCGATTACAAAGATCTTAAATATACAGGAGTCAGATGGCAGAAATCCGGCATCACACCTGAAGAATGCTTTGGAATATATACAGAATCCGGATAAGACAGAAGAATGTGTACTGGTGGGCAGTATTAACTGCCTGCCGGATACGGCATTTGAGCAGATGGAGGAGACGAAGAATATATTTCATAAGACAGGTAAAAGGCAGGGCTATCATGTGATCATATCATTTTCACCGGAAGAAAAAGTGACGGCAGAGCATGCAATGTATGTGCTGGAGCACTTTGCAAAGGATGTGCTTGGTAATGATTATGAGGCGGTGTATGCAGTTCATACTGACAGGGAACATATGCATGGGCATCTGATCTGGAATAGTGTGAGTATGACAACCGGCAAGAAATATAATTCACCTAAAGGCAATTGGAAGAATCATCTGCAGCCGATTACAAATAAATATTGTGATGAACTTGGACTTTCCATAATGCCGGCAGAGTACAGCAAGAATCCAAAGAATATCAGCAGGGACAAGTGGGAAAAGGAAATGTCCATGAAAGAGATAATTCTCAGGGATGCCAAGATGTGTGCATATGCAGCCGGGAATGTGGAGCATTTTAAATATCTGATGAAAAGACTTGGATATGTATTTAAGAAAGACGCATGGATGGAGGTGCAGGCACCGGGATTTCGGTATTATCATAAACTGGCAAAGCTGGACGAGATGTTTTCAGAAGATATGTTACGGCATTATGTGGATATGCCCTGGATGTCAAAGCCTTACTTTTATTCGTCGGATATCAGGGGGTTACACAGGGCGAAGCTGTCACCATTCCAGAAGAAGTTTTATGCAAAGCTATACAGATTAAGGATTGTAGAGCAAAAGCGTTTTGTGGTTGGTGGAGCAAAGTATACAGAGGATTTGAAGCGGTTTCATCAGTTACAGGACGAATATCTGCTGATTGTAAATAATGACATCAAAAGTGTTGTGGATCTTGTGGATTTCATAGGTGAGCAGGAAGAAAAGATCCAGCAGATTGAGGACAGGCAGAAGGAGATATACAGAGAAAGCTCTAGCCGGAAACGCAGTATAAAGAATGAAGAGCAGTACCGGGAATATCAGATATGGCATATGGAAGTGCAGGAAGAACTGGATGAGCTTAAGCAGGAGAAAAAGGGAATTAAGAGACAGATACAGCTTGCTGATGACATTATAAAAGAAGATTTGTATACGGCTTATTATGCGGTGTCGGGAAATGAGGAGATTGTTGCTGACAGGGATGTTGAGATACCGAGGATGGAAGAGAATACTGAGGTTGAGAAAGTGGCGGCAGCAGTTGTTAAGCCTGATGCAAATGTTGAGGTAATGAATCCTAATAATAATCAGAATGAAATAGGCAGACAGAAAGAGCAAACAGATAGTGCGAGAAAACAACAGACTGGTTTAGAGGGTATAGGAATACCAGAGGTTCATAATTCGTCTGATGTGAATGTGGCAAGAATGGACGAAAGTACAACTGATGTAACAGGTAAAAGTGAATTTGTGGAAACTAAAGAAACTGAGCCTGTGGACAAAGTTGGTTGGATTGTCAGGAGAATATCAGAGCTTGGCGGTTATGAAAATATCAGTGATTCAGTTAAGGCAGATGTATTCGGATTCGATATAGCTGATGTGAGTGGAAGTATAAGGTTGTTCTCGGATGTAATGAAAAGGCTGGGGATAAAAAAGGATGGAGATGAGCTTTATGAGGAGTTTCAGAGGATTTATGATGAGAGAGTTAGTAGAGATACTAATACAGAAAAAGCAAAAGACAAGATATGGGATATGCGGAGATAAAACATTGCGAGATGTATGTAGGTACATCTCGCAATTGGAAAATTACTGATTTTCTTTTTCAATAAATTTTTTGTAGTGTATCTGCATGTATGCCTTCATTCGATCATTCATAGAAATTCTGGCGGATTTAGAAAGATTTAAGGCATTTCGCTGATCATCGTCAATTGATGCTGAAATGCAGATATTTCCTGTATTAGGTTCAAAAGATATTAGATGTCTGTCGAATAGGGCATCGTGATTAGCGCATAAAAGCAAACCATTGTTTGCATCTATACGTTCTTCTTTGGAGGATTCAGCCCATTCTTTAATATGGCTTGCGCGTAATACAGATGTGGTGGAAATATCGCAAAGATTACAGTGATGGCGTTCAAGAAGTAACAGTCTGCGGAAAGAGCCTTGCGAAACACGGGTTTTTACAATCTTTTCAACATCTGTACCGGCACATGGGTTATTATTTAGAGTGCGTTGCAAAGTCATGGCTTCAACATCATCGCAACTTACATCATTTGAAATAATATTATACTGGATCTGATGTGCTAATACTGGGTTATATGAAGGATTCATTGCTACATAATTTACATTATGGGTACCATGTGTGTTTGTAATAGAGTACAGGTTGTTACATAATTCACACGGAATGAGAATAGCAACATATCTCAAGTAATCATATCTTAGCATAACAAGAGCATCATCCTGGAATGCAAATCTCTGAAGCTGGGTAAAAGCCTCTTCAGAATCTGGGATGTTTATTTGTACCTGGTCACCAGTATGACCATATTTTTTATATGCAGAACTGTGAAGAGCAAAATTGAAATCTGTTAAGTATTGTGGCAGATTGATATTGGAACGTACATAGTAAGTGTTTCCGTTTAAATCCATCCTGGCAGAGGGCTGGTCGATTTCATGAAGGTATCTGAAATTGTTATCGTATATATCAATATCAATGCTTTGTACGGAGGTTGTTGCATTATTCAGTTCTTCAAAGAAAAATAACATGCCTTGTTTACCAGTAACATCAATATGTGTCTGGTTTACCGTTGAAGAAGTATCCCCGGCATTAATTCTTCGCTTATCTTTTATAATATTCTGGTTTGAAAGTTTCTTTACCAATATTCCTTGAAAAGCATCTGGATTAAGTGGTGTGCCAGGGATATGTATGTAATTTAGAAATTGGTTTAATGTATCAATGATTTGTCTGTACATGTAATTGTATTCCCTTCTGTAGATTTATATTTATTATATCAAGCAGAAAAGAAAGTGTATATATAAATTTTAATAAAGAATGTATTTACACCCTGATAAAAACATTATATAATATGTTTATTAAACGGAGGAGAATGCAATGACTAATAAAAAGAAAAGTAATTGTGGAAGACCGGCAGGTAGAATAAAAACTGCAAAAATAGAAATTTCAATTGAACCGGCAGTAAAAGATGAATTTATGACATTATTGCGTAATGAAGGGAAAACTGCCTCTGTGGAAATTGGATTGTGGATCAGAGATTACATAAAAAATAATAAGCTTGAGGAGGAAAAATAAATGAAAGTAGTTTCATTCTTCAGTGGGCTTGGTGGACTTGATAAAGGGTTTGTAGATACAGGCTATGATATAATATGGGCAAATGATTTTGATAAATATGCTGTGCAGACATATAAGGCTAATTTTGGAGAACATATTGTTCTTGGAGATATAAATGAAATTCCATTAGAGGAGATACCAGACTGCGATATACTGATAGGTGGTTTTCCGTGCCAGCCGTTTAGTATGATGGGGCAGCAAAAAGGGTTTGAAGATGCAAGAGGAACATTGTTTTTCAGAATAGCAGAGATTGTGGATGATAAAATAAAAAAAGGAAAGAAACCGAAGGCAATTATTCTTGAAAATGTAAGATCCTTGAGAACACATAATAATGGAGAAACATATAAAGAAATATACAGAATATTACATGATGTGCTTGGATATAATGTGTTCTGTGACATATTAAATTCAGCTGATTATGGAGTACCTCAGACACGAAACAGAACATATATTGTATGTTTTGATAATCAGAATGCAAGATTTGAATTTCCAGAAAAGAAAAAACTTAATAAAACATTGCAGGATTTACTGGAACCAGAAGTTGATGATAAATATTTCCTGTCAGATAGAATATTGCCTACAATATTATCAGATGGAACTGGTGGATATAAGGCAAAATCGGAAATAGATCTGAAGATTGCAAGACCTTTGTGTGCAACTATGGCGAAGATGCACAGAGCATGCCAGGATAACTATGTAACCCAGAATGGAAGGGTAAGAAGACTTACTCCGCGTGAGTGTGCAAGATTGCAGGGATTTCAGGATTCATTCGTAATCCCGGTATCTGACAGTCAGGCATATAAACAGTTTGGAAATGCAGTTACAGTTAATGTATCAAAAGCTGTTGCCCAATCGGTAAAGGCAACATTAATAAATCTTGGAGAGTGGAAAGACTGATATGGAATACAAAAATGATAAAGGTGAATTTATATCTTTTATAAAGGCTGGATTGGGCGATAAGGAGAATAATCATGTAGATGTCTGCCTAAAAAGAGTTACAAAGCCTGTAACAGAGAAATTCCTTAATGACAGGGCAGATCTATATAAGACTGATGTGGATAATGATTCGGAACTTATGGAAGCATTTAGAAGACTGGCTTTTATATGCAATGAAAAAGAACAGGAATGCTATGAGTGTCCTGTAAGTAAATATTGTAATACATATATTGAAAATGCCAGAAAAAATGTAAGTGATGATTCGTTAAAGATGTTAGATCTGTTTTGCGGGGCTGGTGGCTTGTCATTAGGTTTTACACAGGAAGGATTTGTGACAAGTCTGGCAAATGATATACAGGACTGTTGTGTGGACACATATGCTCACAATCATCCGGAGACACCAAGAGATCACATAGTGCTAGGTGATATAAAAGATGTGGTAAAAAATCTTGATGAGCTACTGGCAGGCAGGAACGTTGATATTGTTGTTGGTGGACCACCATGTCAGGGATTTAGTATGGCTAACAGACAGAGATTGATAGATGATCCTAGAAATCATCTGTATAAGAGCTATGTTGAAGTTGTAAAAAAAGTACACCCTAAATTTTTTGTTATGGAAAATGTTAAAGGAATGTTATCTGTAGCTGAACAGGTAAAAGAAGATTTTCGTGCCATCGGATATTCGGTAGAATGCCATATATTAAATGCCAAGAATTTTGGGGTTCCACAGAACAGGGAAAGACTTATATATATAGGAAATTGCATGGGAGTAGATAACGAACAAATTTTTAATGAAATATTTGCACTAAGTGAAAATATACCAGAACATAATCTTGGAGACGCGCTATTTGCACTTAGGGAACTGGAGGCTTCAAGAGTAAAAAATTCTACAGAAAGTGGTTCAATAGAGAGCGGATACAAAATAGAAAAAAATAATATTACAGAAACCAATGATTATATTTCATATATTAATCAGGATAAGGTGGTTAATGTAGTATCAAATCATAAAGCGAGATATAATAATGATCGTGATATAGAAATTTATGGCCGCATGGAGCCGGGAGACCGCTCAGATGATCCAAAAATTGCAGATATTATGCCATATGCCAGAAGAAATGGTATTTTTAAAGATAAATATTTTAAACTTGAAAATGACAAGGTTTGCAAAACAATAACCGCACATATGAAGTTCGATTGTAATATGTATATTCATCCAACACAGGCAAGAGGACTCACACCAAGGGAGGCAGCAAGGGTGCAGTCTTATCCTGATGATTATTTTTTCAGAGGTGCATATACGAAGACTTATATGCAGATAGGAAATTCTGTTCCTCCACTTCTGGGAAGAGCGATAGCACATGTGATAAAAAGCTATATGAAAGGTGGTAATGACTGATGGAGTTTACAGAGGCAATAGAGATAATAAAGAACATAGTTCCGGAGAGTTCAGCAAATGAATATGATGGAATAATGGTAAAAAGACTGGAAGCATCTAACACATTGGATGAAGGCAGAACAACAAATCAGACCCATATAGCAATATCAGGAGAACAGATGAATATGTTCCCTTATCTTATGGCAGATGGCTATTTTAAGTGCGATTATAATGACAGGGATGAGCAGTTAAAAAAATATTTTATAACACAGATACCTCTTTATATTTACAAGGATAATGTCCTGTATCTTGCAGATGGTGAAGAGAGCGGTATCAGCTTTGGTGATGAAAAAAGCAGATGTGTGCGTGCGAGTATAGTGAGAAGTAGAAGAAAAGAGCAGGCAGATCAGGTACAGCTGTCATTGACTACAATAGATGATCCGGCATTTGTCAGCTTCAGAAGATTATTGCATACAGGAGATTATCTGGTGATTCTGAAGCATAAAGAAAAGCTGGTTTATGATTGTATAGGCATTAAAGCCAATGATGAAACTCGTGGAGAGTTTAATATTTCAGCACTTAATAATAAATTTTATAAGCTGCCGACAAATACAAAAGTAGATATAAAGGAACTTATTGAAATTAAAAATGCAGAAATAGAAAACAAGAAATTCACAGTTGATGAATTGGGGACTATTCTTAAAGAAATGTATGGCAATGCAGAAGATAAAATGCAGGTAGCATCTATACATATTTTTGGAATAAAATATGGCAAAAATATAATCGAAAATGAATTCAAGGCACCAGATATTATCAAAGCAGCAGGATTGAATGAGTCATACTCCACAGAATTACAGAAGGCTTTGAATATATATAGGTGTCTCAATAAAAATACATACGGAATCTCTATTTCTGAGGGTGATAATGTACTGGAAGAAAATAAAGAATCTGTTAAGCGTAAAACAGGAGCAGAAAATATTCTTCTTTATGGCGTTCCAGGTGCTGGAAAAAGTCATGAAATAAAGACAAAATATTGCGATGATGAAAAATACATGGAGAGAGTGGTTTTTCATCCGGATTATACATATTCAGATTTTGTGGGACAAATATTACCGAGAGTGGAAAAGGATAGAGATGGTAACGATAAGCTGAAATATGTATTTACTCCTGGACCATATACTAAGTTGCTTAAGAAGGCACAAAATGATCCGGGTAACTACTATTATCTTGTCATAGAAGAATTAAACAGAGGTAATGCTCCTGCAATATTTGGAGAGGTATTCCAGTTGCTTGACAGAAAAGATGAAGAGGATTTTCCTCTTGAAGAAGTAGGCGAAAGTGAATATGGAATTTCAAATTATGAGGTTGCAAAGGAAGTCTACGGGGATGAAAAACATCAGGTAAGAATACCATCAAATATGTATGTTCTGGCTACGATGAATACAGCAGATCAGAATGTATTTACATTGGACACTGCTTTTCAGCGTAGGTGGAATATGAGACAGATAGAGAATAATTTTGATAAGTCTGAACATTCAAAAGATATAATTGCGGGTACAAAAGTAAGCTGGGGAGCATTTGCTACAGTAATCAATGATATGGTCATTGATATCAATGTTGATATGGCAAGCTCTGAGGATAAGCGGCTTGGAACATATTTTGCCAGAAAGAAAGAGCTGGAGGCGGGCAGATTTTCTGAAAAGGTACTTAAATATTTATGGGATGATGCTTTTAAAATGGACAAGACAGCTATATTTAATGAAAATTGTAAGTCTCTTGAAGATGTGGTTATTACATATGAGACTGCAACATCAGATAAACTGGCAGCGGTATTGAGAATGAGCGTTTATGAGAAAATGCTTTCAAAAATGCAACAAAAGAATACAGATAATAATGAAAACTAGGTGGTGATTTTTTGAGGAAAGTTGATATTCGAAGTAAATGCAGAGTGAATTCTAATCGTGAAATGGATACATTTGTAGGGTTAAGATGTAATGATGGTGACATAAGTATCAATTTTCCGCTTGGATATCATATATCTGAAGATGACAATGAGCTTCGCAAGGATATAATGCTCTTACTTACAACACTTTCAGCTAACACAGAACGAAAAGAGTCAGAAATTCTTAAGCAAGGTAATGCTTTTGATGAAGTAGAATTTCCATTGCAGTCATATATGTATCTTATAAAGGATTTTTTTGTACGAGGTTATTATAAGGAGCAGGAAGTTTTATATAAAGTTGCTAAATCGGGAAAGATCAATTGGAACAGGACAATAAAGACCCAGAAACCATATGTACAGGATATGGACGTGTTTTATCTTGATTTCGTTACAAAGAAGAATAGTGTAAAAGAGAATGAACTGATTACATTAATACATGAGTATTGTGTATATGAAAGCTTTGAACGGATAGGCTGGCTCTATACGGAAATGATGCCGAAGAAACCAGTAATTGTTAAACAGGAAAGGTTATTCCGTTCTGTTCTTAAAGATAAAATTGCCAATACTTTTAATGATAAAAACAGGATGCTATTCCGTCATATGCTTGCAATTATTGATTTTGAAGGAGATAAAGATTCTGATAAAAACTACAGATATGGAACATATCGTTTTGAATATATATGGGAGAAAATGATTGATAAGGTATTTGGCATTGAGAATAAAGCAGATTATTTTCCTAAAACAACATGGTATGTTAATGGAAGTAAATATGATAATGCTTCACTTGAACCAGATACGGTTATGTTGTATGGAACAGATGTATATGTACTTGATGCAAAATATTATAAATATGGGGTAACAGGAAAGACCTGGGATCTGCCAGAATCCACATCAATAAATAAGCAGATTACATATGGTGAATATATAGCAAATGAGGATAAATTTAAGAAAAAGCATGGAGAAAATATGAAAGTATATAATGCTTTTCTTATGCCTTTTGATTCATTAAAAAGTAAATATCCGAATAATGCAAATATGCTCAAAGTTGGTCAAGCGGTAAGTAACTGGAAAGATAATACTGAAGAATATCATAAAATTCAAGGTGTTCTTCTTGATGTAAAGACTCTTATGAGCATAAATGTCAGACAGGAAATGAAAGAGATAGAAAAATTGGCAAAATTGATTGAAAACTGATTGTTGAGGTGATTTTGTGGCGGATGTTTTAACAAAAGAACAGCGGCATAAGAATATGAAAAATATTCATGGAAAGGATACCAAAATAGAAGTTATATTGAGAAAGGCTTTATGGAGCAAAGGATACCGGTATCGTAAGAATTATAAAAAATTGCCGGGCAGCCCGGATATTGCACTGACAAAGTATAAGATTGCAATTTTCTGTGATGGAGAATTCTTTCATGGGAAAGATTGGGATACTTTAAAGAAGAGACTGGAAAAGAGCAACAACAGTGAGTTTTGGATTAATAAAATTTCCCGTAACATAGAGCGGGATGATGAGATAAATAAAAAATTGGACTTTGAGGGCTGGACTGTAATCCGGTTTTGGGGTGAAGATATAAAGAAACATACGGATGAGTGTGTTAAGGTTGTGGAAGAGACAATTTTTGATAGTATGGAATTTGAAGAGTAGAAGAAAAATATAGATGGAGTGGATTTATATGCTAGCGTGATAAAATGGGTAATCATGATGGAAAAAGATATTTTTTGGCAGAATTACATATGGGCAATATGAGGAGGCATAGAATGTTTATTAGAAAAGTCAAAATTCATAATTTTAAATGCTATAGAGATTTTGAAATTACTCTTGAAGAAGGTTTAAATATTGTCGTAGGAGATAATGAAGCGGGAAAATCTACAATACTAGAAGCTATAAATCTGGCACTAACCGGAATTATTAGCGGGAAGAGTATTTGGAATGAAATTTCACAGTATATTTTTAATAAAGAGGCAGTAGATGAGTATATTGTTTCGTTAGGCACTGCACCTATAGCACTTCCATACATAACAATAGAAATCTTTTTTGGTGGGGATGAAAATCCTTTGATGAATGGGGATGCAAATTCAGATAGAGATAACAGTGCGGAAGGATTTTGCTTCAAAATTGCATTTAATGACAAATATGCAGATGAATATGAGGCATTAGTGCAACAGAGAAATGTTAAAAGCTTACCAATTGAATATTATGATATTACATGGACAACCTTTGCCAGAGATGCAATCACAACACGTAGTATACCTTATAAATCAAGTTTGATTGATTCATCTGAATATAGATATAAAAGTGGAAATGATCTGTATTTGTCAAGAATTATAAAGGGGTCATTGGAACCGGAAGATATAACATCTATTGCACAGGCACATAGAAAAATGAGGGATACATTTATTAATGATCCTTCAATAGAAGCCATTAACAATAAAATAAATCAGGATGCAAGTTTGACAGATAAAAAAATAGCATTATCAGTAGAACTGGTTACTAAGAATGCATGGGAGAATAGCCTTGTTACACAATTGGATGAAATACCATTTCATTATGTGGGAAAGGGAGAGCAATGTGTTGTTAAGACGGAACTGGCATTAGCAAAACGTACCTCACAAAATGCAAGTATCATTTTGTTAGAAGAACCAGAAAATCATCTGTCACATACAAGATTGAATCAATTGATTAAGTGTATTTCGGAGCAATATGCAGAAAAGCAGATACTTATTTCAACACATAGTAGTTTTGTTGCAAATAAGTTAGGATTGAGGAAAGTGATGCTGCTTGAGAATTTAAAGATAATAAAATTTTCTGAACTATCGGGAGATACATATAATTTCTTTAAGAAGGTGGCTGGGTATGATACGTTGCGAATGATTTTATGTAAGAAAGCTATTTTGTGTGAAGGAGATTCGGACGAGCTGGTGATTCAAAAAGCATATATGCAACTTAATGATGGGAGATTGCCGATAGAGGATGGTATAGAAGTTATTTCCGTCGGGGTATCATTTTTACGCTTTCTTGAGCTTGCAGATTGTATTCGGACAAAAATTGCGGTTGTTACAGATAACGATGGAGATATGGCAGCTATCAACAAAAAGTATGAAAATTATATGGGTGCAAATCAGAAAGATTATATAAAGATATGTGTTGATGATGTTGTGGACACAGGAACGCTTAAGATTGGCAATAATGATTATAATTATAACACTTTAGAACCCAAACTTTTGAAAGCTAATGGTTTAGATAAGTTAAATCGTATTTTTGGAACTGACTATACGGATGAGGATGATTTGAGAAAGTTTATGAAGCATAATAAAACGGAATGTGGATTGAAAATCTTTGAGTCTACTGAACAGATAGAAATACCAGAATATATTTTGGAGGCTATCAGATGGTAAATAGATTGATAATTGCGGCAGCAGGATCTGGTAAAACTACATATTTGGTTAGACAGGCGATGCAACAATCGGACAGTGTGTTAATAACAACATATACTATTGCTAATGAACTGGAAATTCGTAAAAAATTTGTAGAACTTAATGGGTGTGTTCCGCATAATGTTACCATACAAACATGGTACTCATTTCTTTTGCAGCATGGTGTTAGACCATTTCAAGGAGTGATCTTAGATGATAAGATTAATGGTATGATATTAGTCAATGAAAAGTCTGGGAAAAAATATGATGGGAAATATGGTCCGGTGTATTATGCGGAAACAGATTATAGAAAATTCTATTTCACCGATGGGATGAAAATGTATTCTGATAAGATTGCGAAATTTGTATGTCGTTGTGAAAAGGAGACAAAAGGAAAGGTTTCGCAAAGAATTAGCAAGAGTTATCCTAGGATATATGTAGATGAGATTCAAGACTTGGCGGGATATGATTTAGACATAATAAAAAGCCTATTGCAAGCGGAATGTGATGTGACAATGGTAGGGGATCCTAGACAGGTAACATATCATACGCATAACGAAGCAAAGTATAAGAAGTATGCAGATGGTAAGATGGAAGAATTTATTAGAAGTGAATGTAAAAAAATAGATTGCATTATTGATAAAGAGACTTTGAATGATTCTTACAGAAATAACCAAAGTATATGTTCATATTCATCGCAGTTGTATGAAGAATATGGCGAAACTGGAACAAAGCAATTTGATATTACCGGACATGACGGAGTTTTTTTGGTGAGACCAGATGATGTTGATGCATATTTAGAAAAATTTAAACCAATGCAACTAAGAGAGAAGAGAACAATAAAAGTGAATGACGGATATGCAGTAATAAATATGGGTGAAGCTAAGGGATTGACATATGATAGAGTCCTTATTTATCCAACCAGTACAATGAGAAAGTGGATGATGGATCATTCAAAAAAATTACAACCGAAAACAAGATCTCAATTCTATGTTGCAATAACAAGAGCAAGATATAGTGTAGGAATTGTTTTTGATTATGATGAGAAAACAAATATTGAAGGTGTAGAAAAGTTTCTATAAGTTGGCAAAAGTGTTGTATATTAAGTGGATAATAACAAAAAAACTATGTATTTTTGAATTAAGATATATGTGAAGTGATGTAAATACATTTGGGGTTTTAATCAGTACATTGAGTTTATTTCCATAATGATATTATGAAGTGTTTTCTGTAATACAGTAAGCTTTGTTAACATATTAGGGAAGTGAGATGTATATATTTACTAACCTGAGTGTTTGGATAGAAATTTAGAAGATTGTTGAAAGTATAAACGATAACGCAATAGTGGCATAGATATTTGCCATGTAACAATATGATAAAGACGAGAGGTATACAGTATGGGACTAAGTTCTTTGACAAGATATAATCTTTTTATTGAAAGCGGAGATTTAATAGAAAGTGGTGAGGGAATAGTACGCTTTAGGGATTATCTATCGGTTAAGAATATGTATTATGATTCTGCACGACTTTTACGTGGCTTTGAAGACATAATTAACAATGGGGAGAGAATGCCACAAATGGAAGAATACCAAGCAATGTTTGATCGCAATGTAAAAGAAGTCCAAAATTTAGTTTTCGTGCATAGAGTAACAAATCAAATACAACAGCAAATGAGTAAAAAAATGGAAAAAGAACAGTCTTTTTCCAACTTATTTAAAACATATTTTAAATACTTATTAAAGGCTATTGCAGATTATCAAGAAGAAGTTATAGAAACTAATTTTATTGAAATTTCGGATGATGAAAGCATTCGTACCGCGAGAAAGAAAACCTTTTTATCATACGCATATTACGACAAGGGATTAACTCAAGCTTTGTTTTACTATTTTTGGCGTCGCTCTGGATTATTATATGTTAATTGGATGTGGGATGGAGTAAATAATCACAGTTCCGTCACCAAAGAGAAATTGGAAGAAGCTTTAAAAGATAGCAATCAGTTTTTGTTTCTGAGAACGACAAATAGTGAGTTGCGGATTCGTGGTAATAATAGCATTCGCCAATGGTGTGCTTGGGAAATTGGGAATTTTTACACAAAGCATAAAGAAGAAAAATATTACACAAGCTTTTATGATAAAATAGAGCCAAGAAATGACATCTTAGATACATTTAGACCGATGAAAGAAGTAGTTCTAGGAGAGATACGATGAAAGTATTATTTTGTACGATGAGATATAACTGGCATTACATATTTATTACAAGCAACAAAATTACTGCATCCCTCTTTTCTGTTTGGGGATTCGTTACATTAGTTACACCAACAGACATTATGTTAAATTGTATTGATAATGTAGTTATGCGAATGATTGTAGCTGTGTTTATTTTGATGGTAATCTATTTTGCCATAGTGATAGGTGTCACAATATATACTAAGCAAAGAAAACAAGTGAAAATTTTTGATCTTCACTCAAATCATTCGCTGTTTGTAGAATATGGGGATTTATTTAATAATGGAAATCCAAATGAAAAGAAGAACATTGTTTTTGCTGGGAATAGATGCTTTGACACGATAGTAGATGATGACTTAGTAGGATCAAAAAAAATTCATGGTTTGGCATTAGAACGAATATATAAGCAAAACAACAGAGATTCTGATACAGTCTCAAATGAAATACAAAACAATTTGTTATTGCATGGATATAAGTATACGAATATTAAACAAAAAGAAAAGCGAAGTGGAAACTTGCGTCGATATGATATCGGATCGGTTGCTGAAATAAAGGGCCTCAACAATGAACAGTATTTTATCTTAGGACTGACATATTTTGACAATGAATTAAGAGCCCATGTCGAAAAAGAAGACTATATAAAAGCGATAGCTTCTTTAGTAAAATATATTTCAGAACGTTCTCAAGGCTTTCCTACATATATGCCTGTAATTGGAACGGGAGGGGCTGATGTGGGCAGTGCAAATGACTTAGCTGTCTATATTGTTAAAACAATTGAACTTTTTAAGGATAAAATAGATTGTGATATACATATTGTTGTAAGGGATAAAGAAGAAAAAATAGGTTTGATGAACCTAAAAATGTTATAGGGAGGGACCACACATGAACAGAACAGGTACATATGTTGCTTTTGATGGGCAAGGAACTACAGATCCTACAGAAAGCGATATTCATTATTTTAACTTGCTGAAGGCATGGAATAGATTAGGAAGTATAGATTTCAAGTTTACTAATTCACATGAAAAAACTTATCAAGTGCGGGATAGCTCATCAAAGGCAACGCTTTTTAACAGATTGGAAACTAGATTATCAGCAAGTAAGAATTTTCTTTTGATTATAACGGATAAGACAAATTATGATAGAGGAATTCTTAATTGGGAAATTGAAAAAGCCGTTGATTATTATGAGTTACCAATCATAATAGCGTATCCAGGGTATTCTAAGATTGGGGCACCTTCAGAATTGAATACCATGTGGCCAAAATCCTTAGCGGAACGAATACAAAATGGAAATGCCCATTGTATACATATACCTTTTAAAAAGGAACCGATTTTTGACGCGATTAATCAGTTTTCTGTTGTTAATTCAAAGTATCCTAAGGGGGGTGCTTTGGGGTGTTACTCAGACGAAGCGTATAAAAGTTGGGGGATTGTTTAGTAACGTGAAAATGCCCTTCAGCTTACATTCTGTTTTGGATACAATAGTTTTGTAATATCAAGATTAAAAATCGCATCAAGATGATACAATTTTGTGATTGAATAACACCATATTTATTAAAAAACAAACAGGAAAAAGAGTTTGCATGAGACTGGTACTAACGATTAGTACCACAAAACTTTTTCTTGCAGAAATATTGGATGTAGATTATAATTTCCATAGGTGGACAAGCAAACCGACAGAAAATTATTCTGTGAGTAGTAAAAGAAACCTGCAAGCCACCTGAACTACACACAATAATGAAAAAATGCAATGGTACTGGATTGGTACTAAAAATATGTGAAACGAAAAATAACGTGTGGAAAAAGTATAGATTATCAATACAAAACAGTATAGATAACCACATTAAAATAACCTACATCAAACCAAACTTTGCGAGTTTGAATAAGGTACAAGAGCCAAGAAATGCTGAATTTAAGGCGTTTCTTGGCTCATTTTTGGTTGAGTGACAATCAAATGACAATAATATTTGAAAACTGATTTAGAAGGAATAATTTCCGGGTAATCCATATCGATATATGCGGATGTTGTTAATCCAGCTAAGACAATTAGACTTTGAGGTATAGTTAAGGTTGTATCCGCCATTATAACGACCTGGAACTGAGATAATATTGTATCCTTTTTGTCTTAAATTTGTGATAATAAATCTTGGAACTCCTAATTGTTTTAAAGTAAGATTTTTGATTGGATTTGTAGCCAACATGGTAATTACTTTGGTTTCGAGAATTTGTATTTCGGCTGCAGTCATATAGTGCCCTCCTTTGGTTGAGATTTGTTTAGGAGGAACATTTAAGAAAGATTTTACATAGGCATACAATTGATGTACATTCCCGTTAAAGAATTCCTCTGCAATTGATTGAGGTGTATTGCAGTCACGTATTCGTTCTAAAATGGTGGAGAAAATTAGTTCTCGCTGAAATTGTTTATAGGTACGATTAAAAACGACCTTGCAAATTCTAGTCAATTGCTTTGTCGAATAGCCTAGCGCTTTTGCTACTTCATGTTGTTTAGTTCTGTTATAAGCATAATAGATGATGTTCTTTGCGATTGTATTTTCCATTTGCATCCTCCGTATATATAGCATTATCTCATAGGGAAGAAAGATAGTCTTTGTCAAAAAGGGACATTTTATCTAATATTTGAAATCTGATGCCCCGTAAAGACAGATCAAAATATATGTTCATCGTATAGTTCCAAGTATTTGTTATTACTTTCGTGGTTTTCAATAATTGATATGATTGTATCGAAATATTTGTTTCCCAATGCCTTTCTGCTTTGTGTGGAATATATCCAAACAATGTGAAGCGGTTCAGCATATTCGTGAATGCCAAATCCACCCCACAGCAAGTCGCTAAAAGCATTCATATTACGACCTATTTTGAAGTCAATTTTAGAAGTTAATTTCTGTTCTATTTGGTCAAAAAAATCATTAAGCGTATGGATATCACGTCCATCAATGAATATCCACTTTTCAGCATTTGCATCAAGGATAGGATTTGTTATTTCAGTTACTATGAAAGTGCCTATTACTCTTGGACCTTCATATATATCCAAACACTTGTTGAGCCATAATATATTTGCATAATATTTCGGTGAAATAAAAGTAATGGAAGCGGGGATAGATTCGTTCAAGGATACAGCACTATCAAAGCTAAGAACAGAGGTTGTCATACAGTTTTCTTTAATCATTGTGGTAGGACGAATGTCGGGAAAGATGGGGGTTATTCTACCAGTGTTTTTAATATTCCTTTTGCATCTATATTGAGCATATAATTTCCGCCTTCCTATTTTTGGTGTAATCATTCCATATCACCATATTTTCATTTTCAATATCTTGAATAACACTCAACAAGCAAGATTGATCAGTATCAAATTCAAATTGCAGTATATTGTATTTGTCTGGACGTTCTTGGAAGGTCCTGGTTACAATGGCTACTTCTTTCTTATGTATGTAGTCCTCGTATACTTAGTATTCTCGCCAAATGTTTCACCTATAATCAAATCGAAATCATTTACATCAAACTCTGGAAAAAATACATCTCCATCTTCGATATTCATATCTACTTCTGTAATGTACATTACATCAACAAAAGGGATAGCCTCTTTGTATACTCCATACCCTCCTGCTATATAAATATTTGAATTGTCAGAAAGTGCCAATGCTTCTGCCAAAGATGATACAGTAATTAGGTTTTCGCCTTCATATTTCATTGTCTTTGATACTATTATATTTTGGCGATTTGGAAGTGGATGACCAATTTCTTCATAAGATTTTCTTCCCATAACTACAATATTTCCGATTGTAAGTTCCTTAAAAAATTTTTGCTCACCTTTGATTTTCCAAGGAATCTCACCATTTCTACCAATAACATTATTTTTTGACCTTGCAACAATCAATCCAATCATTTTCTACCTCTAAAGTTTTTTATTTGTTTTTTTTGTAAACAAAAGATTCCCAAAAGGGGTTTGGGGAATTGCTTATAAATCTTCTTCTGCAAAGAATTCAAAGCTAACATTTTCTAATAGTGAATCTTCATAATCATCAAAGTGATTGAGACAGCAGTTTTGAATTTTCTCGATTTTTTCTTTGGGTGCAACTATGACTATCACAGATTCACAGTTACGGTCTGTATTAGATTTATAGTTTTCACACATATATTTAACATTCGTTATCAAATGTTCAAGTCTATTATTTGTAATATTAGTAATAGTCCAATATTTGATTTCAAAAATCAAGTCATTCTTGGTATGTTTTGAGAGAGCGATAATATCGTATTCGAGTCTGCCTATACGCAAGTTTTGTTTGAGAAGATATCTGCGAGAAAGCTTTTGGGAAAAATATTTGTAACATTTATCCTCTATTTGCATGTATCTTACAACTCTGTCGGATGAAACATTTGTTGAATTGTTTTGTTCTGTAGAGATTTCATTAGCTACTTTTTCAACAGTTTCTGAAGAACTTAATTGTGTGGCGTTAATCTTTTTGGTAATGGTATCAGATTTTATTTGCTCGTCAAGTTCTTTTTGAATGCTATACCATTTACAACAGCCAATAATTATTAAGACTAGACCTGTTACAATAAGTAGAATGGAAACTACAGGCATAATTGTGGTTGTGAAATCTAATAATTTTAAATTATCATTCATCCTTTGAATTGAAATTTCGGATAGGTTATCGTAATCATTTTGGCTTATGAGTTTGTAGTTTGTGTTAAGTATATAAAGATATGCCAATACAGGTAGTGTGATAAGCAACATGCCTAGTGAAACGAGAAATTTGTAAAAACTATCGTATTGTAATTTATCCATAATTGTGTCCTTTCAGATTATTCTCTTTTCGGTTTCCTTTTCCTTTTCACATAAGAGAAATCCGGAAACAAGTCTTTTAACAATTCAGCAGCTTCTTCTACATCGTCATCTTCATTCATTTTTTGAACCAGTAGCTGGTCGTCATCATCAAGATTCAACGAAACAGTGTACTCTTTATTTGGGTCTGTTGGGTTCATTGGGTATTTTACCTCTTTAAGATAATATTCCGTTTCTGATATTTCTCCATCTTCCAGTTTGTCTCGTAAACGTGCCCAATACTCAACCATCTTTCGGAAGTTATCAAGGTCTTCCTGTGGACGGGGACCGGCACTAGGAAGCCGCTCTTCAAATTTGAAGCATATTTCTCCATGTTTCAGGGTAGGTCGTAGTCCATATGCCCATTCAATGTCAAACAGCACATGAAGTGCGCTGAATATGTTTGCAACATCAGGGTCAGATAATGCATAAAAGCTGACTCCCAGATTGTTTGCAATATTTAATAAAGTTGCTTCATCCGGATATCTGTTTCCGAGCTCATAGTTTCTGATAGTGGATTCGTTTAATCCACATTTATCTGCTAATTCCTTTTGCGTCATATCAGATGCAATTCTGAAATTTCGAATCAAATAGCCTACCCGGCTGGTGAATTTCTCGCTCATTTTTACTGCTCCTTATTAGTGTAATGAGTGTTGTAGAATGCACGAAGACACGAGGTACAAAACATGCATCTGTGTATATTATATCATCAACAGTGCAAAAATGAAATGTTTTTTAGTAAAAAGTATTTACAGTACAAAAATGAACTGCTAATATAATGCACATCAAAACCGTTCGGAAATGAACTGAATAATAAAAACGAAAGAGAGGAGGCATTGGCTTATGGAGAACAAGAGATTTTTGACAGCACAGGATGTCATGGATATGCTGGGAGTTTCGCTATCGTATTCCTATAAACTGATACGACGGCTGAATGCAGAACTTGAGGCGGATGGATTCGTGACAATAAAAGGGCGTGTCAGTACACAGTATTTTATGAAACGAATCTACGGGCTGTCTACGGATAAGGAGGTGGGATAGATGGCGGTTATCAAGAATTATAAGACTGGAATGTGTGAGGTGAGAACCTATTATAAGGATTTGACCGGAGCAAGGAAACAGAAAACCAAGAGGGGCTTTGCAAAGAAGAGCGAAGCCCTTGAATGGGAGCGTAATTTCAAGCTGAAAGAGGATCAGAGTATCAGTATGAGCTTCAAAAGTTTTGTGGATATTTATCTGACGGATTTAGAGCCAAAAATAAAACGCAATACTTTCCTGACAAAGAAGCACATTATTGAGACAAAGATTCTGCCTTATTTCGGGAAACGAAAACTGGATGATATTCGAACCTCGAATGTCATCCAGTGGCAGAATGAGATTATGAAGCTGAAAAAAGATAACGGGGAGTTATTCTCCCCTACCTATCTGAAAACCATTCATAATCAGCTTAGTGCCATATTAAATCATGCGGTAAATATGTATGGCCTGAAAGATAATGTGGCACGAAAAGCCGGAACTATGGGTAAGGAAGAAAATAAGGAAATGGAGTTCTGGACACAGGAGGAATTTCAGGCATTTTTGGAGTGTGTGGTAGATAAGCCTATTTCGTATTATGCATTTGAAATACTTTATTGGACTGGTATTCGTGAAGGTGAGCTGCTTGCCTTGACACTGGGTGATTTCAATTTTGAAAAGAAAACGCTTCGGATAAACAAGTCATATCAGAGGTTGGAAGGTAAAGATGTAATTACAGACCAGAAAACACCAAAGAGTAACAGAACCATTGCCATGCCGGATTTCCTTACTATAGAGATGGAGGATTTTATAAAAAACATATATGGAATCAAGATGGATGACAGAATTTTTACCATTTCAAAAAGCTATCTGCATCACGAAATGGATAGGGGAGCGAAGCTTGCAGGAGTGAAAAGAATCCGAATCCATGGATTACGACATTCGCATATTTCCCTGTTAATCAATTTAGGATTTTCAGCATTGACAATAGGGGAAAGAGTCGGACATGAGTCGGTAGATATCACTTATCATTATGCACATTTATTTCCAACGGTGCAGACGGATATGGCAGCACAACTGGAAACAGAAAGGGAGGCGTTGGTCGATGTCAGAAAAGAATAGAGATGATAAAAACAGATGGCGTAATGTGACAATCGCATTTCGCATGTCACCGGAGGAGAATGAAGAACTAAATAACCGGGTGAAACTCAGCGGATTTCGCACCAAGCAGGATTATATTATCCAGAGTGTTCTTCATCAGAAGGTGGTTGCAACGGGCAATCCGTTGATGCTGGTGCAATTTCGGAAGAATCTGCAACAGATAGGGCGTGAGCTTGAAAGAATTGAAAAGGCATCGGATATGGATGGGGAGTTGCTAACTCCCATCCGCTCCATGCTGGAAATACTGGAAGGATTCAAGGAGCAACCGAAAACATTGGCAGATATGAAGCAACTTACAGTACCAAATGGGGAATAACAGATATTCTGTATAAAGGAAGTGACTGCTATGAGCGAAGAAACATTATTTGAAAAATTAGGTGTGAAATACATAGAAAAAGACGGCATTTTTTATCCGTTGATTACATTAGGTGGAGAGGAAAACAGTACAGATGTTGGGAAATATGGTCGTATGTGGATGGATTACATACAGAAGGAATATCCGCAGCGATACAGAAGTCTGGTACGATTTGGCAAATTACATGATAAGGCGACCAAGGTAAATGAAGTAGCTTATGAATTGCTGGAGGATATTGAAAATGAGTGGTTGCGTAAACACAAACCCAAGCAGTCGAATTCTTTTGTGGAAATGTATCAGCTACGGACTCAGGCGAGAATGATAGCAGAGGAAGTAGTTCTGCATGATGTGGTGAATTGTTTTCATTAGGGGATAAGTGGAGTTCTGTATCGGAGCTGTGGCTGGTAAATAGTATGTCGCGTATACGCGACTCATAAGCTCACAAAAGGGAGCTTTATCCAGCGACGAGAGCCGTATAGCCACTCCGGCGAGGAGCGCAAAACCCGCTTGCGGGTCTGCATTTTTGATGGCGAAGCTGTCAAAAGTGCTTTTACGTACTTTTGACAAAAGTAACAAAACCTTCCCAAGGAAATCTGCTGTTTCGTGCCGTATCCGGCACTCATTACGGATAAGAAGGTGGTGCCTATATACATACCAAAAGAGGAGGATTTTGACAATGGAAAGAACAATCAGTTTCATGAATGGAGAAGGTTCCATCGGGCACAACACTAGGAGATTTATAGCTGACAATGTAGATGCCAGCCGTACCAAGAATAACATCACTCTTATCCACGAGGATATTAAGCAGGCTTATCATAAATTGTTTGACAAGGCACTTAAGGAATACAATGCAAAACAGAAACGCAAGGACAGGCAGATTAAAAGTTATTATGATAAGATTTCCCGAAGCAAGCAGGAAAAATTATTTTATGAGGTTATCGTTCAGATAGGCAATAGGGATGATACCGGAGTAGGTAGTTCTTCTGCAGAGGTTGCAACATGGGTGCTAAAGGATTATGTGAAAAAGTTTCAACTTCGCAATCCACAGCTTTATGTGATTGGTGCTTATATTCATCTGGATGAGGAAACACCACATTTGCATCTGAATTTTATCCCTTGGGTATCCGGTTGCAAGAGAGGATTGGCGACAAAGACAAGTCTTAAGGCGGCACATGCTACCAGAGGATTTGCAAGCGAGGGTAAAGGGAACACCGAATGGAAGCAGTGGGCAGAGACTGAAAAAGATGATATTGCCCTTATCATGCGTCGGTACGGGATTGACTGGAAGAAGAAAAACACGCATAATCAGCATTTATCCGTACTGGATTATAAGAAGCAGGAACGGGCAAAAGAAGTGGCTGTACTTGAGGAGGAGTTGGAGGGCGCACAGGTTGTTCTGGAATTAAAAGAGGAACAGATAGAGTCTTTGGAAAAAGAAATTGAAAGTAAGCGGGAATGTTTTAGAAAAGAACAGTCTGAGGCTCAAAAGAAGCTGGATGATACCATAGCCGAAAATCAGAAATTACAGTCGGAAACAATGGATTTACGCTTAAAGAATTCTGAATTACGACTGGAATATTATGAGAATGTAGATAAGCTCACGGATAAACAGAAGGAAATTGAGGCTGCGCAAAAAGAGGCAGACAAGTGGATGATGATATCGGATACTGCAAAATTACAGACTGAACGGGCTGAATTTGAACTGGAAGAGGCAGAAAGACTTAAGAAGGAACTTCTGAGAGCGGTCGATGGCGACGATTATCTGAAGGAGCAGGTGATAGAACTGAGGTATCAAAACCAGATATTGCGGGAGGAAAACCGTAGCCTCAAGGAAAAGCTGGAAAAGGCGTATGAGTTTATGAGACAGTTTGTAATTGGTGGGATTAATCTGCTGGAGAAGTTTATGGAGTGGCTCGGGGAGAAGGTCAAGGATGTGGGGAGAGGAAGGTGATGTGCACCTTCCTATATTTCAAAATAATTTTTTTACTATTCGAGTGTAATTAAATATTTTAAGCAGGGAATTTTAAAATAAAAAGCTCTATTTTTGTCTGATACGATTCTGTCATATTTCCTTGAATAAATTGCATGATAAGGAATGGAATCTTTCGTTCTGATTTGAATATACTTTCCATTTGCAGTATGTAACATTGCGTCAGGCGAAAGACAAAGTTGGTCATTTAGAATGTCACATATGTCTATGTAGTCAAATTTTAGTTGGGCAGCAAGTTCGGCATATTTTGGCAATGATAGGTCTACTAATATAGGTGGCAAAAACATCCAATTCTCAGGCGCTCCTTCTTTGTTGATGCGAACATATAACATTCGATTGATTTTTTTATATAACTTACTTTCTTCAAAGAGCTTGAAAGATAGTAATTCATCAATAATAGATGCGGTTTGTGTGATAAACATTGTTTCAGCAGGAATTCCGAGTTTATTACATTTGTTAGTTTTAAGCTCTCCATCTTCGAAATCGAGAGTAGTATTGGAAAGTTGAAGTCCAATAGTGAGTTCTAAAATCTGTCCGGTTTTACCTTTATTAACAACAATATTATTAAACTGTTCTTCGGTAAGGTATTCCTTAAATGGAATATAAGCAAGTTTTTCGATTCTTTTCTGAGCTTCTATTAGTTTCATGTTTTATCAACCTCCTTAAAAAATTCACTAATCTCAACACCAAGTACATTTGCGATCTGATTCAACACAGAAATAGAAAGACTCTTATCACATCCGGCAGCTTCGATTTTGGAGAGATAGCTGATGCTGATTTTAGCCTGTTCGGCAAGTTGTACCTGTGTTAATTTTGCTTGTTCTCTGTAATTTTTTATATTTGCACCTATAACACGATATAGGTCAGTATCGTTTTCGAAATACATGGATTTGCCTCTTTCACTATTTGTGAATATTATCTCATGAGATGTATAACACATAAATTCACTTATAGTGAAAGAAGAACACTATGGATTTTTGTATGAAATTGAGTTACAATGTAGAAATGAACAAAAAAGAAGGAGGTATGTCTTATAAGTTTACAACCAAATAATTTTAGGCTTGAACCAACAACAGTCTGGTCGTTTCCGGACAGAGGCAGTTGGGCAACACATTCAGGAAAGTATCGAGGAAATTGGTCGCCATATGTACCAAGAAATCTGATACTTCGGTATTCTAATCCCAGTGATTGGGTCTTAGATCAATTTATGGGTAGTGGAACAACCTTAGTAGAGGCAAAGCTACTCAATCGTCATGCGGTAGGTGTTGATATCAATCCGCAATCTGTTTCAATCTCTGAAACGAATTTACAATTCCGATGTGAAACAAATTCAAAAATCTTTACACGAAATGGAAATGCTACAGATTTGCATTTTATCAAAGATAGTCGAATTGACTTTATCTGTACGCATCCGCCATATGCCAATATCATCAAATACAGCAAAGGGATAGAAGGGGATATTTCATTGCTTAATGTAGAAAAGTTTTTGACAGAAATGCAGAAGGTGGCAGAGGAATCATATCGTGTGTTAAAGAAGGGAAAAATGTGTGCTGTAATGATTGGGGATTTAAGAAAATATGGAAAGGTCATTCCGTTAGGATTTCGTATGATGGAATGCTTTTTACAGGCAGGATTTGCAAATAAAGAAATTATAATTAAGGAGCAGCATAATTGTCGTTCTACTGATTTTTGGGAAAAACGAAACAATAATTTTCTGCTTCTGGCACATGAGTATATATTTGTATTTCAGAAGTAAGATAATTCACAAAGAGTGAAAGTTTTGGTTGTTATTTTGTATGTTTGCAAGTATAATAAATGAGTAAAAGATTGTCCTTTTGCGGACATAGAGAAGAGGAATCAAAATGAGTAATTCAAGTGTAGCTCCATTTGTGAAATGGGCTGGTGGGAAGCGTCAGTTAATTCCGCAAATAAAGGAGAGAATGCCTGAAAAATATAATGATTATTATGAGCCATTTGTGGGTGGCGGTGCAGTTACATTCGAATTGCTACCTGCAAATGCTTTGATAAACGATATCAACAAAGCGTTGATAAATGCTTACAGGCAGATATGTAATGCACCGGAAGCATTTCTGAAGGCAGTAAAGAAGCTGGATGAGGAAATGTGGGAGGACGGCAAAGAATATTATTATTCTCTTAGGGAGCATTACAATGATAAGCTGATGAAAGCGGAGTTTGATGTGGAGTTGGCTGCATTGTTTGTATTTATCAATAAGCACTGTTTTAACGGCTTGTATCGTGTAAATGGCAAGGGACTTTTCAATGTTCCATACAACAATAGTCGTAGGGTTTCAGTTGATGCAGAGGTTATTATGGCTACTTCAAATTACTTGCAGGGAGTAACCATTATAGATGGTGATTTTGAACTGGCTTGTAAGGATGCAAAGAAGGGCGATTTTGTATTTATTGACAGCCCGTATGCACCATTGAATCCTACCTCTTTTGAATCATACACAAAAGAGGGTTTTGATATAGAAAGTCATAAGCGACTAGCAAATCTTTTCGATGAATTAACAGCCAGAGGTTGCTACTGTATGCTCACAAACCATAATACAGACTTGATAAATGAACTGTATGGTAACAAAGGCTATAAAATAGATGTTGTAAGTGTAAAGCGTATGATTAATTCAGATGCATCTAACAGAGTTGGCGAAGAAGTGATTATATGCAATTATTAAGGAGATAAAGCAATGGGATATTTTGATGAACAACAAAGAATTGTTGATTATGTCACTCACGATGGTATGATAATAGAATTAACACAAAATAAGGATAATTTGAAAAGTAATTATCAGGTATTAGAGACTTATGCAGATTCTTCTCAATTGGCAATAAGATATCCTGGATATAAGACAACTAGAGCTAAATGTGATTATTGTGTATATTTAGTAGACGAAGATGGTGAACATCCTATTTCTCATGTTGAGATTATGACTGATCTATATAATAAAACTACTATGCAAAATTATAAGCACATGAAACAGTATATTGAGGATGTTGCGACAATAGGTCGTGATATTAATATTGATGTATCTTTACTCTCGGCATTTGAATATGGTTTTTCATTTGAAGTGTTGACCGATTTGATGTTTTATATTGCAATTCAAGAAGATATCAATTATCCAGGGGAACGTTTCCAAGGAAGAAAAATGTGTTTTTATAGGTATCTTGAAGCAATATATTGTAAAGTACATACTAATCATCAAATAGAAGAAGCGATAGATAAAGCTGTTGCATATGGATATATACCTAGAAATTGGAATGATGTAGGAGAATTGTATAATATCGTTTCAAGAATAAAACGTTAATTATAGAGAGGCGAAATATATATGAATCAAGTTTGGGGTTCAAAGGTGCCATTATATTTCGAGACAGAACAATCACAGTTGGTATTAGGTGATTCCTTTAAAATTCTAACAAAGATGAAACCGGAATCTGTTGATATGATATTTGCAGATCCACCTTATTTTTTAAGTAATGATGGCATTACCTGTCAGGGTGGGAAAATGGTTTCGGTAAATAAAGGCTCATGGGATAAGCTTTCGGAAAGTGGAACCGGCGTCGAAGAAAAACACAAGTTTAACAGAAAGTGGATTAAGTTATGTAGGAAAGTACTAAAGCCGAACGGAACAATATGGATATCAGGAACATTACACAATATATATTCGATTGGTATGGCATTGGAGCAGGAAGGCTTCAAAATCATCAACAACATTACATGGCAGAAAACAAATCCACCACCAAACTTAGCATGTCGATGCTTCACACATTCTACGGAAACCATATTATGGGCACAGAAGAATGATAAGAAGTCTCGGCATTTTTTTGATTATCAGAAAATGAAAGAAATGAACGGTGGAAAGCAGATGAAGGATGTGTGGACAGGAGCATTGACGAAACCTTCGGAGAAAACAGAAGGTAAGCACCCTACGCAGAAACCGGAATATTTGCTTGAAAAAATTGTGCTGGCATCGACGGAGGAAGGACAAGTTATCTTGGATCCTTTTTGTGGATCAGGAACTACCGGAGTAGAGGCGGTACGATTTGGACGAAAATTTATCGGAATAGATGTAAGTGAAGAATACTTGGAGATATCCAAGAGGAGATTGGAGAAGGTAGCAAATGACAAATAGAAATTTTGATGAATGGCTGAGTAAGTTCAGACCGAGTATATCAAGTTATGATTATTATATCGACTTTGCAAAGGTCGTAAGAAATGTAGATGAAATCAAGGTGGAATTAAACATCTTAAATTCCTTGATTGCTTCTAAAAATATTGAAGAAGAATTTGAGAAGATAGTGACAAAGTATCCGGAAACTTTACAATGTGTTCCTCTGCTTCTTGCGGTGCGAGGTCATGAAATATATGCCCAGGATGAAGAAGGAGCTTTCCTATATAATTTCAAGAAAATGAATTACAGTGTGGAACAGTACAAGGTATTTATGCGTAAGACCGGATTGTTTGATATGATTGCAAATCATTTGGTAAATAATCTTGTGGATTATGCTTTGGGTATCGAAACCGGATTGGACTCTAATGGTCGTAAGAATCGTGGCGGTCATCAGATGGAAGATTTGGTCGAGAAGTATATTGTGGCAGCAGGTTTCAAAAAGAACGAGAATTACTTTAAAGAGATGTACTTAAAAGATATTGAATCTAAATGGAATATTGATTTGTCGGCACTTTCAAATCAGGGAAAAGCTGCAAAGAGATTTGATTTTGTAATCAAGACGGATAAGATGATTTATGGTATAGAAACAAACTTCTATGGCGGTGGCGGTTCAAAACTAAATGAAACTGCAAGAAGTTATAAAATGCTTGCGCAAGAGGCAGATACTATTGAGGGCTTTACATTTGTGTGGTTTACGGATGGAATTGGCTGGAAGAGTGCAAGAGGTAATTTAAGAGAGACATTTGAGGTTATGGATACGATTTACAGTATCAATGATATGGAGAATGGGGTTATGCAGAAATTATTTGAATAGGAGCATATATGGTCGATAAAGATAAAGTTATTGAATTAATAGAGCGTGGACAAGAAACAGATTTTTGTGATTTTAAGAGAGAATTTTACCATACAGCCAAGAAAGCAGATATGATAAAAGATATTCTTTCTTTTGCAAATAGTACTATGTGTGGTGATAAGTATATAATATTTAACGTTGATGATGAAACACGTCAATTATGCAATATGAAAATAGATTCTCTTCCAGATGTATCAGAAATAAATGGATTGTTAAGAGAGTATTGTGAACCATATATTGGAATAGAACTGTGTTGTTTCTCTTATAAGGAAACGAATGTGGCATACATAAAAATTTCAGCAGATTATTTTGACAAACCATATATGGTAAAAAAAGACTATGTGCGAGAGGGAAGGACGTTATTACAGCAAGGGCAAGTATTTGTTCGGAGAAATTCAGATAATTATAAAGCAAATAGAAGAGATTTGGATGAAATATATGAATCACGAGAAAAAAGGAGCATACAAGTATGTAAAGGTGAAATAGAAGAACGGGAGTTTGTGATAAATAATCAAGTTAGAAAATTATTTTTACTAACTTTTCTCTTCGAAAATAATGCTAAGGACAATTTCTTGATAGAGGAAATAAAAGTGATATTTAAATGTTTTGGTCATTGTTTTTCGGCATGTGTACAAGACATAATCGATATAGATAGTCAGAGGATGGCTGAAAATGATATAATTAGTAATATACCATTTTCCGTTGATCCATATACAACAATACAGAAAAATTTGCGCTTTGGATTATCTAGTGCTTGTATTGAAAAAATACAAGAATATAATTTAAGGGAAAGTGAAGTTATTGTTGGAATAGAATTACATGATGTGAAAAAAAGAAAAATATGTTCGCAAGAGAAAAAATGTACCATTAAACTTTGTAAATAGATAGGTAGGTAGAAAAAGTGAATTATTCTCCATTAAGATATCCAGGTGGCAAAACTAAGATTGCACCAATGGTAAAGTTATTAATTGAAAAATCAGGAATGAAAAATGTTACATATGTTGAACCTTTTGCGGGAGGTGCAGGGGTTTCTTTGGAATTGTTGTTTTCTGGTGAGGTCGACCATATTGTTATAAATGACTACGACAAGGCAATTTATTCCATTTGGCGAGCAATCATAGAGAATACAAATCAGTTTGTTGATTTAATAGAAAACACCGAAGTGTCAATTGATGAATGGTATAGACAAAAGAATATATATACCAATCAATCAAATCGATATTCGGTTGAACTAGCATTTGCAACTTTTTTTCTTAATCGTACTAACCGTTCTGGAATATTAGCAGCAGGCCCAATTGGCGGATATGAGCAAAACGGAAATTATTTAATTGATGCAAGATATAATAAAGAGGAATTGATTAATCGCATTTTGCGAATAGCTAAACGAAAAGATGATATATCAGTTTACAATAAAGATGTTCGTTCTTTCATGAAAAATTATTTACATAGATATTCGAATGTTTTTTTATATCTAGACCCACCATATTATAAAAAAGGACAAGAATTATACAAGAATTTTTTTGTTGATAAAGATCATAAGGAAATTGCAGATTTATTAGAAAATGAAAAAAGTATATGGATGGTTACATATGATGCAGAACCAGAAATAGCTAAATTGTATGAGCGATTCTCAAAGAGATATTTTGATTTATCATATAGTGTAGCAGAAAAAAAGAAAGCATCTGAAGTAATGATATTATGCACGGGAGATTTGTGGCCAAACAAACAAGAAATGCAGAAGAAAAAAATAAAACTAAACTTAAGGGAGGAAATGCATGCTTAATACTAGTCAGTTAGCTAAAGATGAATTATTAACATTGATACAGAAAGAAAATTTTGTTGGTTGGATTTATTCAATAGATTATGAAAAGGCATTAGTAATTACCAATGATTTGTGGAAAAGTAACGTAAAAGGTATTCCTCATAACAGTTTTTTATTGGCAACAGCATTTGAACCGGATAAATATGGTGAGGCGGAGGAAGCGGATAAAGAGGTCATTCTTTTAAGAGTTATTGGTTCGTGTAGATTACCACAAGATGATGATATGATAAAAACTAAAATTGATAATTATCAAAATAAAACTGGAGTATTTAATGATGAATCTGGTTTTGATAGTTTGACGCGAAATCGATTACAGTTTGGAGGGTTGGAATGCCGAGTACTAGGGACATTCTACATGAAGCAGCAGGAACTAAATTTAGGTAGTGATGTTGAAACATTTTATACCTCACTACAAATGCGTGTATTTATGCCTACATCGAATTCTTTAGAGAAAGTGGTTAATTTTGTAGATCCAATTAGGAAAAAACGCTCTTTGGAAGATTTTAGAGAATTAGGAATTCAGGGGGAAGTTTCTCCGTTTCGTATTGGAACAGTCAGATACACTTCTACTGATCGTCTGCATAGAGCAGAAAATGTTGAAAAAGTAAAATTCTATATTCAACCGGCTGATTTCTTGGCGAGAAGGACAGCAGTTCTTGGTATGACAAGAACTGGTAAATCAAATATGATTAAGCAAACTGTTTCAGTCGTGAAAGAAATATCAAGTAAACATAATTTAAAAATAGGTCAGCTTATATTTGATATAAATGGAGAATACGCAAATGCAAATAAACAAGATAGCGGATCGATATCAACAATATTTAAAGATGAGTGTGTCAAGTATCGCATAAAAGTTTCAGAAGGATTTGAACCATTGCTTAATAATTTTTATGAACAATTACAAGAAGGATTATATACAATTAGAGATCTGATAAAAGAAGCAAGAAAAGATGGCTCTGCGGATATTGATACATTCATAAATATGTCGTTGGAAAAACCAGATGAATCAGAAAGAGGAGAGGTTACTAGGTGGAAAGTTAAAACTGCACTATATAAAACATTATTAAAAAAATCAGGATATGAATATTCTGGTGTATTTAGAGTGCAGTTCACAGTAGCACAAAAAATTGTAGAAACAGTTAATGATAAAATGGAAGACAAAACTATAGATCCTAATAAGGGTATGTCTTTTTCAGAAGCAGAAAAGTGGTTTGCTGCAGCTCGAATAGCCAATAAAGAAAGAACTATTTTAACAGCGAGTAAGAATGCATGGTTAGATAACGAATGTATTGCTATGCTAAATTTATTAGTTGGTTTAAGTGCGAATGATGGCTATATTAGAGGATTTAGAACAATTGAAATTGCAAAGGAATACCATTCACCAGCAAAAACAACGGAGGTATGCGATGAAATTTATAATTATTTGTGCCAAGGGAAAATAGTTATTTTGGATCTTTCGGTTGGTAATGCGACTTTAAGAGAACGTATTTCTAAAAATATTGCAAGTTATATCTTTCATAAATCAATGGAAGTATTTACGGAAGGAAGAATGCCACAAAACATAGTGATATATATTGAGGAGGCTCACAATTTAATTGGAAAAGGGATGGATTTAACGGAAACATGGCCAAGATTAGCAAAAGAAGGAGCAAAATATAAAATTGCACTTGTATATGCAACACAAGAAGTATCTTCCGTACATAAAAATATATTGGCAAATACGGAAAACTGGTTCGTATCTCATTTGAATAGTGATACAGAAATAAAAGAACTATCACATTTTTATGATTTTTCGGATTTTAGTAAATCATTATTGCATTCACAAGATGTAGGCTTTACAAGAGTCAAAACATTGTCTAGTCCGTTTGTTGTTCCTGTGCAAATAGATAAATTTTCTCCGGAGAAATTTATGAACAAGGGGGATGCAAATGTCTGATGCGATTGATAAAACGGCACATGTTGAAATTATAGATAATCCAGATGTAAGAGAATTTTTATCAAAGTGTCGATATATGGTAGAACCATCAGGGAAAGAAGCAAAAGAAGTGGCAGACTTGTTTGTGAAGTATCCGTTACAGCAAGAGAAATTACCTGTCAATATTATTTCCATAGATGGTAGCAGTTATGAGGCTAGTATTAGTGATAATTTGCCACATACAAGAGTTGGATATGTAAAGGTTGGAAACATACTAATTAAGCGAGATGAATATAACAATTTAGGCAAACAGAAATACATAAATCCATTTTTGGTAGCGGAAATGGAGAAAGCTACATCATCTACTGTGTTTGCTTTACCTAGTAGTAATATGCAATATGGAGGTAAGGAATCGGTAAGGGATGGTTTTAGATTAGCACTTGATAACTATTTATTTAAATATAGAAATAATCCAAGCGATATAAAAACAAGTTTGCGCACAACTTTATTTAAATTGGCATGTTATCGTACAGGAATTAATTGTACGAATAGTGATAATGAACTTATTTTACATAAGTGTCCAAACTCAAAATGTAACGCGAAGAATATTTCTGTTTGGAATATTGATGAAGAACAATTTTGTCCAGAGTGTGGAGAAACTATTTATCCTTCAGATTGTTTAAGAATTTGGGAAGAAGTTGAGGATAATGGTTCAAATCAATCAGCACTCACGAGATTTACAAATGTTATAGAACATCTATTTGTTATGCACTATATAAGGATGATAATTGATTTTTCACCAGAATCCTATGTGGAAACATTAAGTGATATATGTTTTTTTATGGATGGTCCACTTGCAATTTATGGGAATGCTGCATGGGTGCATAATGCTATCATGAAATATCTTCACGAGATAAATGTGGTTATGCAAAAGCATAATAAAAATCCTATTTTAATAATTGGTTTAGTAAAAAGTGGTGCTATCGTTGATTATTTTAAGATGATTGAGAAGGATATAAAAGAGGAAACTATTTTATGTTTGTCTGATGAAGTGAGAAACAAGTATGTGAATTATGATAGAAAAGCTTCGTCTTCAACGTTTGGTAGTGAAACATATTATGGTCAGGACTTTATATATAAAGCAAAGTCGGGAAAACTAATTGTGTTTAATCTGCCATATCCATTTGAAAGCAAGGGAGATATAAAAAGTTTTATTTTAAATAAATCTGATATCAAAAAATATCAAAATTTGAACAAAAGCTTATGTTTGCTTAACGAGTTTGAGTGTGATTTGTATGAAAATACAGTGGTTCCTGTTGCTTTAGCTAGAAAACATACGGTTATTAGTTTGAAACCTGGAAGTCAAGTTTTGGACTTATTAACTAGATTAAATGCATAAAAAATGAAAGATGAGTGACAACAAAATGACAATACAATCTCTTAAAAATCTACGCAACAGGTAGAATACAGACAAAAATCCTGGAACTTTACTACTAAAATCAACACATTACACCACACAACAACTTTGCAAAGAGGAGTTTGAATAACGGACAGAAATGCCGAAAGCCTGTATTTATGCGGGTTTCCGGCATTTGTTTTATCAAATGGCTCTAGTTTGGCTCTATTTGTGGGGAGAGTAATGGAGTTATCAGTTTTGAAAAGGTAAATAAAAAAGGAAGAAGGTATAAGCTATGTTGCCAACAAGAGAAGAAGCACTGAAGTTAATTCGTGATGGGTTATTATTTAATCCGGGACCTTGGGGAAAACATTGTTTAACAGCAGCACACTGTGCAGAAAAAATAGCAAGTGCATGTGGTGATATGGATGTTGAGAAAGCATATATATTAGGTTTACTACATGATATAGGAAGAAAATTTGGTGTAAGACATCTTGGACATGTTTATGATGGATACGTATATATGAAATCATTGGGATATGATGAAGTAGCAAAGATATGTTTAACCCATTCTTTTAATAATCATACGATAGATGAATACATCGGAAAATTTGATGTTATAGATGAAGAATTGACAATTATAAAAACTGAATTAGCAAAGACCATATATGATGAATATGACCGGTTAATTCAATTGTGCGATTGTTTGGCAGGAGCAGAAGGAGTTCTTGATATAGAAAATAGGATGAATGACGTAAAGAAAAGGTATGGCTTTTATCCGCAGGACAAGTGGAATTCCAATATGAATTTGAAGCAATATTTTGAGGGGAAAATGAATAAAGACATTTACCTTATATGTGAGAAAGATACATTTGCACCAGGAGATTTATGATCTTATAAATATATTTTTACTACAAGTTTTATGAACAGGTTGGAGGTGGTTAAGTGGATATTTTATTTAAAAATGATGATTTTGTATTTTCATACAGAGTTGGCGGTATATTGAAACATAATGGTAAAATCTTGTTACAGCGTCCGAAGAATGATGATTATGCCATTATTGGCGGACATGTTGCGGCTATGGAGACAAGTATGGAAACTCTTAAACGGGAATTTGAAGAAGAGCTTCATGCTAAGATAGAGGTAGATAATCTGTTAGCAATCGGAGAAATTTATTTTCCATGGGGAAAAAGACCCTGTCATCAGATATGCTTATATTATAATGTACATCTGATGGATGATAATATTCCATTAGATGGTGTGTTTCATGGATATGATGAGCTGGATAATGAAAGAATTGATTTGGATTTCTGTTGGGTTTCACTAGAAGATTTAAAGAAGGGTACTAAGGTATATCCTTTAGAGTTGATACCATATATCCTTGAGTCAGGGAAAGAAATTGTACATTTTGTTTCAAAGTAGATTTGAGGAGATAGTCAATGATAGAAAATATGAAGGTAGAATTTGGCAGAACATCAGATATTGATTCATGGATGCGATTAGTGAGAAAAGCAAGTTGGAATTTTCCAGGATTAGAGACAGAGCAGAGTATAGATGAACACAAAATAATAGTACTGAAATTCATGAATGACAAACGTGCTTTGTGCGTGAAGAACGAACAAGAGATTGTTGGCGTACTTTTATATTCAAGGAAGTATAATATGATATGTTGTTTGGCTGTTGATCCGGCTTATCGAAAAAAGGGAATTGCTTCGCTTCTTTTAAGAGAAGCAATTGATAAGCTTGACAGAGATAAAGATATAACTGTGTCTACATTTAGAGAAAATGATGTTAAAGGAATTGCACCTAGAAAATTATATAAGAAATTTGGATTTGAAGAGGGCAAGCTGATTGAAGAATTTGGATATCCTAATCAAAGGTTTGTGTTGCATGCCGACAAAAGTGTTGATAATGTAATAATTGGTACAAAGAGTTGGGAGTCGCAAAGATAGACTTCGTATGGATAATCATGATTTGAAGCAGAAGCAGTTACAGTTGCAGACAGATAATGAAGAACTGGAACAACGGCATGAAGATTTACAATACAAGAATAGTGAATTGGAGAATGTGAATGTTCAGTTATCTGCTGGCAATCATACTCTGGAGCAAAGGAATGATTCATTGAAATCTGATAATCAGGCACTAAGACAGAAATACAATGATTTGCAACAGAATAATGTTCAACTTGAAAAGCAACAGAATGAGCTTAAGAGCCATATAGAGCAGATAGTACAGTCGGAGCAGTTATTACAGCGTGATGTAAGAAAGTATGATGAAGCACCGGAGTGGCAATTGCCGGAACCGGGAGCATTTGCAAGTGCTAAGTCATTTCGGGATAAGGTGGTTATGCCATTTGTGAATAAGCTGAAGTTGTTGATAAAGAATCTGACAATCCAGTGTGTAAGGCTAAAAGAGGAAGTATTACAGCTAAGGAAGGAAAAGAAGAGATTGTCAGATGATGTGGAGTTTTTCAAGGGCAAGATTAAGGATATGAGGGATAGGACAGAGCTGTTGCAGGAAAAGGCTGATGATCTGGAGCGTGTGAAGAGATATGCCGGTGCAGAGCAGATTGATACGATTATTCGTAAGGTAAGGGAACAGGAGCGTACAGAACAGCAGATAAGGCGGTATGACAGGTCTTATGGGACAAGATAATGGGAAGGATGGATTGATGATAGTTACAGTGAATGTGGGAGATATACTTTATAGTGGTATGATGGATGGAAAAGTAGTATAATAAAAAAGAATTTGAAAGCGAGTAATGAGAGTATTATGTGTAGAAATTGAAATGATTTTTAAACTTTTTGTGAGAGGTGTAATTATGTTCTATTTTATAAATTTTGATACGCCAACTAAATCCGAAAATTATGACAAAGGTGTATTGTTTGAAAGATTGTGCAAAGACTTGTTAGATGCAAGTGGATATAATGATATAGAAATGAGGGTTAAAGCGAATAATCTTGAATATGATATTGTGGCTAATAATAAGGTTACAAATCAAAAGTTAATAGGAGAAGCTAAAGCTTGGGATAAAAAAATATCTTCGGAAATTATGGCATTTATAGCAAAAATGATGCATTTTTGGATAAAGGAACAGTCAAGTCCAAATTTGTGTGTAAATTCATCTTTCAGTTATGTGGTTTTATCTACGCTACTTTTATCTTCAAAAGATTTGACTGAATGGAGCTTAGTTTATCATAGTACTCTTTCATATCAAAGATTTTATGACCTACACTCCATTCATTATGATCATCTTGAAGGACTGCACCAATTAATCTAATAATAGATTCTGTATTTGGAAAAATCTGAATAACTTTTTCGCGTCTTCTGATTTCTCTGTTCTCGCGTTCTATTATGTTGCTGGTTCTTAATGCTATACGATATTTTGAGGGAAGTGCCATGATGGTAATACTATCTTCAAATCCTTCATCAAGGACAGTCATTGCTTCATTTGCAACATCCTGATATTCATCGTATATAGATTCTTTTAAACGACGGGCCTCTTCAATAGTAGCTGCGTTAAACATGTCTCGTAACTCAGAAGCTAAACCAGTGCTGTATTTTTTAGGACACTTATTTATGATGTTTCTTGTAAAGTGAGCCTGACATCGCTGCCATGAAGAGCCAGAGAAACTCTCCTTTATTGCTTCAACAAGCCCCGCGTGTGCGTCAGATATTACAATATCTACACCGCGCAAACCGCGACTTTTAAGATTTTCAAAAAAGTCTCTCCAGGTGTTCACTTTCTCTGAATCATAAACTTCAAATCCCAGGACTTCTTTGTGCCCGGTATTGTTTATTCCAATTGCAACAAACAACGCTTTTGATTTAACACGATGATCTTCACGAGCTTTTAAATATATCGCATCAACAATAATAAACGGATAGTGTTCCGGCAATAAGCGCTCCTTGAAATGCTTAACAGGGACATCTAGTTCCTTGCAGATTTCAGAAACAGCAGATTTTGAAAAAGATTCTCCACAAAGCTCTTCAGTTACTTTTTTTATATTTCTGGTTGATACGCCTTGCACAACCATTTCCATCATTGTTGTAATTAAAGCCTGTTCATTACGCTGATAATTTTCGAACAAGGAAGTTTTAAATGGAACATTACGATGTCTTGGAACCTGTAATTCAATCTTTCCAATACGGGTGGTTAATGTTCTTGTCCTAACTCCATTTCTATAATCAGAACGTTCTTGAGATCGTTCGTAATTACTTGCTCCAAGCTGTTCAGTAGATTCAGCCTGAAGAACCTGATTAAGTAAAGCTTCCATAAGTTTGCCAAAAGCTTCATCCTTAGTTTCTGAAAAAAGTCCTACAAAAAAATCACTATCTAATGTAAAATGTAATTGAGCCATGAGTTTCATCCTTTCAATTATGTTTTTGTGTGGTAACTTAATTATAACTGAAAGATGAGCTCTCGGCTCTTTTTTATATAAATTTGTAATTTACACCATTATATGGACTTTATCAAAGGAACCCAATGATTGGGGGATTTTTATATCTATAAGTGATTTAACATCCGATGTGAAACAACAGGTAGATGATTTGGTAGATGCTGGGTATCATATTAGATATATAGTGGGGGATTCAATAATAGATGCTTTGGTTTCTCAAAAAAATTATTTGAGTGTAAAGCAAATTAGAGATATTTCTCAAAATAATATAAATTTATGTAGTGGAGATGTGTATTTTTTAGTAAGTGATAGAGGATATTATTATATTCAATTGCTTATTGAGGATGGGAAAACACTACCATCATATTTTGTTTGTTATGATATGTTTGGAAACTCTATAGAAGATGAGGATTTCATTTTGAGAGTTTCTAGCAAAATAGAATTGCTAAAAGAACTAAAATATTATAAACACGGAGAAAAAACTAAATATAGTGAAAGTGAAGTGGATAATTCATATTTAGGAGTTATGCATGGAGAAGGATGGTTTGATTACCAGTTTCCTGCTAACCCAGATAGGTTTATAGGACGAACTTCTTTGATTAATGCATTCAATGATTCTGTAAACGATGTAAAGAATGGAATTACAAGTACTAAAGTTATTGAAATATTAAGTCGTTCGGGAGTGGGTAAAAGTTCAATTTCTTTAAAACTTCAAAGATTATATAAAGAAAAAGGATTCTCAACTGCTATTGTAGATTCTAGAAATATACGGTCAGATATTGATATTTTGCAGATTTTTCAAATGTTAGTAAAAGATTTTAATTTTCATTGTAATTTGAATTGTGAGGTACCAAAAGAGAAAGAGCAGATTAATATTATAAGTAAATCAATAGATGAATTTAATACAGAAAATGGTAAAATGTCCTTGATTTTTTTAGACCAATTTGAAAGTGTTTTTGCTAGACCATCTGTTTATAATACACTTATTGATATAATATTGGAGTTTAATGTTAAGTTTAAAAGTTTTATTTTTGTTATAGCTCGTAAAAATGATCAGCCAACAACTTATGATGAGTCATCATTGATTGATTTGAATCGATTGAAGAGCATTTCTAAGCCAATTGTCCTACAAGATTTTAAGACAGAAGAAGCGATAGAATTGATAAGCCATATAAATGATGAAATAGGAACATCTCTAATTAAGCCATTAAAAGAACAAGTATTAGAGATATCAAATGGCTTTCCTTGGCTATTAAAAAAATATTGTGCACATATAATAAAACTTGTTAGAAGTGGTGAAAAACAAAAGAATATTGTTCAATCAGGAATGCAGTTAGAAGACTTATTTAACGAAGATATTCTAGCATTGGATGAAGCTATTAGGGAGTTCTTTTATAGATTAATTGCATATTTGCCATCTACATATGCAGAATTATCTGAAATTTTTACAGATGAGGATTTATCAATTAAATTAAAAATATTGCAGAATGATTATAGATTAATAAGACTAACTGGTAGAACATATGATACTTATAATGATATTTTGAAAGAGTTTGTAAAAACTGGGCATGTAAATTTGTCAAGAAGATATCTTATTCGTTACACTCCAAATACTGTTTTAAATTTGTATAAAATTATTGTAAGTAAGAATTTATGTAATGTAGATCAGATTGTTGAAAATTCTCGGGTTAAGAAAACGAGTATTATAAATATATTGGGAGAATTAAAAAAATTGAAATTTATTGAAGGGTCTAATAATAATTTTTCACTTAATCCATATGCCTATCAATACTATACAGAAAATAATATTGTAAAATATTTAGCTAATATATTAATGGATAATACTTTGATTAAAAAAATACTTTTGGAATTGGAGAAAAATAAGAAATTAACTTTGAAACAAGTTAAAAATATATTAATAAGTGAAATGCCGTTTATAGATGCAACAGATAAAATTTGGGAGCAATATAGTAAGGTTATGTGTAAATGGTTATCTGCTGCTACAATGGTTAATATGGATAAAAATAATACTATTTCAACGAATAACCTGGGAAGAGAAATTGGTGATTTTTTAAGTGATGAAATTTTTTTCCCAACGACGATGTTGGCACAAATTATCAAAGTAGTGGAACTATTGGCTGATAATAAAGAAGGTATGACAATTCAAGAACTAAAAAAATCGATGAAAAGATCAAGTTTAAATGGTCATCTAATAGATGCATGTTTTTTAGGGCTTGTTAGACCTATATCTAGAAGTGAATATGAAATAACACAAAACGGATTGGAGTTTCTTGGCAAGGAACCCAATGAAAAAAGAGCATATATTAGAGAAAAACTTTTGGGTTTAGAGTATGTCTGTCAGTATTTAGAACAAATTAAAACGACAAATAAGGAACCTTTAGAGGTATTTACTAATATATTGGATGAAATGAAAGTAGATAAGTGGAACGAAGTAAGTATAAAATGGAAACATAAGCTGTTAAGAAATTGGTTAATATACTCTAAATTAGTAGTTGGAAAAACTCATAAAAAACAAGTTGATTGATGGCTCCATTTTGGCTCTAAAAATTTTAGATTAGGTACACAAAAATGCAAAATAAGATGAATGTGAAGAATAAAACACACAAATGTGTACCAAGAAACAGCCAGATAAATCTTTCCGCCCAAGAGTTTGAGTAGAAGTCACAAGTCTTGGAACCCGCTAAACAAGCGGATTCCGAGACTTTTTCTTTTGCACTGCTACTAATTTGCTACTAATAGCAACTACTTTTTTTCTATCGTTTTCATATGGTTGTCATTAACTTTAATAGCAAGAAACCCTGATGACTGCTGGATTTCTTCTATATGATCTTTCTTTGTGGCATCTGGATGATTTTCCCTGATGCGGTATTTGATGGTACTAACGGAGGTCCAAACTGAGGTCGGATTGTTACATCTGAGCCGTTGCTCTGAGTCTGCGGCACTTCACATGTGATACCTGCGGCTTCAAGCAGAGGGTTATCAGATGGTGGTTCAGGTGTTGGCGAATCTGTTGCCTGCAATGATTCCAGACTATGCACAAGCTCCTGCTGTTTATGTGGAAACAGATGGGAGTATGTGTTAAGTGTTGTGGATACCTTTTCATGTCCGAGCCTGTCTGCTAACATCAAGGCATCACAGCCCTGATTAATAAGTAAGCTGGCGTGACTGTGTCTGAGGTCGTGTACTCTGATCTGCTCAACACAAGCTCTGCATCTGCCAGAACCTTTATCTCGTTTATGAGACCAGACTTCGTAAAAGAGAAGATTCTTTTGTACAACTTGCTAATTCTAAGGATTACCAGCATTTTGAAAATAATGCTGGTAATCGATAATCCCTACGGAAGCAGATGACCTGCCGCCAGGTACAGCTCATACCATTCCTCACGAGTCAGAGTAATATCGCACGCCGCGATAATTTCTTTCAAGCGGCTTTCACTTGCAGTGCCGGTAACAATCTGCATATTTGCCGGATGACGTAAAATCCACGCAGCCGCAATAGTAGTATCGCTGACATTATATTTTTCGGCAATCACATGAAGTTTTTTATTCAGTTCAGGGTATTCGTCGCTTCCGAGAAAGCAGCCTTTCCATGCCGGCATCTGAAACGGAGACCATGCCTGGAGAGTGATATTGTGGAGGCGGCAGTAGTCGAGCAGACTTCCATCGTGATCGATTGAACCTGGGGTTTCCATATTGACTTCCATGCCATTTGCAACAAGATTGGAAACAGGGATGCTGAACTGAACCTGATTGACAACGAGTGGTTGGCGGACATATTTCTGCAGCAGTTCAATCTGCATCGGCTTATGGTTTGAAACTCCAAAATGGCGTACCTTTCCGCTTTCATAAAGAACATCAAATGCAGCAGCAACATCTTCCGGTTCTACGAGTGTATCCGGACGGTGAAGAAGCAAAAGATCAAGATAATCTGTATGGAGCCTTTGTAAAATGCCATCGACAGATTTCAGAATGTGCTCCTTTGAGAGATCATAGAAGCCTTGACGGATGCCACATTTTGACTGAAGATAAATATCCTCACGCTTTATGGATGAATCATCTGCGAACGCTTCGCCGAATATGCTCTCGCTCATACCATCACCGTAGATATCCGCGTGATCAAAGAGATATGCACCTTGTTCCAGAGCTGCATGAATAAAACGATTCATCTCATCCTTCGATTTTTCAGAAAGGCGCATGCATCCAACAGCAACTGAAGGAACCTTTCGTATGTGATTTCCTAAAATTATTTCTTTCATAGTAAAAATCTCCTTTGCAGTTATTTTCTTGTTCCAATAATGAGTGAGGCATATCCCCAATCCCACATGAGTTGTTCTTTATTTATACAGAATTGTGAATAATGAAGAATGGTACCCAGCAGATTGGCTTGGTAATTGTGATAAAGGGAACCGTCTCAAAGCAGAGATTTGCACTGGCAGGTTCCAATGAGAGATGCTAAAAGCTGCTCTATTATAATCGGAACCAAAAGTTTTCGAAACATTACCTTTATTGAAATATATTCTACGAGTTTAGGTTAGTACGATAAATTCATAATGTCAATAAGAAACATTTAAAGCGTTAATGAAAGACTGCGTAATGAGTTGGAGCAGGTGGGACTAAAAGATCCTGTTTATCATACAAATGCTTTTATGTTGCAGGCAGTTATTTATAATTCAAAAGTTGGAAAAACTATTGTTGAAAAAACCGCTGATTCATTTAAAAAATTGGCTGTTGCAGTCAATAAGTCGTTGATTGATTACCAAAAGCCGGCGATTGGAGAAGAAAAGTCGGCGATTGACGATAAAAAATCGGCGGTTGATATGATAAAGTCGGCGATTGAGCAACAAAAATATAATGAACCTTCGAAAGCAAATATTCTTAAGGTGTATGATGAAATAGAGAAAAATCAGATTTTTGGAACAAAAGAAATAAAAGAAATTCTTGATTGCTCACCATCCACAGCAAGAGCAGTCATGACAAAACTTAGAGACATGAAAGTTGTTAAAGTGGTAAATGGTAAAGGAAAGGGAAAGTATGTATTCATAGAATAAACATCAGGTATAGACTATTGATGAAAGTAAAAGCTCTATGTATGGAAGTAGGGAGAAGGTAAAAATTGAATTGATTAAAGGCACAAATTTGTTTTAGGTAACGCTTATAATGAAGATGGGAAATGTCACAGAAAATGTCGTAGAAATGTCACAGAAAATGTCGTAGAAATGTCATAGAAAATGTCATAGAAATTTTGAGAAAAATCAAGTGGTTAAAATCAGAATATTCTAAGAAAAAGCTTTCTAAAGAGAGACGATTAAAGAGCTTTCTGAAAAACGAATATTTCAAAGTTAGTCTCAACGAAGTCTCACGAGATTTGAGACTGAGTGAGACTCTATGATATAGCAAAACGCGATAAAACCGGGATTTGCAGGTAAATTATAAAGTTGTAGTCTCAAGACAGTCTCATTTTTGAAATCGTTTGTTGAGACTAACATGAGACTGAGGAGGTTCAAAATCATGGACATAAGTAAAAGGGATTGGAAATTATTTCGAGAAAAATTATCAGGCTGGCAGGAAAATTACATGGAAGGTCTTGTTAAAGAGTATGTAAATTTTCTGAATGGTGATAAAAAGCCTGCATCAGAGAAATTCTGGGAACTTGAAAAACGGATAAAAGAAGATAAACGTCATCCGGGAGTTGTCATGGAACTGAAAAAATCAGAGGTAATATGGGATATTGTTCGTCTCATTAGACTGAAAGTAATTACATATAATGATTTATCAGACTTTAGTGATGAATTACAGAATGAAGTAAAAAGAATACTTGAGATGAGCAGGTGATACATATGGAGATTGGTGCAACAAAAGCAGTTCAAGATCGACTAAAAACAACAAAGATTGAAGAAAGCAAAGGCGCCTCACTTGTGTTCTGCTGGGACACACATTTGACGAAAATAAAAGGAAGAAATGTCTTAAGTTTAGATGTTGTTTGTCATTTTCCATTGAATATGCTGATTAAAAATCCTCAACTATTAAATGACAGGGAGTGCCAGTATGCAATGAATCCTGCAACACATCTGGATTTTCTGATTTACAACAGAATCAGTAAAAAGCCGGTTTTAGCGATTGAAGTTGATGGATATGAATTTCATAAAAAGGATACCGTACAGGCTTCAAGAGATTTATTAAAGGATCGCATAATGGATTTGTATGAAATTCCATTATTAAGATTTAAGACTAATGGCTGTGGTGAAAGAGAAAAGATTGTAGGAATGTTAGATAAGCTGGTTGGATAGTCGAGAGGAAATAATCCTATTATAGTGGAGATATCGTACTAAACTTTGAAAGTTTGGTACGATTTTTATATTTATAAGAAAGAGAATGCTCAAAAAGGATTAAAATATTATTGTAGGGAACTTCTTGTAGATTAACAGAAAAATAGGTAAAATATTTTAGTTAAGTTAAATATAAAAATAAATGTGAGTCACCTTAGAGTGGCTCTTATTTTGTATATTTTTAATAAACAGTATATAACAGTTGACAACACACATCAACTGTTATATACTGTTTATCACAAAGGAGAAAACAAAAATATGCATATTATATTAAATCATTCTTCCATGGTTCCGATTTACGAACAGCTTATGGAGCAGATAAAGTCAGAGATTATCCAGTCTGTATTAAAAGAGGGAGAGGCACTTCCGTCTGTGAGGACGCTTGCAGGGGAACTTCGCATCAGCGCGCTGACTGTAAAGAAAGCTTATGACAAGTTAGAAGAGGAAGGCTTTGTTACGACTGTTCACGGAAAGGGAACATATGTGACTGCTTCGGATAAACAGCTTGCGTCGGAGGCGAGAAGAATTGCTGTGGAAGAGGACTTTGACAAAGCCATTGACCGGGCAGTGGCAATTGGGATGGAGAAAGAAGAAATCTTAGAGGTTGTAAAGCTCATACTTGATGAGAAATAGAAAGGCGAATTATGATAACAATGCAGAATGTCCGAAAAAAATATAAGGACTTTGAACTGGAACTATCCTTGGAAATACCAGAGGGGAGAATTACAGGGTTTGTAGGAAAAAACGGCGCAGGAAAAAGTACGGCAATTAAACTGATACTTGGACTGGTAAAGCCGGATGCTGGAAAGATTTGTGTGTTTGGTAATGAAGGTGGAGAGCTTCCGGCTGCGGTAAAGCAGAAAATCGGAGTATCTTTGACGGAGGCAGGCTTTAGTTCACAATTTACGGTGGAAGATGTCTGGCATATCCTTGCTAAAATGTATCCTGATTTCCAGAAGGATTTTTTTGACCAAAAATGTGAGGCTTTAAAGCTTCCACGGAAGAAGAAATTAAAAGAATTTTCCACAGGTATGAAAGCAAAACTGAGGGTGCTGACAGCAATCAGCCATAAAGCTGATTTGTTGATTTTAGATGAGCCGACCGCAGGGCTTGATGTGGAGGCAAGGAATGAAATCCTTGATTTGCTACGGGAATATATAGCGCAGGACGAGAAGCGCACAATATTGATTACATCGCACATTTCCACAGATTTGGAGTCACTTTGTGACGACATTTATCTCATTCATGACGGAAAAATCATTTTGCATGAGGACACAGATGTTATTTTAGAACAGTATGGTATTTTGAAGGTGAATGAGGAACAATACAGGACATTAGACAAGACAGCAGTCATAAAAGTACAGAAAGAAACTTATGGTTATGCCTGCTTTACTAATGACAGAAGATTTTATCAGGAAAATTATCCGCAGATTGCGGTGGAGCAGGGCGGAATTGATGAATTAATTCTTATGATGACGGGAGGGTACAGATAATGGCAGGATTAGTAGAAAAAGATTTCCGGTTAATTTGGTGTAATAAACAGGCATTAATTTTCCTTCTTATCATTGGAGTGGTGATAGGATTACAGAATGAAGCGGTTATCCTGGGGTGGTTACCGTTTGCAATCAGTATTCTTCTGATAAATACAGTTACCTATGACGAGCTTGATAAAGGATATGGATTTTTGATGACTTTGCCGATTGATGCAGAAACGTATGTGAGGGAAAAATATTTTTTCTGTCTTACAGGAGGAACGGTTTCATGGCTTGTGGCAGCGGGACTTTACATGATCCTAGAAATGAAACAGCAGATGCCGGTAGACATGGCTTCCCAGATTCCTGTGGTATTGGTGTTTCTGCCGGTTACGGCATTGTTGATTGCATTGCTGATTCCGCTGCAGCTAGTATCCGGAGTAGAAAAGAGCAGAGTAGTCATTTCGGGGGCATGTGGTGTAATGGGAGCGTCTGTCATTGCATTTGCGGAGCTGGTAAAGACAAATGTATTAAGTGCCTTTTCATTTTTAAACCAAATGAATGGCTGGATACTTGCAGGAATTGCAGTGGTAGTGACAGTACTTCTCATACTGCTCTCTTATGCAATTAGTGTCCGGATTATGGAAAAGAAAGAATTTTAGAAAAAAATATTTAAGCGGGACATTCATAAAAAAATGAGTGTCCCGCTTATTAATGCATATTAGAAATTATCTCCATTCCATCCCCAGTTAGAAACAGCCTGATATTTTACATATACATGATCTGGTGCAATTCCAAGAACATCTTTAAAAATGTCACATATCTGGCCAGTCAGTTTAGAAAAGGCAGATGGGTTCTCACTTCCGTAAACGCTGACCTCGACCATAGCTATAGGCTCGGCATTGCTTCCTCTGAAGTAGAGCTTGTAGTCAGGTTCAAAGCCGACCATGAGCCAGCTTTCTGACTTGCCGGGAATTGTCTGGATAGCCTGACCTAAACGGGTTTTGATTTCAGTTTCCTGTGCTTCTGTAAGAGAAGTGCTTATCTTTGAATTAATAAATGGCATATGTTACCTCATTTCTGCGCCGCAGGCGCGTGTATTCATGTGATGATTATAGCACTTTACATATGTCAAAGAAATATATTAATTGTCAGTACCTTCTTTGATGCCGTGGCGCTCTGCATATCCAGTCAGGATAAGTGTGAGCGCACCGTCGCCTGTTACATTGCAGGCTGTTCCGAAGCTGTCCTGAAGTGCAAATATTGTAAGCATAAGGGCAGTTCCAGTGTCGTTAAATCCAAGCACGCCGGTAATAAGTCCGAGCGAAGCCATAACTGTTCCGCCAGGTACGCCAGGTGCGCCGATTGCAAATATTCCGAGAAGCACACAGAACAGAATCATAGTTCCGGCTGATGGAATAGTGCCATACAAAATCTTTGATACAGTCATGCAGAAAAATACCTCTGTCAGCACTGAGCCACATAAATGTATATTTGCAAACAAAGGAATTCCAAAAGAGACCATGTCCTTTCTCAAAACCTTTGATTTGCCGGCACACTGGAGTGCAACTGCGAGTGTGGCAGCAGATGACATTGTTCCAATTGATGTCAGGTATGCAGGACCGTAATGTCTGATTACTTCAATCGGGTTCTTCTTAGAATACAATCCTGCGATTGTGTAAAGCAGAGTCATCCAAATGTAATGTCCGATTAATACAATAATTATGATTTTCAGGAACACAGGAACCTGCTTTGTTATTGAACCTTCGTATGAGAGTCCGCAGAAAGTAAGTCCGATGAAAAATGGAAGAATCGGTATCATGATTCTTGAAACTATCGCAAGCACGATTTTCTGGAATTCTTCAAGAATATTTGAAATCAATTCTGCTTTTGTCCATGCGGCAGCAAGTCCAATCATAATTGAGAACACGAGTGCGCTCATAACAGGCATTATCTGCGGGATTGATAATTCGAAAACCGCAGCCGGAAGCTCTTTCAATCCATCAGCAGTAGAGGATATTGACAAATGTGGTATCAAAAGATATCCGGATGCTGTAGAGAAAAATGCAGCACCAACTGATGATGTATATGCGATTGTAACTGCAATCAGAAGAAGCTTTGATGCATTTTTACCCATCTGAGTAATCGAAGGTGCAATAAATGCAATGATTATCAGAGGTATGCAGAAATTAATTATCTGATTGAGAATATATTTCAGAGTTACAACAATATTCAAAATGGCGCGTGAAAATGCATTGCCATCAGTTGAACTTAACAGCAGTCCCACCAGGACGCCGGCAATAACGCCCACCAGCAATTTAAACGGCAGGCTGCGAAAAATACTATTTTTCTTCATTTAATAAATCTCCTTCATTGGTGTAGTTAATAAAAATTATAATATAGGCTGGGAAAAATAACAATGGAAAGGTTTGGGGGGATTAGAGATAAGATATGGTTTGTCGAAAGAAAATGTGAAATAGTGTATAACGATAATGATTTTAGTCATAAATAGATGTATAATATGGTTAAAAATTTATACATTTTGGGGATGAAAGTATGAATACAGTTTGCAGAGATATATTCAGAGCCATTCATGAGGGGAAATGGTTAAGTATTGAATATAAAAATGGGAAAAATGAAATAACAAAATACTGGATAGGAATTGTTGAAATTGATCCAATAAAAAAATCTATGATAGTACAAGGATTACATTTGGCACAATATACAACCAGAAATTTATATGTTTTTATTGATTCAATACAATCATCATGTGTTATTGAGGGTTCATATTTTGAGCCAAATCAGAAATTAATAGATGATATCAATCAGAATCCTGTTAAATATAAAAGAATATTTGATAATGTTGCCAATTTGAAAATACTAAATTATTTAATAGATTGTAATAAAATGGATTCAGTTCCATACAAAACTGATTATGCATTAATTGATAATTTTGATGGTGAATGGAATGGAAATTATAAGCTTGATGAAACTCAGTTCAGGCAGATTGTTACAAAATTTCAATATAAAACACATGATGAATATGCAAATAAAACTATTAAGCAGCTTGCTATTAATGTTTTGAGTATTAATACACCTAAAGGGCTATATGTATTAGCTTATCGTAAGTTGAGATTAGATGTAGCTAAACATATGTTGAGGCAGGATGATGAAATAACTATTTGTATGGAATTTGCACTTGAAAAGAATAAAACAGAAGCAAAGTTTAGTGTAAGAAAATTTTTGGATGCAGATGATTATGAATTGTTAAATGATTTTGATAAAAATCAGGAATTAATAAAGGATAAAATTACAAAATATAATTCCCATATTAATGGTGTAGATGATATGCCTTATGTAATTGCAATAGGTCGAAATGTTATGGTTGATCTTCATAAAGAATATGAAGCCATAAATAAAATGTATGAGAATAATGAGGTAACAATACCAATAAAAGCTTTTTTTGGTGAACTTCTCAAGCAGGTAGATAGAAGAAAGAATTATCCGATAACATTGTTAGATAAAAGAATTAATCTTGATCAGTTATTGGCTATACATAATGCAATGAAATATCCATTGGCATATATTCAGGGTCCTCCGGGAACAGGGAAAACTAATACAATTGTTAATACAATGGTGACAGCTTTTTTTAACGAAAAAACTGTTTTGTTTGCATCATATAATAATCATCCGATAGACGGAGTATGCGACAAATTGAAGGCTATTAAATATAGAAATAAAGGTGCTATACCATTCCCAATTATTAGGTTAGGAAACGACAGATGTGTTTTAGAAGCATTAAATTATATTAAAGAGTTATATGAAAAAACCAAGGATATAACCATATTTGATAGTACTCTTGAAAAAAACAAAGATGATAAAACAAAAAGGACGGCAGAATTAACAAAGCTTCTTGAGAAACATGAGCATAAGATTGAGTTAAAGGAAAGAGAAGAAGCAATTCAAAAAATGATAGATGTGAATAATCATCTTACATTTCAGACAGAACTTCAAGGAGTACAATTAGCAGAAGTTAAAGATAAGTTATCTAAGATAGGTGATATTACAGATGAACAAGCTTTAAAATTGGTGGAGCAAGATGAGGAAGTATTTAAAAAGTATTTATATTATACATCAGCTAAATATATACAAAGACTTAAAGAGCCAAAGAATCAGGATTTGATGGCTATTGTAGAATGTGAAGACGAACGAAAAAAGGTTCAACAATTTAATTCTTATATTAGACAAGAAGAAAATTTGAAAAAATTTCAAAGAATATTTCCTATAATTGCTACTACATCTATATCAGCTCATAAAATTGGTAAACCAGGCACATATTTTGATATGGTTATTATGGATGAAGCAAGTCAGGGAAATATTGCAATGTCACTAGTGCCAATTATTAGAGGAAGAAGTCTGATGTTAGTTGGAGACCCACAACAATTGAGCCCAGTAATTCTTTTAAATCAGACTGATAATGAAAAATTGAAGAAAATATATGGTATAACATCAGAATATGATTATATTAAAAATTCAATATATAAAACTTATCTCGCATGTGATGCAGTAAGTGAAGAAATATTGTTAAGCCATCATTACAGATGTAATAGAAAGATAATCTCTTTTAATAATAAGAAATATTATAATAACAAATTAGTTATTAATAGTGCGGGAAAATCAGATACACCTCTTATTTTAAAAAATATTACAGGAGAAACAACGCATTATAAAAATACTGCGCCAAGAGAGGCAGAAGAGATAATTGAATATATAAAAAATAATAGTGATAAAAGTATCGGAATAATAACTCCATTTTCAAATCAAAAAGAATTAATCAATGAAATGTTAAAGGAAAATAAAATTGATGATGTTCCATGTGGTACAGTTCATGCATTTCAAGGAGACGAAAAAGATGTGGTTTTATTTTCATTAGCATTAACTCAACAAACAAACCAAGGAACATATGACTGGCTAAAGAATAATAAAGAACTTATAAATGTTGCTACATCTAGAGCAAAAGATCAGTTGGTTATATTGACAGATGTTAATCAGTTAAGAAGACTACATAATGATAAAGATGATGATATTTATGAACTTGTTAAATATGTAAATACAAATGGAGAATCACAGGTAACTGCTAGAGAAACATCTTCGAGAGCATTAGGAATTAAACCATATAGTACACAAACAGAAGCAGCATTTTTAACAACATTAAATCATGCATTGAATAATGTGCTTAATACTAATAACAGATGTGTAGTTCAAAAGGAAGTTAGTATTGCACATGTTTTTCAAGAAAATACATCTTATGATGATTTATTTTACACGGGAAGATTTGATTTTGTTGTATATGAAAAAGGATATAAAGGGCAGGATATTCCTATATTGGCAATTGAATTGGATGGAAAAGAACATCGTGAAAATTCAATGGTAAAAGCAAGAGATGAAATGAAAAACAAAATATGTAAGGAACATGGATTTGAACTTATAAGAGTAGAAAATTCATATGCACGTAGATATAATTATATAAAAAATATTTTAATACAGTATTTTAAAAGTATAAGATGATATGCTTTATTACGCAACCAACGCCAACACAATTCCAATTTTTCTGACAACTACAATTGGTAGAATTCGCATTTACAAGGATTATAATACATACATAACAACAGAAAGGACTGACATTATGCTACAGGAGAATCTTATTATGCTGAGGTCGTTTGCGGGGAAGACTCAGGAGGATATCGCAGAGGTTATTGGAATATCGAGGCAGGCGTATGCCAAATGGGAGCGTGGTGAAACAATTCCTGATATTGAAAAATGCGGCAGACTTGCAGAATTTTATGGCGTGACGATGGATTCCTTAATAAAGGATGATGTGCAGCTTGAAGGGCAGAAGATGGCACCAGCACCGAAAGGCAAACACATGTGGGGTGTTGTCACAGTGAATGACCGCGGTCAGATAGTTATTCCTAAAGAGGCTAGAGAGACTTTTGGACTGGTGAATGGCAGCAGGCTGGTTGTGCTTGGCGATGACAATGAGGGCATAGCGCTTGTTAAAGCGGAGCAGTTTGAAGAGAAACTTAGCATGGCAATGTCGGTTCTTAGTAAAGATATTAAGGAATGAGGTGTTATGTATGATTTGTCCAAAATGTAATAAGGAAATGCGAAAAGGATACCTTTTCAGCAGTAAAGACGGCGCATTCAGCTTTGCCGATGAAGTGCCTGGAGTATTCACAAATGCGAAAACAGCCAAAGGATTTGTTGAAATCACACCGCTTAAGGCGAGCCACAGAACGAAAGTGGAAGCATGCATATGTGAGAATTGCAGGATAGTAGCTTCCTGTATAATTCAAAGTGTAAAGAGTAAATGATTTTACAAAAATAGATACCTAAGTTAAACTGTCATTGCTGACCGGCAAGTTGGCAAATGAACAGAATAAGGAAGGTATCTATAAATGAATTGTACACAAAACAAGAAGATTGAGCAAGTAAAAGAAACAACAATGATTGTTGGCATTGATGTTGGCAGTGAAAAGCATTATTTCAGAGCTTTTAACTGGAGAGGCATCGAACTTACCAGAAAGCCTGTAGCGTTTTCAAACTCTATGGAGGGATTCAACAGCTTTTACAATACGATTGTGGAACTGATGCAGAAAAGTGAACTTGAAGAGGCACTGGTAGGAATAGAGCCAACTGGTCACTACTGGTTTGATCTTGGGCAGTTCATGGGTGAAAAGGACATAAAGTTTGTAATGGTAAACCCGCACCATGTGCATAAGACCAAAGAATTAGATGACAACAGTCCATCTAAAAATGACAGGAAAGATCCTCGTGTTATTGCAGGGCTTGTAAGGGATGGACGGTATTTTTATTCATATATGCCGACAGGTGCATATGCAGAACTGCGGAATGCGTCAAACCGTCGATTTGTGCTTGTAGAAGAACAGACAAGGGCGAAGAACCGTCTGCAGAAATGGATTGCAGTGTATTTCCCAGAATATAAGGGAATTTATACACACATAGATGCCAAGGGAGGAATGTTGGTGTTAAAAAAGGCACCAACACCTGAGGAGATAGTAAGACTTGGAGTGGAAGGTATCATAAAGATATGGAAAGACGCTAAACTTCGAGGAAATGGTCATAAGAAGGCTATGTTGATTCTTGCGGCAGCAATGAGAAGCATAGGATTAAAAGCAGGTCTTACAGAAGCCCGGATGGAGATACAGGATCTGATAGAGGATTATGAACTCCAGACAAAACGCCTTGAAAGGGTCAATGACCTGATCAAAGGACTGTGCCAACAGGTCAGGTATGCGGATAAGCTGCTTGAAATAAAAGGCATAGGAATAACAACAGTAGCAGGTTTCATAGCAGAAGTTGGCGATATTACGCGCTTTGATAGCACGAAAGAACTTCAGAAACTGGCGGGATTGGAACTGGTGGCAGATAGTTCCGGTAAGCACAACGGAAAGACAAAGATAAGTAAAAGAGGGCGCAAGCGTCTCAGATATTTACTTTTCGAGGCAGCGATATCGGTGGTGGGAAAAAATGAAGAATTCAAAGAAATCCACAGGTATTATACCACCAGAGAAAAGAATCCATTAAAAAAGATGCAGTCGCTGATAGTAGTAGCATGTAAGCTGATAAGAGTATTCCATGCGATTCTAACTAAGGGAATCAGATATGATGCATCAAAGATGTTGAAAGATATCAGACATCCGGGAGAACAGTTAAAGGCTGCGTAACCGAGTAACAAAGAACAACCATAATGATTACAGTAAGCGTCCGCCGAAAGGTGCTGTAATCGGAGTGTTTGGATCAGTAATGAAAGTACAAAGAATGAGCTGGTAGCCGGCAGGAAATTAAACCAGAGGGCATGACCCTGAATAGTAGCTAAGCTGGCACCCTGGTTATGGACAGGCAGAACGAAGGAAGTGAGGACCCACCGCAAGGAGGATGATCCTGTTGGACATGAGAGGTGAGCTGCCATATAGGGATGGGTATACATCGAAGCCATTTAAAACGGATAGTGATGACGCTTTATTTGGTGTACCCATTATTACTATATATCTGCCCTGTATGAGGTAAAGATCACTCCATAACCGTAATTCTATTCAATGACAGGTATCAAAAAGTATTGAATTTATTGAAAAAAACACTTGATTATATGGAGAGAGTTTGAATATTAAAATAAGAAAGCAGTAACTAAAATAAGTTACTGCTCCTTATTATTTGCTGTTAATAATAGTTTCAATGTCATTAATAAAGAAAGATAGCATATCACCTTTTTTAAGTCTTTTTCGTTGACCAACATCTCTACGTATTTCGTATATGATATCTTCTAATAAGATAAGATTTTCTGATGATGGCTGGGTTTGAGATGCTTTTCTGTATTTTAGCCATTTTTTAACTACACGATTAGATCCCCATAAAGTAAGTCCCTTGGAAAATTCTGATACCTGTTTTAACATTTCAGATTCGGACATTTTTAGAGAATTAGGTTTTTTGGTATCTTCCATTATTGTGTATATCATATTGATAAATTGTTCATATGGAAGTTCGCGTTTATCATACATATATTTTTTGACATTGTATCTATACTCAATGATTTTAGCAATAATAGATGAAATTACAACACCAATTATGGAAACAGAACCAGTAATCATTGCTACTATAATAACTTTATCTGTAGTACTGACAAAATGTTTTAAAAATATTGCCCCTTGATTTAATCCTTTTCCTATCAAAGAAAGAAACAAAAATAATAATGAACTAATAGCAATAAGCAAAGAAAATAATATAAAACAGCCTAATACAAAATTAGCAACAGGATGTTTTTCTGAGAATGAATTATTATTTGTTGAAGTTTTTTTCATAAGTTATCTCCCAATTTAAATGTTTATGTAGTTGAGAAAATCCTCTTTTAGTTGTTCCTTTATAACGAAATAATCATCAGGACATAAATGTAATGTTTCGATTATTTCTAGATCAGATTCTTTATGGTACATTAATTTTAATATTTTGTATTTTAAGTTACCCAAGCGCTCTGCGTAATCCCATAGTGAAACTGAGTTTTCAAAGCAACCGTTATTGCCAGGCAAGAAATTAATAAGTTCTTCGCCATTTTCGTTGAATGTTGAATAAAGAGAGCACTTACTTGTGATTCGTATTCTGTTACTTCTATCTTTTCTTAAATTTGAAAAAGAAGCCGATATTTTTTCAGAAACATATTGTATGAAGTCGTCTGAAAATAGACTATACGGATATAAATTTCTACATTCTAAATATGAAATCCATCCGATAGTTAAACAGGATGATTTATCAAGATTACAATCATAAGTTTCATAAATACTATTGATTAAATTCGAAATATTTGAAATTTCCCAAGTGCTTAATTGTATGAGCATATTCATGCGCCTCCAGTGTCGTGCTTTATAATGTTGCAAGAGAACCAGTGAAACAATTATTAGCATCATTCCAGTCAACAATATATTTAACTGGAGTAGAAAAACCATTTCTATCAAGTAGGTACAATAATTCATTACATTGAAGACGTCTGCTTTTAGGGAATTTAAAGTTTGCATTAGCAGAGGATTTTATAGCAAGAGTTTTCATATCAGATGTTAAATAAAAATCCGCTATAACTTTGTTATCAAATTTTTCCATCTTGTTAAAAAGAGATGAACTTATAGTAAGCATACCTTTTTCTGAAATAGACACACTCAATTCAGAATATCTTGATGCAGGTGTTTTTAATTTGTACATTTTTTGAAAATCAATGACTCGAGTAATTTTATTCATTTTTTTAATCTCCTTTTATTTTTATATAATATAAACATAATGCAACTTATTGTATATATGTAAAATTAATAATATTGTAATAAAAATTATGTGCAAAATACGAATTGATTTAAAATAACAAAAATAATATGTTTAAAGTTTATGACCTTGACATTTTCTATAATATAGACCATAAATTAATATATCCATATGAAAAAGGAGCACACAAATGAACACCCAACCATTTACCATATCACCAATTCCAGACGACATATTTGCAAAGATGCAGGGGAAATCATTTAAGGACAACTGCACCGTGCCAAGAGAAGATTTGCGGTATCTTAAAGTTTTGCATGTCGGATTTGATGGGAAAACGCACATAGGTGAGCTGGTTGTGAACAGGCTGATTGCTGATGATGTGCTTGATATATTTAAGCAGCTTTACGAGGCTGGCTATGAGATTGAAAAAATCAGACTTATTGATGAATATGATGCTGATGACGAGAAGTCGATGAGGGATAATAATTCTTCAGCGTTTAATTTTAGATACATTTCCTATTCAACGAAGCTGTCAAAGCATGCGTTAGGGCTGGCGGTTGACATTAACACGCTTTATAATCCTTATGTGAAATATGTTGATGGCAGAAGAAATGTAGAGCCTGCCAATGCTGAAAAGTATACAGACAGAAGCATTGAATTTCCACACAAAATCGACCATGACGATTTGTGCTATAAGGTATTTGCAGAACATGGATTTGAGTGGGGCGGCGACTGGGAACATGCAAAAGATTACCAGCATTTTGAGATGCCAGATGAGTGGATTGAGAAAAGTTCGTGCAGAAAAATGTGATATAATATAAAAGTTAGTGCGGAAAAATGTAATGCAACACAAAAATTCGTACATAAAAGTGTGACAAAACACATTTTTACGTCCATAAAAATGTTGACCATATCCTCTTAAAGGAATCAAATATTATACATAGGATAACCTCTTTCACATCAAGGTAGGTGACAATAAATCAGTTCTTAAGTAAAAATGTATCAAGAAAATGATATATTTCAGAACTGACTATACAAAATGCACAAACACTTGCGTAAATCTTTGTAATTTTAAGCCATTTCATTTTTATCCTTATTATGGTATTTTTAGCATCAGAGGCGATTTATTTTGCATGATATCGGACACTGCCAGCAAAATAACGCCTCTTTTGCTATTTAATCTATAATGTTTGGGAGGTTAATCATGATTAAGAAGGCAAGAAGGGTTTTTGCAGCTGTTGTTGCGGTATTATTAGTATGTTTTACAGCAGCTCCGGTGTTGTCAGCTAATGCGGCAACACAGAATTCATGGAATTTCAAGAATTCTAATTTTAAGAAGTTAGGAACTATTAAATCAAGTACTACAGTAGACGGACTTGGTCTTATGGCAACAAGCAGTAAGAATATGAAGGTTAAGGCGGAATCTGTAACAGTAGATGGCACAGCATATACATATTGTCTGGCTCTTTCTGGTACAGGCACTACATCATACCGTTCAGTTAAAGTACCAGTGTCAGGTTCTGATACAATTAAGGTAGTGTTAAGAAGCAGTGGAAGCTCTACCCGTAATTTAATCGTAGCTGATTCTAATGGAAAGAAGCTTGGAACTATTGCAGCTAATAAGACAGCTTCTTTAGGAACATATTCATATTCAGGTTCTAAGGGATACATATATCTGTATTCAGAGAACAGCGGAATCAACATTTACAAAGTACAGGTTGATTCTAAGGGCAGCTCATCATCTGGTTCTTCATCAGGAAGTTCATCAGGTTCAGGCAGCTCTTCATCAGGAAGCAGCTCATCTTCAGGTTCATCAACAGGTTCATCTGTATCAGGTGATTATGTGGTTAAGGCAGGTGGTATGTCTTTAGCAGATGCACTTAAGAAGGCTAAGTCAGGACAAACAGTAGTTATTGATGGAACAGTTAAGTCCGGAGCTGTTTCACTTCCAGCAGGTGTTAATCTTGCAGGAAAGAATAATGCGACAATAGATTTCTCACAGACAAGCGGAAGTTCAGGAAGAGGAATTACATTATCAGGTAATGGAAGCACACTTTCTAACATTACAGTTAAGAATGCTTCTGATAATGGAATCTTTATTTCAGGTTCTAATAATACATTAAAGTATGTAACATGCTGTTATAATGAAGATGCAGGTTTTCAGGTAAGCAACGGAGGAGCTAATAACAAGTTTTATAATTGCAAGTCCCATCATAATGCAGATGCTAAGGGTGAGAATGCTGATGGTTTTGCAGTAAAACTTCATTCAGGTGAAGGCAATTATTTTGAAAACTGTGTAGCTGAATACAATAGTGATGATGGCTGGGATTGTTATGCAGCTCATGGAGCAGTAACACTTGTAAACTGTCAGGCTAACTACAATGGATACTGTGATGGAATATATGGTGATGGTAACGGATTTAAGATGGGTGGAGTAGATAATAAAACACCAGGAAAGGCAGCTCACCTTGATCCTCTTAACCATAAGCTTATTGGATGTACAGCTAAGGGAAACTATGCTAATGGTTTCGATAGAAACAACCAGAGTGGTGTTGTAACAATGAAGAATTGTATTTCAGATTCTAATAAGGGTAATAATTATCACTGGCCACTTACAGGAAAACCATCTGCACTTGGTTATAAAGTAACATTTGGCAAGGCTATTATTGAGGATTGTACTAATATTAATGGAAAAGTTAATATTACAGGAGCAACTCTTAAGGGTAACTGTAAGGGATTCTAGGATAATGGCTGATTGTAATAATATGGTTTACGATACAATATTATAATTTATAACAAAATAATAAAACGCATGTCCGATTTTTTTCAATCTGACATGCGTTTTTTATTGTTAATCCAATTCGTTAAGATCAGTCAATTATATGATGATTAAGCCATCTGCGGGAGTGGAAACGTATAGTGAACACGATACCACGCACAGACCAGTCGGCAAACATTCCAATCCATACAGCAATAGGACCAAAGCCATATACACGGCATAAGAATATAGTAAAGCTTACACGACATAACCACATGCTTGCACATGATGTTATCATTGAAAATTTCACGTCTCCGGCAGCACGCATTCCGTACGCCGGAATGAATGACAATACCCATGATATTGGCTTGGTTATTGTTATGAAAAGAGTCATCTCAAAACACATTCTTGCACTTTCTGCTTCCATTCCACCGAGTATGGTAATCGGCCTGCACAATGCAAATACAACAAGACAGCTTATAATAATGGCAGCTTCAGCCATTTTACTGAGCTTCTTTATATAATATATGGCTTCATCTTTTCTTCCGGCTCCAATGCACTGGCCAACTATAGTCATAAGTCCGATTCCTACACCCTGTGCAGCAACTCCGTTAAGGTTTTCAAGAATATTGGTCACAGCATTTGCAGCGATGGCAGCAGTTCCAAGCGTTGAAACTGTTGACTGGATTGCCAGCTTTCCAAACTGGAACATGCTGTTTTCAATGCCTGAAGGAACACCAATATATAAGACTCTCTTAATTAAATCCCAGTCGGGACGGATTGCGTAATATCTGTTTACGCATATGGTCTGAGATGGATTTCTTAATTTAATAATTACAACAACTGCACAGAAAACTCTTGATACAAGTGTTGATATTGCAGCCCCTGCAACGCCCATTCCAAGTCCGAATATAAGAATTGCATTACCACCTATATTAAGGAAGTTGGATATTATTGATATTGTCATAGGGCTTTTGCTGTCCTTCTGGGCTCTCATAATGGACGCACCAGCGTCATACAGGCCAATGAATGGAAATGACAACAGTGTAAAAAGAAAGTATGCCTGTGAATCAGCCATAACCTCAGCTTCGACAGAACCAAAGATGAACTTAAGCATTGGTACACGAAGAACGAGACATATTGCTGATATGAAAACCGACAGCACTGTCATGACAAGAAATACCTGTCTTGCAGCGCGGTTGGCACCTTTAGGGTTGCTGCTTCCTATGTACTGGGAACACAGGATTGCACCTCCGGCAGCAAGTGCTGACAAGGCCTGTATTACAAGAATATTGATGGAATCAACAAGCGATACTGCTGAAACAGCAGATGCACCTACATTACTTACCATCATAGTATCAACAGTTCCCATAAGTGAAGCTAAGAGATTTTCCAGCATGATAGGAATAAGAAGTTTCCTTATATCTATATTAGAAAAAATGTGGTCTGAATTGTTAGTCATTGAAATTACTCCATAATATTTTACAAACTAAAATGCAACTAACATAATTTATTCCTAAGAACAGATAAAGTCAAGTATATATGTTGATAAAACATGTTGCAAAGAACATATTGGCATAAAATACTTGACTTTATAATATAATTATGATATCTTAACAAAGCACTGAGATATCAGTGGTTATGCGGGTGTAGTTCAATGGTAGAACACTAGCCTTCCAAGCTAGATACGTGGGTTCGATTCCCATCACCCGCTTTATTTTTTTGTCTAAGTGAACTATTTCAGGGTGATGTGAATCGAACCCACGGGTTCGGTCTACGCTTCGCTCCGGTCGGTGCCAGGCAGGTGCCACAGGCACCTGGCACCCCATCACCCGCTTTATTTTTTTGCGTTTTTATATCATTATTATTTTGATGTTAAGTAAGTCTGGTGAAATATTGAAGAAAGTACAAATTAATGTTATAACAATACTGCTGATACATTCAGCAGAAAAAGGTGATATGTATGAAATTAAAGAAATTTGCTATTGTGGGGGCGGTAGCATTAGCTTTAATGGGGACTGTTACAAGTTTTGTTCTGGCACATGGTAACAGTATTGTTAAGAATGATAACAGTAGTTATGTTGAAATTGAAATACCAAAAGGCGACAGAACTCATGATATTGTAAGTGTTTCAGATAGTATTTCCGGTGATGACAGTATTTTAGATTCAGATGGCAGGGATACAACAGCTGATTATAAAAGTGATCGTGGTATTGCATGCTGGGGAGACAGTATGACAGAAGGTCTGGGCACTGATGAGGGATATATTCTTACAGGTGTTGGCAGGGTAGATATAAGTTATTATACATCTCCGCATACAATAGAACGTCTTACAGGAATCAGGACATATAATTTCGGAGTATCAGGTGAGAAGTCTGATGAAATTTCAATACGCGCCGGAGGACTGGGACTATATACTGACAGAAATGTATATATTACTCCATATGAGTATACAGATGTTGTATTAGTTGGTGATGACGGACAACCGGTTCATATGTATGATTACAGTGGCTATGGTATTGAATATAATGATTATCCGGATACAGTATATATAAATGGCATTTTATGCCAGATAGAGAACCGTTATGAAGACCGCGTAGCAAAGCAGGAAGCAGAGAGGGAAGCAGCAGAGGAAGAAGGAGAAGACTGGTTTGATATATTGCAGGATTTTGGCGATGAACTTATACCGGGAGATTACGATAATTTAAAGCAGGAAGATTATGTTGTAGGAATAAAGCTGTACGATATAGAGAATGAACAGCATAGAGATGGCATGTATGTAGCGCAGGGAAGCAGGGTTGTTCCTAAAGCAGCACAGGACCATAGGGATGATATTCTTATCATCGAAATGGGCAGTAATGGCGGCTGGGATAATTATGATGAGCTGATAGCACAATATCAGTCGATTATAGATTATACAGGATGTGAGGATTATATTATTGTAGGTGATACGGATGATCCTGGCAGTTCTTTAGCTGATGAAGGTGTTATAAATATGGATAACAGTGAAGGCGGAACAGGAAAGAATTATACAGACTGGGAAGTAGCTTTAAGAGATGCATTTGGTGAACATTTCTTTAATACAAGAGTATATATGCTGGAATACGGACTGAGTAATTGTGGACTTAAAGCATCTGCGCTTGACAGATTGTATGCTGCATTTGGATGTATATCAGGGAAACTTCGTTCGGACTGGACACATTTTAATGCATATGGATATTATGCTAAGGGGCTTGGTTTATATCAGAAGGGTGTTGAACTGGGTTACTGGGAATAAGGATGCTTCATGAGGGAATGCGGTAATGAGTAAGAATAAATACGAAATAGATATGTGCAATGGCACAATAATGGACAAGTTAATATCGTTTTCAGTGCCATTGATGCTTTCAGGAATACTACAGCTAATGTTTAATGCTGTAGATATAATTGTTGTTGGAAGATTTGCAGGAAGCCAGTCGTTAGCAGCAGTAGGTTCAACGACAGCGCTTATTAATATGTTTGTTAATCTTTTCATAGGAGTTTCTTTGGGAGCAAATGTACTGGCTGCCAGATTCTATGCGTCAGGCAAACATAAAGAGATGTCAGAGACAGTGCATACTGCGATAACATTTGCAGCAATAAGCGGAGTTGTGATGGCGCTGATAGGCGTGCTGATGGCTAAGCCGGCACTTGAGCTTATGGGAACACCGGATGATGTAATTAATCTCTCAACACTGTATATGAGAATATATTTTCTTGGTATGCCATTCTTTATGCTTTATAACTATGGTGCGGCTGTTCTTAGAGCAGTTGGTGATACCAAGAGACCGCTGATGTTTCTTATGGCAGCGGGAATCATAAATGCATGCCTTAATATGGTACTTGTTATTGTGTTTAACTTAGGGGTTGCAGGAGTGGCAATCGCAACAATATTTTCACAGTTTATATCGTGTGTGCTTGTATTAAGATGTCTGAATAAGACAGATGCAAGTTACCAGTTGAGATTCTCAAAGCTAAAGATAAAGGGATACTATCTTAAACAGATATTTCAGGTTGGAATTCCGGCAGGAATACAGAGTACAGTTATTAATTTCTCAAATGCTTTGCTGCAGTCGTCGGTTAATTCATTCGGTTCAACAGCAATGGCAGGATATACAGCAGCCAACAATATTCTTGGCTTTCTATATGCATCAATTAATTCAGTAACACAGGCCTGCATGAGTTTTACAAGTCAGAATTATGGTGTAAGAAAGTTCAAGAGAATGGACAAGGTGCTTATAGATTGTGCAATACTTTCGGTAGGAGCATCACTTGTATTTGGATGCGGTGCATATATATTTGGTGATAAAGTGCTTATGATATACACTAACAGTGAAGATGTTATCAAATGTGGTGTTGAGATATTATCAATTACTACAGTACCATATTTCTTATGTGGAATAATGGATCTGTTTCCGGGCGCGCTTCGTGGAATGGGGTATTCGCTAGTACCTATGATATTATCAGTTATTGGTACAGTAGGAATGAGAATATTCTGGATATTCGTCATATTCCCAAGTCACAGAACACTTTATGACCTGTTCATATCATATCCGGCATCATGGACGGCAACGATAATTATGCAGGTTATATGTTTCCTTGTAGTACGTCGAAAAGTGCATTCACAGATTAATAAATGATTATAAAATATTTAAGCCATTCCGGAAGGAGTGGCTTATTAACTATAAAGTTCTTCAAGAGTCCTGGCTATCTCGCCAGCATCACAGTCACATCCGTTTTCTTCCCATTTTAAAAATGTATTAAGCAATCCGCCAGAGTAACAGTATAGTCTGTACTCAGAGTAATTCTTAGGATTTGTAAAATGTTCAGACATAAAATTATTAATACTGTTAATAAGAATAGAATGAAGTCCACATCTTGAAAGAGTAAGAAAATAATCCTTATACCGGTTAAAGAATTCAAGTGCAAAAAGAATGTGGGAATAATCCAGAAAGCTCCCGTTTTCAGGGTTGTTGGCACATTCTTCCAGATATTCAATTATAATAATATTAAGATAGTCGCATAGTGCATCATGGATTGATTCATAATATTTGTAAAAAGTTATGCGTGATACACCGGCACATTTCGCCACACTCGTAATTCGAATCTTATCAAAATCAGTGTCTTTAAGAAGCTTGATTATTGCTTCACCTATGCACATTCGTGTAAATGTATTTTTAGAATCTTTGTTAACTATATTCATAATGTACTCCTGAAATATACAAAAACGCTATTTTTGTATATTGTAACACTATAAGTTATAAAATACAATATGACATAGTATTCAAAACTACATCAAAACGGAGTATATCCGGCAAACAGGAGGATTAATAATGAGATTAGTAGCAGATTCAGCATGCGATATAAAAGAACTTAGGGGAATGGTTTTTAAGGCAGTTCCGCTTACAATATCTACAGATAACGAGGAGTTTTGTGATGATGGGCAGCTTGATATTCACAGAATGCTTGATATTCTTGAAAAACATAAGGGACGTTCATATACTGCGTGCCCTGGAATAGATGCATGGCTTGAAGCTTTTGGTGATGATGATGAGATATTTGTTGTAACAATAACTGCAGGAATGTCAGGAACATATAATTCTGCAATGGCAGCGAGGGCAGTATATCTGGAGGAACATCCACAGGCTAAAGTCAGGGTAATAGATTCTAAAAGCACTGGTCCACAGATGCGTATTATACTGGAACAATTGCAGCAAATGATTGAAGAAGGAAAGAAATTTGAAGAGATAGATGGAGCGATAGATGCATATATGCAGAAAACAAGACTGTTCTGTTCATTAAAATCATTGCATAATCTTGCACAGAATGGTCGTGTAAGCAAGGTTGTAGCATCGGCTGCGGAGGTTCTTGGCATAAGTGTAATAGGAACAGCAAGCAGTCATGGAACATTGGAAGCAATCGGTAAATGCAGAGGTGATAAAAAGCTTCTTGTAAAACTGCAGGCATTACTTGACGATGCAGGATATGAAGGCGGAAAGCTGAGAATATGTCATGTTGAGAATGAAGCTCTTGCAGATAAGATAGCTGATATGATAAAGCAGGCATATGGTACTACGGATGTGTGCGTATATAAAGCAGGAGGATTATGCAGTTATTATGCTGAGCGAGGTGGAATAATACTCAGCTGTGAAACAAAATAAATACTTTGAATATCAAAATAGTATTGACAAACCTGATTTGTGCTCTTATAATTAGCTCAAATATATTAGTTAAATATATTTAGATAAAATTATTTAAGGAGAACAAAATAATGACATTTGAAAAGGTAAAAGAAATTATTATGGATACTATTAACTGCTCAGAGGATAAGATTACATTAGAAGCGAATTTAAAGGATGATCTTGGAATTGATTCACTTGATTCTATGGAACTTATGATGGCAGTTGAAGATGCTTATGGAATTACTGTTCCAGAAGAAGAACTTCCTAATCTTACATCAGTTAAAGCAATTGTTGAGTATGTTGACAAGAATGCAGCTTAACATAAAGATTTTAAGGAAGACAGTTTGTTATGGATATTAATGATATTTATGGGATTATAGATAAGTTTGATGCAAGTGGATGCAGCGAACTGAATTTGGAGATGAATGGCATATGCCTTGGACTGAAGAAAACAATGCACGAAGCCATATGTGATGTGCCTGTAAAGAGAGATATTGTTCGCATTAATACAGAACAGGAACAGACCGTTACAACTATTCAGGACGTACAGCCACAGTCAGATGAGCATATTAAAGAAATTAAAGCGCCACTGGTTGGAACTTTCTATACAGCAGCAGGTCCTGATGAGGAACCTTTTGTAAAACCAGGGCAGAGCGTTCATGCAGGTGATGTTATTGGAATAATTGAAGCAATGAAGCTGATGAACGAAGTTACAGCAGATTGTGACGGTACGGTTAAGGAAGTGGCAGCAGAGAATGGCACTATGGTTGAGTATGGACAGCCGCTTGTAATCCTTAATTAACGGAGGTAGCAGAAGTGTTTAAGAGAATACTGATAGCAAACCGTGGTGAAATAGCGTTAAGGATAATCAGATGCTGCCGTGAGATGGATGTAGAAACCGTAATTGTATATTCAACAGCAGATAAGGATTCACTTGCTGTTATGGCAGCAGACAAGGCAGTTTGCATTGGACCGGCAAAGGCGGCTGAAAGTTATCTTAATCAGGATGCGATAATAGAAACAGCAATACTGACAGGGTGTGAGGCAGTCCACCCTGGTTATGGCTTTCTGTCTGAGAATGCTGCATTTGCAAGAAAATGTGAGGAGAACAATCTTATATTTATAGGACCATCAGCAGACATAATAAGCAGCATGGGAGATAAACAGTCGGCAAGGCAGCTTATGATTGAATGCGGGGTTCCGGTTGTACCAGGTTCTGATGGTCTGGTTGCAACAGCAGAGGAAGCAGCACACATTGCAGAAAAAATTGGTTATCCGGTACTTATTAAAGCGTCAGCTGGAGGCGGTGGAAAAGGAATGCGCAAGGCATTCAGCAGAGAAGATATAGAAAATGCATTTGAAACCGCTAAGAGTGAAGCTAAAGCTGCATTTGGCAACGATGATATGTACATAGAGAAGCTGATAATCAATCCACGGCATATTGAGATACAGATTCTTGCAGATAAATATGGCAATACAATATATCTTGGAGAACGTGACTGTTCAATCCAGCGTAATAATCAGAAGCTTTTAGAGGAAGCTCCGAGTGCAAGATTATGTAAAGATCAGCGGACAGTCATGGGAGAGACTGCAGTAAGAGCTGCGAAAGCAGCAGGATATTATAGTGCAGGAACTGTTGAATTTGTTGTGAATGAACAGGGTGACTACTATTTTATAGAGATGAATACGAGAATACAGGTTGAACATCCGGTAACTGAGCAGGTTACAGGAATTGACCTTATAAGAGAACAGATAAGAATAGCTGCCGGAATGAAGCTTAATATCACTCAGGAAGATACATGTGTCAATGGACATGCAATTGAGTGCAGAATAAATGCGGCTACACCGGGAGTTATTAAATTCTTACATTTTCCAGATGGTTATGGAGTAAGAGTTGAGAGCCATCTTTTTGAAGGTTATGAAGTGAGTCCGTTTTATGATTCAATGATTGCCAAGATTATAGTGACTGGAAGCAGCAGACTTGAGGCGGTAAGACGATTAAGAAGAGCTCTTGAGGAACTGATAATTGAAGGAGTTAAGACTAACAGAGAGTTCATGCATCTTCTTACATATCATAAGGATTTTATAAGAGGAAATTACAATACAGGTTTCTGGGAGAAGAATCATACCGAAATTGAAAAGTGGCTTAAGGAAGGAATTACAGTTAAATGAATATCAATGACATTTTCTTAAAGCGTAAGAAAAGGTGGGGTATTATCAACAGATTAAGGGATAGTGAGGAACAGGCAGACGGAAGCCTTACACCATCAAGAAGAATTGCACTTATAAGTGATGACAAAAGTTTTAGGGAATTGTATGCACAGGTTAAGACAGGCAATCCAAACAGCTTTCCGGGATATGAGCAAAAGGTTGAAGCAAACAGATTAAAGACAGGCCAGCAGGATGCAGTAGTTACTGGAACATGCCGAATTGGCGGAGTCAAAACAGCTGTTGCAGTTATGGATAAAAGATTTCTTATGGGAAGCATGGGAATTGCGGTAGGTGAAAAGATTACAAGACTCACAGAATATGCAATGAAAAGAAAACTGCCACTTATAATATTTGCTGCAAGCGGTGGAGCGAGAATGCAGGAAGGCCTTTTCTCGCTTATGCAGATGGCAAAGACAACAGCGGCAATTGAAAAGTTCAAGGATGCTGGTGGATTATTTATATCATATCTCACTAATCCGACAACAGGTGGTGTGAGCGCAAGCTTTGCAAGTCTTGGTGACATTATAATTGCTGAACCAGGAGCACTTATATGCTTTGCCGGGCCAAGAGTTATTGAACAGACTATCGGACAGAAGCTGCCGGAAGGCTTCCAGCACTCAGAGTTTCTGTTAGAACATGGCATGATAGATATGATAGTTGACAGAAAAGATATGAAGCAGACTTTATCAAAGATATTGAAAATGCATGTGAATACCGGAGGAGAAGCATGAGCAGTGAAAATGTTTTAACACCATATGAGAAAGTCCTTGCAGCCAGAAAAAGTGACCGTCCGGATATTATGAAATACATAGAAGTGCTTTTCGATGATTTTATAGAAATGCATGGTGACAGATACTATAAAGATGATAAAAGCCTTGTTGCAGGAATTGCTTCATTTAATGGAAAAACGGTAACTGTTATTGGAAACCGTAAAGGAAAGAATATAGAAGAGAATATAAGATATAACTTCGGAATGGCGTCACCTGAAGGGTATAGAAAAGCAGTCCGTGTTATGAAACAGGCTGAAAAATTCAGGAGACCTGTCATAACATTTGTTGACACGCCAGGTGCATATCCAGGCATGGAAGCAGAAAGCAACGGACAGAGTAATGCGATTGCGGGAAGTATAGCAGCAATGCTTAAGCTTACAGTACCTGTTATATCAGTAATCACAGGTGAAGGCGGAAGTGGCGGTGCATTGGCACTGGCAGCAGCCGACAGGGTGTATATGCTTGAAAATGCAGTATATTCGATTCTGTCTCCGGAAGGTTTTGCGTCAATAATATATAAGGATGCTAAGAAAGCACCACAGGCAAGTGAGATTATGAAGCTTACTGCACAGGAGCTTTTTACTGCCGGACTCGTTGATGGTGTAATTGCAGAAGGAGACAGGTGTTTTTCAGATATAGCAAGAATGTTAGAAAAAGAACTCGGAATTCTTGGCAGGATGAAATCAAAAGAGCTTGTTAATTCAAGATATGACAAATTCAGGAATATAGACAGGGGAGAGATAAAGTGAAAGGCATTCAGATAGTGTCCACAGGGAAAGCACTCCCAGAAGAGATAATTACGAATGATGACTTAAGCCGGATTGTTGATACAAATGATGAATGGATAACAACAAGAACAGGTATTAAGAAAAGATACAGATGTACACAGGAAAATACTACATCACTTGCAGTCAGAGCAGCATATGAAGCGGTAGAGGCATCAGGTGTGGATATTGCAGAAATAGGTGCAGTTATAGTTGCAACTTCAACTGCAGATAATGCATTTCCATCTACTGCAGCAATTGTACAGAAGGAGCTTGGATTGGCTGAGAATGTACTTGCATTTGATTTAAGCAGTGCATGTACAGGTTTTCTGCATGCATTAAATGTTGGACAGGCACTGTTTAACAGCACTGATTATAAATACATACTGCTTATTGGAAGCGAGCAGATGTCTAAGATATTAGATTATACAGACCGCTCAACATGCGTGCTTTTTGGAGATGGTGCAGGTGCAGTTCTTATAAAAGCGGCTGACAATATGTATAGACAGATTAATTACACAAGAGGCGATACTGATGTACTTGTATGCAGAGGTATAGGTGCACAGGATGCATATGTAAAGATGAATGGAAATGCGGTGTTCCGTTTTGCAGTTGATGTTCTTAAACAGGGAATTGATGAAATATTGAAAAAATCGGACATGACACTTGATGACATAGATTATATTGTGTGCCATCAGGCTAATGAAAGAATTATCAATCATGTAAAGAAAAAATATCCGGGACATGAAGATAAGTTCTATATAAATATAGCGGAATACGGTAATACATCAGCGGCAAGTATCCCAATAGCACTAGATGAGTTAGCACAAAGAGGATGCTTTGACAAAGGCAGAAAGCTGATTCTTGCGGGCTTTGGAGCGGGGCTTAGCTGGAGCAGTGCTTTGATAGAGACATAATAAGGAGCAGCATAATGAGATTAGATAAGATGTTAGGAATAAAATATCCGTTTATACAGGGCGGAATGGCTAATATTGCAACAGGAGAATTTGCAGCTGCAGTTAGTAATGCAGGTGGACTGGGGCTTATTGGAGCTGGTGGAATGAACACGGATATGCTTCGTGAAAACATAAGAAAATGCAGAACACTTACGGATAAACCATTTGGTGTGAATCTGATGCTTATGAATCCGGAAGCTGATGCAATGGCAGAACTGCTTGTGGAAGAAAATGTAAAGATTGTAACAACAGGAGCAGGAAGTCCGGCCAAATATATGGAAAAATGGAAATCTAACGGAATGATGGTTATACCGGTTGTTTCGAGTGCAGCGCTTGCAATAAGAATGGAGCGTTTCGGAGCTGATGCAGTAGTTGCAGAGGGAACAGAAAGTGGTGGTCATGTCGGTGAGATGACAACTATGACACTTGTTCCAAAGGTAGTTGACAGTGTGAATATTCCGGTTATTGCGGCCGGAGGAATTGCAGATGGCAGACAGCTTGCAGCAGCATTTGCACTTGGTGCTGCAGGTGTACAGATGGGAACTTGTCTTCTGGCAAGTACAGAGTGTCCTATACATGATAATTATAAGCAGGCAATACTTAAAGCAAAGGATAATGACACGATAGTTACAGGAAGAATTGCTGGTACTCCTGTGCGTGTGCTTAAAAATGAGATGTCACGCGAGTATGTAAAGCAGGAGAAGGCAGGTGCTGATAAGATGGAACTTGAGAAATATACATTAGGTTCTCTTCGTAAGGCAGTGTTTGACGGTGACACAATGAATGGCTCACTGATGGCAGGTCAGGTTGCAGGCCAGATTGATAAGATACAGCCAATTGAGAAAATATTTGAACAAATATATGAAGAATATGAGGCTGTGCGAAAGGAATTGTATGCAGATTAAGGACAAAGTGCTTGATGTTCCGGTAATTCAGGGCGGTATGGGTGTCGGAGTTTCTCTTTCATCCCTTGCAGGTGCAGTCGCAGCAAATGGGGCATGTGGAGTTATCAGTTCTGTTAATGCAGGTTATGATGAACAGGATTTTAAGAGCAGCCCCTTTAAGGCGAATCTAAGGGCACTTGATTACCATATTAAGAGAGCTAAGCAGATTGCAGCAGAAAGTACAAAGAAGGGACTTGTAGCTGTAAATATTATGACTGCAGTTTCTCATTATGAGGAAAGCTGTAAGACCGCAGTTTCAGCAGGAGCAGATATTATTATCTCAGGTGCAGGACTTCCGCTTAATCTGCCACAGTTTACTAAGGGAACAGATACACTGGCAGCACCCATTGTTTCAAGTGGCAGGGCTGCCAGGATAATTATGAAAACTTATAAGAAGCATTATGATGTGTATCCGGATATGTTCATTATTGAAGGAAGCATGGCAGGAGGACATTTAGGCTTTGGTGCAGATGACATTACACAGGGAAAAACACAGACTAACGATGAAATATTGTCAGATGTACTTGCTGTAATAGAAGAGTACGGTGCGGATATCCCGGTTTTTGTCGCTGGAGGTGTGTTTGATGGCAAAGATATGGCACATTATGTAAATGAAGGTGCTGCAGGTGTACAGATTGCGACAAGATTCATTGCTACCAATGAATGTGATGCTTCAGATACATTTAAAAAGGCTGTTGTTAATGCAAAGAGAGAAGACATCCGTATTATTAAAAGTCCTGTTGGAATGCCGGCACGTGCAATTAACAGCCCACTGCTTGAAAGGCTTGATGCAGGAGAAACCTTCACGGCAAGAAAATGTAATGGTTGTCTTACAGCATGTAAGAAGGATGACAGTATACCATATTGCATAAGCAGGGCACTTATAGCAGCAGTTAAGGGTGACTGGGATAATGGACTGTTTTTTGCAGGAAGTAATGCAGACAGAGTTGACCGGATAATGAGCGTACAGGAACTTATTAATGAGATTATAACAGATTATAGATTGAATAAATCGGACATATAAGCTTTGGTTGAGCAAATCTGACATTGATTTGGAAAGGATAGGGAATGACTGAGAGAAGAAAAGCACTTATTACAGGTGCAAGCAGGGGAATAGGAAGGGCTATATGCGTTAAGCTTGCAAGTGAAGGAACAGATATTGTATTCAGTTACCGTTCAGGTGATGAGGCTGCCAGTGAAACAGTTAATTTATGCAGAGAGTATGGAATTGAAATCCATGCAATTAAGGCAGATGTGAGTAATTCAGAGGAATGTGAGCGTTTAATTAGGGAAGCTGTGGATTTACTTGGCGGAAGAATTGATATTCTTGTCAATAATGCAGGAATTACTAAGGACAATCTTATTGGACGTATGAAGGATGAGGATTTCGATGCAGTTATAGATGTGAATCTAAAGGGTACATTTTACATGATGCGTGGAGTTTCAAGGCTTATGTTAAGACAGAGAGCAGGAAGAATTATTAATATGAGTTCTGTAGTTGGCGTTATGGGCAATGCAGGGCAGGTTAATTATTCTGCAAGTAAAGCAGGTGTTATTGGTATGACGAAGTCGCTTGCAAGAGAGCTTGCGTCAAGACATATAACTGTAAATGCGGTTGCACCGGGAATGATTGAAACTGATATGACTGGAGCAATGTCAGATGCTGTTAAAGAAAAAGTGGTGGAGAATATACCTTTTAAAGAGATGGGAAAGCCGGAAGATATTGCAGAAACAGTAGCATTTCTTGCGGGTGACGGAGCACGATACATAACCGGACAGGTACTTTGTGTAGACGGAGGAATGGCAATATGAGAAGAGTTGTAATAACAGGTATGGGAGCAGTTACTCCTGTCGGAAACAATGTTAATGATATGTGGGAAGCTGTAAAGGCTGGTAAATGTGGTATTGGTAAGATAACACATTTTAATACAGAAAACAGTGCAGTCAAGCTTGCTGGTGAAGTAAAAGGCTTTGACGCAGAGAGTATTGTTGATAAAGCAGAATTAAGGAAAATGGACGATTTCACGATATATGCACTTGCTGCTGCAGATGAAGCAGTGAAGGATTCAGCTATAGATTTTGGCAAAGAAGACACATTAAGATGTGGTGTTATATTATCAAGTGGAATTGGTGGACTTACAACTATACAGAGAGAATGCTTAAGAGGCGAAAGTAAAGGATATGACAGAGTTTCGCCACATTTTGTGCCAATGTCGATAACTAATATGGCGGCAGGACATGTTGCAATCAGATTTGGACTACATGGAATGTGTACATGTGTTGTTACTGCATGTGCCAGTGGAACCAATGCTGTTGGAGATGCATTAAGACAGATCAGGGATGGATATCAGGATGTGATTGTGTGCGGAGGTGCAGAAAGCTGTATAACTGATTTTGGAATTGGTGGTTTTACATCAATGCATGCATTAAGCAAAGCAGAAGATGTCAACAGGGCTTCTATTCCGTTTGATAAAGAAAGAAGCGGATTTGTTATGGGAGAAGGAGCAGGTGTGCTTATTCTTGAAGAGTATGAACATGCACTGAAAAGAGGCGCTAAGATATACTGTGAAATTGCAGGATATGGTTCAACATGTGATGCAAACCACGTTACAGCCCCTCTCGAAGACGGAAGCATGGCAGCACAGGCAATGACTGAGGCTGTTAAGGATGCAGGAATAAAACCAGAGAATATTGATTATATTAATGCACATGGAACAAGTACAAAGCTTAATGATAAGGGCGAGACTAACGCGATAAAGAAGGCATTTGGAGAACATGCGTACAAGCTTGCGGTAAGCTCAACAAAGTCGATGACAGGACATATGTTAGGTGCAAGTGGTGCTGTTGAGGCAATTATATCGGCACTTGCTGTAAAGAATGATATAATTCCACCAACCATTAATTATCAGGTGTCGGATGATGACTGTGATCTTGATATCGTTCCAAATAAGGCAAGAGAGTCAAGAGTTGATTATGCTATGTCTAATTCACTTGGCTTTGGTGGACATAATGCGTCTATCGTGCTTAGAAAGGTGGTGTAAAGATGCAGCTTAATTCAGATGAAATACAGCAGATTCTGCCACACAGATATCCATTTCTATTAGTAGACAGGATAACAGAGTGTGAACCTGGAAAGAAGGCTTGTGGTATTAAATGCGTATCTGCCAATGAAATGCATTTTGTAGGACATTTTCCACAGAAGAAGGTAATGCCGGGAGTACTTATTATTGAGGCACTGGCGCAGACTGGAGCAGTTGCTTTATTGTCGGAAGAAAAGAATAAGGGACATATAGCACTTTTTGCAGGAATTAAAAATGCTAAGTTTAAGGCTCAGGTCACACCTGGGGATGTGCTTGAAATGTCATGCGAGATTATAGCAAGAAAAGGTCCTGTGGGAGTAGGAAAGGCAGAAGCTTATGTTGACGGAAAACTTGCAGTGTCAGCTGAACTTACATTTGCAATAGAATAGAGCTATTGTTATAATAATAAACAATTAAAAAAGCTTTGGAGGTAAAGTAAGGTGCTGCAGGATTCTTTTAGTAAGGTATATACGAAGTTTAAGATGCATTTTTATCAGAAAATGTTTGAAAAGCTACAGGAGAGGGAGACATCTCTTACAACTGTAGAAACTTTCTGCATGGAGATAATATATGCACTTGATAAACCTACTGTGGCACAGTTTGCTGATATGGCAAATATATCATCTCCTAACGCGGCGTATAAGATTAATAATCTTGTTAAGAAGGGATACTTAAAGAAAGTACAGTCTGAGGAAGACAAGAGAGAGTATCATCTCGAGGTAACACAGAAGTATATAGATTATTATAATATCAGCAATACGTATCTTAAGACTGTAATGGGCAGGATTGAGGACAGATTTTCTAAAGAAGAGTTAGAGACAATGGAGCGTATGCTTAATGTAATAAGTGCAGAGCTTATGCCAGAGATAAAGTATTAGATTTTTACTTGACTTTGCTATTAACATGTTATATATCTCAGAAGATGAAATATATAACATGTTTTTTGCGTGTATGAAAAGGAGGATAAGAGAGCTATGGATTTAGCACTTATTACAGCGAAGCAGGTATTTGAGTTATTCATACTTATACTGTGTGGAGTTGTTATAGGAAAGATTAAGATGGTTAACGAAGAAGGAAAGGGGATGCTTTCTAACCTTCTTATATATTTTGTTGTTCCATTTATGATTATTAATTCTTACATGTCAGGATACAATGCCGAGATTCTTAAGAATATGGGCAGAATGCTTTTTTACAGCATACTTACTATATGCATAGGAATGGCTTTATCGATTGGCATAACATTTTTGATGAAAAAGGAAGTGCGCGGCATTATAAGATTTGCAACTACATTTTCTAATGCGGCTTATATGGGATTTCCACTTATTCAGGCAATGTATGGTTCAGAAGGTGTACTGTATGCGAGCGTATATGTTACTGTATTCAATATTCTTTTATGGACTGTCGGAATTGTGTATGTTTCAGAGAGTATGAGTTTCAAGGAACTTTTAAAGAAGATTGTTACATGCCCACCAATTATATCGGTTGCGGTCGGTCTTGTCATATTCCTTGCAAGAATTCCGGTTGCGGATGTTTTAAAGGATACATTTAATGTTGTAGGAGGCATGAATACCCCGTTGTCTATGATAATAACAGGAATTACTATTTCACAGTTCCCATTATTGAGTATCTTAAAGGATAAAAGAGTGTATTTTACGGTTATTCTCAGGATGTTTATTATACCGGTAATTTGCACTCTGGTTATGTATCTGATACATGCCCATGGAATGGTTGCTGTTATTACAATTATACTTGAGGCATGCCCATGTGCGGCTATTACAACACTTTTTGCGATTAAGTTCGGTCACGACCAGAAGCTCGCAGTTGGTGCAGTTACTTTGTCTACATTGATTAGCATAATTACGCTTCCTTGTCTTGCATTGCTTGCAGGAGAGATTATAATGTAATAAAAAGCATTATCAGGGGGAATAATGAGCGGAGGCAATGCATATAAAAGAAAATCGCATAGAAGAATAGAAGTGATAACATCAGTTGCGGCAGTTGTTGTGCTGTATGTGATACTAGAAAGCTTCGGGGTTACATGCCCTATAAAATACATAACAGGAATATCATGTGCAGGCTGTGGAATGTCAAGGGCATGGATAGCTTTAATGCATTTTAATATACATGAAGCATTCATGTATCATCCACTTTTTTTCCTGCCACCGGTTGTTGTTATAGTTATGCTTCTGAAATCTAAAATAAATATTAAATTTTATAAAATTTTTATGTTTACAATGGCAGGTGCATTTGTTATAGTTTACTTGTATAGAATGTTTATTGGAGATGGCAATGTGGTGGTTTTTGAACCACAGAACAATATTGTATTCCGAATCATTCGCAAACTAAACTTATAAGGGGAGGAAATATTATGTTTTGTACAAAATGTGGAAAACAGGTTCCAGATTCAACTAAGTTCTGCCCATATTGTGGAGCAAATTGTTCACCGGAGCAGGATATTGCTGGTCAGGCAAGTCAGGTATTCAACAAGGCTGAGCAGGAACTTGGAAGTGCTTTTAATGAGGTAAAGCAGAGCTTTACAGGCAACAATAATCAGAATAATAATCAGGGTTACAATGCTAATCAGAATTACAGCAATGGTTATAATAATGGCACAATCCCACCATACTCAGGTACAAGATTAAAGGATGACAGAGGTCTTGCTTCATACATAATTCTTTCAATTATCACATGTGGAATATACGGCTATTATTTCATTTACAAGATGGCACATGATGTTAATATTGCATGTGATGGAGATGGAGAGAATACATCAGGGCTTGTTGCATTTGTTCTTTTATCACTCATAACATGTGGTATATATGCATGGTTCTGGTACTATAATCTTGGTAACAGACTTGCAGCTAACGGACCTCGTTATGGACTTTCAATCCAGGAGAATGGTACAACTGTTCTTTTATGGCAGATATTTGGTGCTTTTATCTGTGGAATTGGACCATTTGTTGCAATGCATATTCTTATCAAGAATTCTAATAAGATATGTAATGCTTACAACAGAGCACATGGTTTAATGTAATCTGTTAATAATTAAAATGTTAATCCTGCTTTCAGGTGGTTATGGCTGCCTGAGAGCAGGATTTTTTATTTTGCAATTGATAAAAGTTATAAAATTATGCAGCTATTAAAAACCATTACATGAGAATATAGCAATGGCACTGCCAAGATTTGAAGAATATGTAAAAAACAGATTATATTAATAACACCTTATTTCCTGAATTCCCTCGGAGAAACACCATATTTTTCTTTGAATTTTCTATTAAAGTAAGATATATTATCAAAACCACAATCAGAAGCCACTATAATAACTGGCTGGGTTGTGGTTTTTAATATTCTTGCAGCAATAATAAGCCGGTAGTCGTTTAAGTAAGTGATAAAAGATGTGCCGGTGCAGTTCTTAAAAAACTTCATAAAATGCGACTGGCTGAAATGACACCACTGAGCAATCTCTTCAATGGATATTGCACGCGCGAAGTTTTTCTCAATATAATTAAGTACCAGTTTCAGCTTATCCATCTTATCATCAGACAAGTGTACAGGCATATCCGTATGCGTGTAAAAATGTGCATTAAGCTCAAAAAAGAAATTAAAAAGACATGCACGGATTTTCAGCCTGTACCCGTCAGGGAAATACTTGCATATATTATCAGCTTCATCAATATAATGAATTAAATCAGAATAGTGTGGCGCAGTTTTACTGATAACAGGAGGGCAATACCCATTAAAGCCGGCAATTCCGTTAAAAAAGCTTACGGTATCATAATCACACTGCCTGCTAACAAGCATATCAAGATTAAAAAGAATATTTTCGTATTCGCATGAATCACTCTCGTTCTGGATAATAGAATGGATATGTCCAGGCATGACAACAACAATATCTCCAGCATTTACAACAGAATACTCAAGGTCAACGCTTACGATCATGCATCCCTTCTTGATGTATATAAGCTCCATTTCATTATGCCAGTGCAGCGGAACTTCCGTAAAATCAAGCGGGATAGAGCATGGGTAAGTGTTATATAAAAAATCTGAATCAAAATGAGACTTGGTTTCTTTCAGTGGTCCATAATCTGTTATATTCATAAGGTTCTCCTTAAATATGATAGAATAGTACAAGTTTATCCCATTATAAAGCAAGAGAATTTTTCCAGCAACCCTATAATAAAATATAAATACAAGAATGGAGGGCAACGATATGCTTAACACTATATGTTTGGAAGAATATGGAAAAGACTTGCACTTATGCAGCAACGAGGAGTGCTTTCATGCACTTATGAAGCTGGTTGCACAAAAGGGACGTGATAGAATAGTGAAAGACAATGGCAGAAAGGTATACTACATTTCTGCAGAGTTCCTTATAGGAAAGCTTTTATCCAATAATCTTATTAATTTAGGAATCTACGATGAAGTTAAGGAAGAACTTACACAGGCAGGAAAAAATCTTTCAGATATTGAAGAACTGGAAGTAGAGCCGTCACTTGGTAATGGCGGACTTGGAAGACTTGCAGCATGCTTCCTTGATTCGATTGCTAACCTTGGTCTTAATGGTGACGGAATCGGACTTAATTATCATCTTGGACTTTTTAAGCAGGTGTTTGAGAATGGAAAGCAGAAGGAAGTGCCTAATCCATGGATTGGTAAGGATAGCTGGCTTGTTCCGACAGATGTGACATACACTATCAATTTCGGTGAAATCAGTGTGGTTTCAAGAATGTATGATATCAATGTGTACGGAGAAAAGAGAACGAATAAGCTTCATTTGTTTGATGTGGAGACAGTTGATGAGAGCATCGTAAAAGGTGACAGCATAGACTTTGATAAGTCAGATATTGCCAAGAACCTTACACTGTTTCTTTATCCTGATGACAGTGACGAACAGGGAAGGCTTCTTAGAATCTATCAGCAGTATTTCATGGTAAGCAATGGAGCAAGGCTTATATTAGATGAGTGCAGGGACAAATGTATTAACACCGGAAAAACATTTAAGAATCTGTCAGACCTTGCAGTTATCCAGATTAACGATACGCATCCGACAATGGTAATCCCGGAGCTTATAAGACTTCTTACAGAAAATGGAGATATAGATGGAAGTCCGATAACAATGGACGAAGCAATTGATATTGTATCAAAAAGCTGTGCGTATACTAATCACACAATCCTTGCTGAAGCCCTTGAAAAATGGCCTGTGGACTATCTTAACAGGGTTGTGCCACAGCTTATGCCGATTATAAAAGAGCTTGACAGAAGAGTGCGTAAGAAGTACACAGATAAATCAGTGTATATAATTGACGATAATAATCTCGTTCACATGGCACACATCGATATTCATTATGGAATGAGCGTCAACGGAGTAGCAAAGCTTCATACTGAGATATTAGAGAATACAGAGCTTAATAATTTCTATAGGATATATCCAGAGAAATTCAATAACAAAACTAACGGAATCACATTCAGAAGGTGGCTTATCCACTGTAATAACGGACTTGCGAAATACATTGAGACACTTATCGGAAGTGAATACAGACATGACGCAGAAAAGTTAAAAGACCTTTTAAAGTTTGCCGGTGATAAAAATGTTTACGATAATCTTCTTGAGATTAAGACAGACAACAAGAGAAATCTTGCAGAATACCTTAAGCAGACACAGGGAATAGAGATTAATCCACAGTCAATATACGATATACAGATAAAGCGACTGCATGAGTATAAAAGACAGCAGATGAACGCACTGTATATAATATATAAATATTTTGACATCAAGGCAGGCAACATTCCAAAGACTCCTGTTACAGTGATATTTGGCGCAAAGGCTGCACCTGCATACACAATTGCGAAGGATATAATTCATCTGATACTTACATTGAGTAAGGTTATTGAGGCTGATAAAGATGTAAGTCCTTACCTTAAGGTTGTGCTTGTCCAGAACTACAATGTAACATTGGCAGAGAAGCTGATTCCTGCATGTGATATATCAGAGCAGATATCACTTGCATCTAAAGAAGCATCAGGAACAGGCAATATGAAATTCATGCTCAATGGTGCTGTGACATTAGGAACAATGGATGGTGCTAATGTTGAGATTGCAGAGCTTGTAGGTAAAGATAATATATATACATTTGGCGCAACAAGTGATGAAGTTATTGCACATTATGAAAAATGTGACTATAACGCAAAGAAGCTTTATGAGACAGATGCTCTTATAAAAAAATGTGTGGATTTTATAATATCGGATGCTATGCTTCAGGCAGGTGATTCACATAGTCTTAACAGACTGTATAATGAGATTGTAGGAAAAGACTGGTTTATGGCATTGCTTGACTTACGAAGCTATATAGAAACCAAAGAAAAGGCTCTCGCAGATTATGATGACAGATATGCGTGGGCAGAAAAAATGCTTGTTAATATTGCAAATGCCGGATTTTTCTCATCAGACAGAACAATCCGACAGTACAATGAAGATATATGGCATCTTTAATATAACTAAATAAGTTGATAATAATTGCCCCGGAAGCTATAATCATTATAAGAGCAAAAGTTCGTGAATGAGGAAGGTTTCGGGGTAGATTTATGTATAATATACTTATAGTGGATGATGAAAAGATTGAAAGAAGCGGAATAAGAATGCTTCTTAAGAGAATGGGAATTGAGCTTGGAGTATTTGAGGCGTGCAACGGAAAGCAGGCACTGGAATATCTGACATCTGACAAGAATACAGGAATTGGACATATAGATATACTGCTTACAGATGTTAAGATGCCGTTTATGGACGGGATAGAGCTTATTAAGAATGTGATGCACAACGACATCAGTTTAAAGACAATTATATTCTCAGGCTATAACGAGTTTGAGTATGCCAAGCTGGCAGTTAAATTAGGAGTTAAAGATTATATATTAAAGCCGGTTGATCCGTCAGAATTCAGTTCGACAATTACAGGGGTTATAACAGAGCTTGACGAGGAACACAAGAAGGATGAGGACTATAACAGGCAGGCTAACTTTATAAAACAGTACTACATGTATACGCTGCTCAACTCCGGTGATGCATCAGGAATACTTGATAATGGGGATTTTCTGGCAGGGTATAACAGACTTGCACTTATAGAATTCAATACTGATTTCTTTGGGAAATATGATACAGGTGAAGACATATTTAAAGAGATAACCGGGGAACTGGATTATCAGTACCTTAATCTTAACCCGTTACAGTCAGTTATCATATTTTCTGATAAATCATTCACAGCAGATGGTAATATTGATAAGAACATTGAAGAAATGTTTACAAATATTCATGACTATATATATAGAAAGACAGGACAGTTTATGTATATTGCTGTGTCCGGTTTATTCAACGATTATCATGAGCTTCCACAGGTAATGGATGCAGTTGATACACTGATGAATAATAAGTTTTATGAGACAGGAAGATATATTTTTTCTGATAATATCAGTGAAGATACACCTGTGCTTGTACAGATTGATGATGATGCACTTATGAAGCAGATGAAGCAGGATATCAAGATGAAGGATATCACATTTTTACGGATACATTTTGATGCATTGTGTAAGAAATACAGGGGGCAGTCGAACTTCTCACATATATACATCAAGTTCGTATTTTCCAATCTGTTAAAAGATTTCTATGACAATATTCCGGGTGCTGATGAGGCGGAATTTGGCAGGGAGATTGACAGACTGTATAAGTCGGAGGATTTCTCATGCATTATGGATATAGTGAATAACTATATTGATTTGTTGGAAAAGAGTTTTGGAAAAGAGCCGGCCACGTCACACCGGGAGATTGAGACCGTAAAGAATTATATACATAACCATTATGGTGAGGAGATTGGCGCACAGCAGCTTGCGGATATGGTTTATCTTGCACCAAGCTATTTAAGTTCACTTTTTAAGAAGGAAACAGGACAGAATCTGAGCAAATATATTAAACAGTACAGAATGGAGAAGGCTAAGGAACTGCTTACCGGTACGAACATGAAGATTGTGAATATAAGTGAGCAGGTGGGTTATCCAAATGTTTCATATTTTGTACAGAGCTTCAGGGAGTACTTTGGTATAAGTCCTCAGAAATTCAGGGATCAGGGAGAATTGAGTTGAAAAAGATTAAGCAGAAAATCAATGATATAAGATTGCAGAACAAGCTTGTCATCATATATGTAGTGACCGGACTTATTCCCCTGATTGTGCTTTTTGTTTTTGCATACTGTCAGATGAGAAACATTCTTATGGACAGGGACTTAAAGAGCATCAAGGGGACAATTGAACAGTCTGTTACAACGGTGGATGGGCAGATAGAGGTGTATGATAATCTGTCTAATTATATAACATTTAATGATACGCTGTCGGGAGTGCTTTCATACGATTACAAAAGCACATATGAGATGTATAACCAGATTGTCACTACATTTGACCCTATGCTTTCATCATTAAAGTATTTTCACAATGATATTAACAGAGTAACAATATATGTGGATAAAGCTATTAAACATGATACGACTATAGCTCCAATAGAAGAGATAAAAGACAGACCTTTTTATAATTCTGCTGCTGAAAGCACTAAGATACAGTGGTTTGTTGATGAAGACAGCAGGACACTTGTTTCAGCACGAAAAATGTCAACGCTTGACCAGTTAGGAATTCTTGGAATCATGTACATAGATGTTGATTATGACAGCATGATGAGTTCATTTACAGGTGGTCTTGAGCAGAACTGCGGAATGGTGGTGCTTGACGCTGATGGAAAAGTTATATGCAGCAGTGACACATTTGAAAACAATAACACCAGATACAGATTAAACAGCAAGAAACTGCTTTCGTTAATCGACGGGGCAGAATGGGATAATGATACATGTGGAAATACAGAGGGTTATTCTGTAGTAAAGAAGGAAAGCTCTGTTACCGGATGGACAGTATATGTCTATGAACCAAGAAAACTTGTGCTCAGGTCAGCTAATTCAATGATTACAATGATTGTAGTTGCATTTGTGGTAGCAGTTGCAGGTGCCGCTGCGGCGAGTATATTTACAACAGGCTTCATTACAAGAAGAATTAATAAATTAAAAAACAGTATGGCAAAGGTTGAAAATGGAGACTTTGATGCGGTAATTAATACACAGGACAAAGATGAAATAGGTGACCTTATTCATAGCTTTAACAGCATGACAACCCAGATTAAGAATCTTATCACGCAGGTATATGAAGGACGTATAAGCCAGAAAGAATCAGAGATGCGGGCATTAAGGGCACAGATTAATCCGCATTTTCTCTACAATTCATTATCGCTTATCAACTGGAAAGCAATAGAATATGAGCAGGAGGATATAAGTGAGATAACACTTGCATTGTCTAACTACTACCGTACATCGCTTAATAAGGGAAAGAATATACTAAGCTTTGAGCAGGAATTAAGCAACATGCAGTCGTATCTTAAGATTCAGCAGATAATGCATGACAACTCATTTGATGTGGTGATAAATGTATCAGAGGAAGTTATGCCATGCGAATCTTTAAACCTTATACTCCAGCCATTGGTAGAAAATGCAATAGACCACGGTATAGATCTGCTGACAGACAGGAAAGGTGTAATAACAGTAGAGGCCAAGATGCAGACGGATGAAGAAGGTAAAAAGCTTGTATGTGTAACAGTGTCTGATAACGGTGTAGGAATGGACAAAGAAACTGCACAAAACTTCTTAACAGTCCAGTCAAAAGGGTATGGTGCAAGAAATGTTAATGACAGAATAAGACTTTATTACGGCGAAAGCTATCATCTGGAAGTGCAGAGCATACCTGATGAGGGAACAACAATAACAATAAAATTCCCGGCAAAACCATACAACACAAAAAACTGATATGTTTCTAAAATATCTTATATTTTAATATTAACCCCTCCTTAATATAATTAGATTATCAAAAGAGGACAGTAATCAAAGCTGTCTCGGATAATTATTAAGGAGGGTTTTTTATGAAGTTTAAGAGATTAGCGGCTGCAGTGATGGCAGCAACAATGTGTGGGTCACTTTTTGTAGGTTGTGGCAATGCTAAAAAGGATGACACAGCAGCAGGCGAGGAAAAAATCACAGCTACAATCAAGGTATGGGGCTGTGCAGAAGATCAGGCAGATGAGAACGGCAAATGGCTTCAGACAATGTGTGACCAGTTTAATTCAGAGCATCCTGACTGGGATTTAACATTTGAATACGGTGTATGCTCAGAGCAGGACGCAGGAAAGATAGTTCCACAGGATCCAGAGAATTCAGGAGATGTATACTTCTTTGCTAACGACCAGCTTCAGACACTTGTTGATGCTAACGCTATTGCAAAGTTTGGTGGAGAGACAGCAGATTATGTTAAGAAAACTAACTCAGATGCAATTGTGGATTCAGTATCAGTAGATGGGGCTGTATACGGAGTACCATTTACAACTAATACATGGTTTATGTACTATGACAAGAGCAAATTCACAGACAGTGATGTAAAGAGCCTTGATAAGATGCTTGAGAAGAATAAGGTGGCTTTCAATATTACAGAGGGCTGGTATATGTCATCATTCTTCCTTGCTAATGGATGTAAATATTTTGGAAAAGACGGAAAAGATAATTCAGCAGGTGTTGATATCTCAGGAGATAAGGGAACACAGGCAACACAGGCAATGGTTTCACTTGTAAATAATCCTAACTTTGTCAATGACCTTCAGGGTGTTGGTATCGCTGGCTTAAGAGATGGTTCAGTTGGAGCTTACTTCTCAGGATCATGGGATTATAAGAGTGTTAAAGAGATTCTTGGAGACAATTTTGGAGCAGTTTCACTTCCTACAGTAAAGATTGGTGGAAAAGACAAGCAGATGTTAGCATTTGCAGGTTCTAAGGCAATCGCAGTTAATCCTAACTGCAAGTATCAGCAGGTAGCAGTTGCACTTGCAAAGTATCTTGGAAGCAAGGATGCACAGAAGAAGCACTATGAATTAAGAGGTGTTATTCCTTGTAATACAGAGCTTCTTGCAACTGATGAAGTAAAGAAGGATGCACTTGTAACAGCACAGAATGATACATTTAACAAGACATCAGTAATCCAGCCAACAGTAACAGGCATGAATGATTACTGGGCACCTGCACAGAACTTTGCTAAGGCAATCGTAAATGGTGAAATAACAGCAGATAATGCAGCAGCTAAGACACAGGATTTCTATAAGCAGATTAATACATCAATCGCAAAATAATTGATAGGGATTAAATGCTGAAAGGAGTGGCGCATAATGGCAGTTAAGTTCACTGAATCATTTAGAAAAGGAAATATATTTACGAAGTTAAGCATTCTGATTCCGGGACTTGGTAATCTTGTAGGAAAGCAGATTATAAAGGGAATTATGTATATAGCTATAGAAGCAGCCTTTGTATGCTTTATGATTATGAAGGGAATTAACTGCCTTGCGATGCTTCCAGGTCTTGGAAGCAGACCGCAGCAGGAGGTCTGGAATGAAAAGCTTGGAATATATGAGTATGTTGCAGGTGATAATTCACTTCTTATGCTTCTGTATGGAATAGCAACAATATTCATTGTTATAGCTTATATAATAGTTGCAGCTAGTGCTGTAAAAAGCTCATATAAGCTGGAGCTGTTAAAGGAAAAAGGAAAGCATATAAACACATTTGCAGAAGACGTGAAGTCGCTGTTTAATGAGAATCTTCATAAGCTGCTGCTTACACTTCCAGTATCAGGTGTGCTTATATTCACAATACTTCCGCTTATTT